>CAZRZE010000070.1:0-8795 GCA_964604535.1 uncultured Akkermansia sp.
TGATGGAGTCGAGAACAGCCTTGAGAGCTGCTTCAGCGCATTTCTTAGTTGCTTCGTCACCAAGTTTGGATTGAATCTTATCTACAAGTTGAGTTTTGTTCATAGGGCTTCAGTTTAACACATTTGTATTGCGCATCAAGCAAAAAAATAGATTTTGTATTAAATTAACATACTCTAGCTATTGCTTTATTGTTTATTATGTATACAAATTGTATAATAAATATATATCTATCTTATTGATATAGAATGAAAATTAGAAACGCTTTTCAAATAGATGACCTTCATCGCTTTTTTATGAAAAGTGTTGACTTTGTTAGGTTTCTTTGCAAATTGTAATTATACAAAACCATCACCAGAGTACCTGCTTTGCATGAATTTAGCTGTTTTCCTCAATATTTTGCTTGTCGTAGAGCTCCTTGAGATGGAACAGTATTGGTAGAGCTCTTCGTGGCTGCCGTCAGCGATGATTTCGCCTTGGTCAAAGACGAGGAGCCTGTGAGCATGTTGCAGGGTGCTAAAGCGATGTGCTACGATGAGGGTAGTACGTCCTGCACAGAGAGATTCTAAGGATTGTTGGATCTCACGCTCTCCCTTTGCATCGAGGGAGGCCGTTGCCTCATCAAGGATGAGGATAGGGGCGTCCTTTGCAAAGGCGCGGGCGAGGGCGACTCTCTGTCGTTGTCCTCCAGAGAGACCCAGACCGCTTTGACCTAGCAGGGTATCCAGTCCTTCTGCTTTGTTATCCAAGAAGCTGGTGACAGAGGCCGCATCGGCTGCACTTTGAATCTGCCTGTCGCTGGCATAGTGTTTCCCCAACGCGATGTTATCGCGTATGCTGCCTTCAAAAAGTAGAGCATGTTGCCCAACAAGGGCAATATTGGCGCGTAGTTCTTCTTGGGTGACTTCTCGTATATCTATACCGTCTATGCTGATACTGCCAGAGTTGACATCATAAAAACGTGGTAGGAGGCTGGCAAAGGTGCTCTTGCCTGCTCCACTTGCGCCGACCAACCCGACAATTTGCCCTGCTGGTATGTGCAGATTGATGTTGCGAAGAGCCTTGTGTCCTCCCTGCTGGTAGGAGAAGTCCACGTCCTTGAACTGTATCTCACCGCGCACGCCATGCCAGTGCTTGGGCTGTGCGGGGTCACTAATGTCGTTAGGAGCATCAAGGATGTCGCTGAGTCGTTGTAGCGCACCTTGTGCCTGGTTGAGGCTATTGATGCTGCGCGCTGCGCGCTTCATCGCATCAAATCCCATGTAAAGGGCTGCTGCAAGCGCGAGGAAGTCGGAAAGCGTCATGCCGCTGAGTTTTCCCTTTGCTAGTAGGAAGGCGAGAGCCAAGGCGGTGACCGTCTCCATGATAGGTGTAATGGCAACTTGGTACTTCACCATCTTGATGTAGTTGTGTTCGTAGGTGCAGCCCCTCTCTTCAAAGTCATCGGTCTGACGTTGCTCTAGGGAATAGGCCCGAACTTCACGCTGGCTTTCAATGTTTTGTTGCAGTATGCTGGTCATTTCTCCCATGTTGCTTTGTACAAGGTGGGAGCGTTTTGCAATGCGCTTGCCAAAGATGATAACGGGGTAGATGGCAAGGGCAACAAAGAGTATGTTGATGATGAAGCTCCAGTCTGCTCCCTGTTGGAAGATGAGGATGAAGAAGGCAGTCAGCGCGGCTAGCGCAGTGATCGGTTGCTTGACGAGGTCATTGGATACTCTGGAGATGACCAACTGCACGTTCTGCGTGTCCGCGGTGAGACGGCTCAGCAAGTCGCCCTTTTGCTGTGACTCGCTATATGATAGAGGGAGATCAAGTATGCGAGTGAAGAAGTTGAGGCGCAAATCCTGCAGGATGCGAAGCGAGAGTATATTCACCACCATAACATTGCCCCACATGGCTATGCCTCTTATAATAAAAAGAAGTGGCATCATGGAGCAGGCGAGCAGCAGTATGTGATGCCTATCCCAACCCTCTACATAGGGGGCAAGGGAAGCGGGCAGAGCCTCTGTTCCTTGAAAAATAATGGGAAAAACTGCCCATATCATGAAGGGTAAGCCCATGCCGCTAGCGGCTGCAGCGACTAGACCTGTGAGCAGAGCTATCAAAAAGAGTCTCCACTGCGGCAGGAGAAAGAGGCGGGCGAATCGCAAAAATTTCTTCATGAGGCTTCCGGGGTTGTGCCAGAGGAGTCTTGCTGGCTGACTTGTTCATCATAGAGGCGGCGGTAGAGCGCGCTGCGCTCATAGAGCTCTGCATGCGATCCATCGGCGATGATGCGTCCTTCGTTAAAGAGGAGAATGCGCTGTGCCATGCGTATGGTGCTAAAGCGATGCGCAATGATAAAGCAGGTGCGCTCTTGTGATAACTGGGTGAGGGATTCTTGTATACGTGCCTCGCTGGTCATGTCAAGAGCCGAGGTGGCCTCATCTAGGATGAGGATGGGTGCATCTTTGAGGAAGGCGCGGGCGAGTGAGACACGCTGCTTTTGTCCGCCAGAGAGTCCCGTGCCACCCTCTGCTACGGTCATATTTATGCCTTCGTTGCGTGTCTGGGTGAACTCTTGAACAAGGGCTTGCTTTGCGGCCTTTTCTAGTTGCTCTTTACTGGCGTTGGGCTGTCCTACGCGTATGTTTTCCTTGATCGTGCCACGAAAGAGCGCGGCAAATTGGGAGACGAGGGCGATGTTGTTCATGCGGTCGCTGCGACTCAGCTGCTTCACATCAATTCCATCTAGGCTGACGCGCCCTTCCTGTGCATCATAGAAACGGCAGATGAGGTTGATGAAGCTGGTCTTGCCTGAGCCACTGGGACCTACGAGGGCAACACATTGACCTGCTGGGATGTTCACATTGATGTCGTGTAGGACAACTTCCTCCTCATTGTAGCCAAAGCTGACATTCTCAAAGTTCACCTCGCCACGCAGAGGAGTGGGTAGGGGGGTGGGATGACTGGGCTCTGGTGTGAGGTCTTTTGCGTATATGATCTCGTTGATGCCTTGTAGCTTTACCTCCATCACGCGGCTTTGGTTGATGATGACTCCTATGCGCTTGAGGGGATCATAGCAGTAGTATAAAGCTGCGGCTACGGCGGAAAATTGCTCCAGCGTAAGTCCGTCACTCGCCCCATGGTAGAGGGCAAAGCTGAGACCCAGTGCGCTGACTACCTCAATAGCAGGATTGATGCTGTGTTGCCATGCTGCGGATCGCAGGATGTACTTGTTGAAAAAGGTGATTTCCCCCTTAAGGCTTTCTTTTTGGTGGGCTTGCAGGTTGAAGGCACGCACCTCACGCTGCGCGGAAAAGCTCTCCTCAATGCGGGCATTGATGCGCCCCATGCCTGCGAGGGCTTTGCGCGTGTGCTTCACAATGCGACGGCCGACAAGGCGTACAAGAGGGACACAGATGCCCGCTATGAGAAAGTTGCCTAGCAGCGCGGCTGTTTGCTCATTTTGCATGGCGGTGCTGATGAGGTAGTAGAGAGCCGCCAGCAGGGTGAGGGGTTGGCGCACCGCATCGTTGAGGATAGTGAGCATGGTTTGCTGCACGCCCTGTGTGTACTGAAGGGCGATGGTAATCCACTCCCCGCGAGAACGCTTATCTAGGTAAGAAAAGGAGAGGAACTGCAGGCTGTAAAAGACATCTTTTCTCAAGGCAGAGAGTATGCGTATGCCCGCCTTGCTCAGGCAAAAAATATTGGTATAGCTCGCCATGCCTCGTATGAACATGACTAAGGGGATGAGCAGCGCTGCACCCCACAACAAGATATAGTCGTGATTGCTATGGGGTAAGTGTGTGTTGAGCCATGTTTTGAGACCCTCTGGCGCGCTTTCTGGATCAAAGACCACAGGGAAAACATGCTCCAGCATAAAGGGGATACCATAGCCCGCGCTAGCAGCAGCAACAATGCCCGCAAGTATACCGAAGATGATTAGTGCCTTCTGCTTGCTCGCGTACTTAGAAAGTATGGGGCGTAGGAGCTGCCAGATGCCTTGGTTCTTTTCTTCTGTGCTGGAGGACATAATGCGAGAATTAGCCTAGACGTTGACGGAAGTCTTCGTAGCTAAAGCGTTTTTGTAATTCTAAGCTGCCATCAGCCCTCAAGAGGCAAATATCGGGATGCATGACACCGTTGAAGTGGGTGGTTTTCACCATGGTGTAGTGGCTCATATCATCAAAGATGAGCACATCTCCAATCTCCAAGGGACGGGGGAAGCTGTAATCCCCTATAACATCACCTGCTAGGCAGGTTGGTGCTCCCAATCTGTAGCTGTGTGCCTGCTCGCCCGCCTCAGTGGCTAGTGCGTAGTGCTCATCGGGGAAGGTGATGGCAGGTTGGCTGTCGCTGCCCATTGTCTGATTGCAGCGCAGATAAATATCTGGACGGTAGGGCATCTCTAGCACATCGGGCATGTGCGCGGAGGCACTGACGTCCAATATAGCATGGCTATAGCCTAGGGAGTCAAAAATATCCAACACCTCGGCACGTAGTATGCCAGTGTGTATGCACCATGCCTCACCTGGTTCGAGGTAGACTTGCAGCTGGTAACGCTGCTGGATCTCGCGCAAGAGAGCGCAGAGGGCAGGGCGATTATAATCGGGCTTGCTAATCCAATGCCCACCGCCCAGATTGAGGTAACTGAGCTGTCCGGAGCATAGTAGATCGCTAAACTGAGCCTCAAAGGCCTTCCATGTGCTCAGTAGATCGTCAAATCCCTGCTCGCAGAGAGTGTGAAAATGCAGACCTGATAGCCCAGCAAAATCAAAGCCCGATAACTCATCCTTCGGGATACCTAGGCGAGAGCCCGCAACGCAAGGATCATAGAGGGGCGTATGCCCTGTAGAGTGACAAGGATTAATGCGTAATCCAGCACGCAGCTCTCCTGACTGGTAGCGTGGGTGCTGCAAAAGCGTTTCTTTAAAGCTCTCCCATTGGGAGATGCTGTTAAAGTCAAGGTGATGCGCAAAGCTCAGTAGCTCTTCTATCTCTTCCTTCCTGTAGGCTGGGGAGTAGACGGCAATGTCGCCGCCCACGCAGTCACGTCCAAGACGTGCCTCATAAAGCCCCGAGGCGCAGCAACCTGCGGCGAAGGGGCGAAGAAGCTCCAAACCGGCTGGCATGGAAAATGCCTTGAGTGCGACTAGCATATGCACGCCGCTGTCCTCCGCAACATTGCGGAGGATACGTGCATTATGCTCTAAGGCGAGCTGAGAGCTAATGAACTGCGCCATTGGGAGGGGGCTTGGGCAGGTAATGGTGCTGCATGGGCTAGCAAAAATCGCGTTGGCGATAGAGGCTTATGCTCCTTCTGCTGGTAACTCTTCTGGCTGAGCAATCTCTTCGACAGCGCGTCCTTCAGCAATGATCTGTGCTTGCAGCTCCTTGATGATAGGCGCAATCTTTGTATTGATAGCACGTGTTTCTTGCTTGATGCTGCTCTTTTGTGAGAGATTGAAAAGCTGTGGAATGACCTCTGCTGCCTTGGCGAGACGTTCAAGTGCCTTTTTGTTGTTGCCTGCCTTGCTTTCTAGCTCACCGACGATGGAGAGTGTACGGACAAATTGCAGAAGCACGATGTCATTGAGGTTTTTTAATTCTGAGGCAAAGACGAGTGCGGCTTCATACCATTCTCGTCCGTCTTCCAAGTTGCCTGTGTAGTAGAAGCCATCACCTACGCAGCGGTAGGCGGAGATGACGTCAGCGGCACTTTGTAGGATTTCTGCCTGTTCTGCCCCAGAAGCAACGAGTGCGTCGTAGGTGGCTTTTTCAGTGTTAAGCTGTTGTTTGAATGTTTTTTGCAGCTTGTCATGACGGTCGGGCATGGCTTCACCTTCTTCCAGAGGAAGGGAGAAGAGCGTGACAGCGAGACCATTGTAGAGGGAGCTCTTGAGTCGCTTGTTGCTCAGTTCATTTTGTTCATCTGCACTGAGTTTATCCCAGAGAGCGAGTGCGGCTTCATAGGACTCATTAGCGCGTCTCCATGCGGTGAGTTCGCGGCGCAGGTCTGCGATTTTCATGGTCAGTAGGAACTGATCAAGCGCGGGAGCTGTAGCTGGTAGAGCTGCTTGGTAGAGCTCTAGTTTTTCGAGAAGCAGACGTGCTGTGTCCTGCATGATAGGCTGGGCTGCATGGCGTGTCACGAGAGAAATGACATCATTGTATAGCATTTTGTCGAGTGCTTCCTTTTCCTTGGAAGCAGAAGAAGTGCTAGTAGGGGTCGCAGTTGCCTGATCAGCTGTAGTGGTAGAAGAAGCTGAAGATGTCGCTGTCATTCTATCTGGGACATCAGCCTTTTTTTCCTCCTCCTTCTCGCCGCAGCTAGATAGAGCAAGGAGACCAAGTGTAGCTATACCATAGTGAAAACCTTTTTGTATACGATGGGGAAAATGTGAGCTTGTATTCATAAACTGTGTTAGTTTAGCTTATCCTCTCCGCATTCGTCAAGCAATTTATCTTTACGTACGCAAAGAGTGGGCATTTCTGACAAAAAGCTCAGGGAGTATGACAAGACATATACCCTACTTGATAAGCTGAGCTATATCAGGTAAGTGACTGGCATCAAAGTAGAAAAAATAACCACGACCGTTATCTCTCGATATGCCATAAACTTTCAAAATCAAATGTTTATTGTCGGATTTTTCGTGAGTGTAGAGCGCAATGTTTGCCATGCCGCAGTTGACGACGGAGTGAAGATAATCGAGAATGTAGTTCTGCATTTCATCAAAATTGGCAGCCTTTGTGACAAGAAAGGAATCCAGACTCAGTGCGTCACCTGTGATGATATCGGCACCCCTGCGCTGACGAAAACTCCTGAGGGGGGTGTCAATTTCGCGTCGTAGCCATTGCAATTTGGCATTGCTTAGGCTTTCCTTTTGTATCCACACGGACATACTGTAACCCAGCCTCGCATGCCAATTATAAAAGGCTGTTACTAGCTTGTCTGTCCAGATATTATCAGCCTGCTTTTCGCGGAGAGAGGAGATGATGGTCGGGCGCATCTCTTTGGGATGCCAAAAGAGGGGTATTTCCAGAAAACCCACACGGCGCAGACATTCCCAGTAGTCTCTTTCGGTTGCCAAGCTACGATTAATCTCGTCTGCGAGAGCATTGGCTTCATCTTTGTTTTTAAGATGGCGTGCACGTAGCAGTAGCTCTTGTGCGCGAGAGAGAGCTGCTGTTTTGAGCTCTTCTGATTGCAACTTCTCGGGATCTGCTTGAACAGCCTTGATGGGCATCAAGCACCCCGCCATCAAGCAGAGAAGGGCTGGGCTTAAGATCCAATTCATGAAAATTGTTATAACATTTAATGGAGCGAGGCGCAAGAATAATGTATGTCTTTTTACTTCTTCTTCTCGCGTTTCGATTTGCGCTTTAAGAGTAGGCGAACGAAGAGGATGGGTGCTAAGAAGGCAATGATGAGAACGGCGGGAATGATGCCGTAGTAAAAGATATTGAGGTAGCGTGTGGAAAGCTCATCACCCGCTTCACTGCCCGCGCGCCACCATTGGTAGCCGAGGGTGGGGTTCCAGTCTATATTGCTGTGTGGGATGAAGTGGAGGAGACCGCGGGGGCCTGCTGCCTCTCTAACGCCCCTATCACTGGCGATGACGTACCAAGCATTGGCTTTTTCTGTATCGTCATTTTTATCATAGTACTGGGCAAGGAGGAGGGCTGCTTGGGGGGAGGAGTAGAGATTAGCGGCTAGCTCCAACTGCTGAAGGGCTTTTTCGCTGTCGCTGTCCATGAAGAGCTGCGCGAGCTCTACTAACGCACCAGTGTGCCCCTGCTGACTAGCAGAATCAAAGGAGGCTATGGCCTTGTCTGTCTCGCCCTGTTCCTTGTAGCGCAGGGCTTGGTAGTAAAGGGCATCAGCGTTGGCTAGCTTGCAGGCCAGAGCCAAGTACTGCTCGCCGAGAGCCTTGTCCAGCGGGACATCCTTGCCTTCTAGGTAGCTGCATGCAACAAGGAAGGCCATGCGGCCATCATGAGCCTCGTCTGCCAGAATGCGGGCGATGGCAAAGGCCTTGTCCATTTGTTTGGCATAGACATAGTGTTGGAAGAGTCGTAGATTGGCCTGATGGTTGCCCTTGTCAGCGGCTTGATGGAGCAGCTTGATGGCCTCTTCCTCGTTCTTTTCGCAGGCTTGACCATATAGCTGCATGATGCCTAGCCAGTAAATGGCATCGGTCTGTATGTCCTTTTCTTCGGATTTGCTGCGCTCTGTATAGAGATTGTAGGCTAGCTGGTAATAATGCTTGCTATCTTGCGTGTTGTTGGCTTTTTCGTAAAAGTCGGCAAGGATATAAGCCGCGCCTGGGTGACCGGAGTCAGCCGCCTGCTTGAAATATTTTTGTGCGAGGACAGGGTCAGCCAGTGTCATCTCATCACCACGTAGGTAGAGACGTGCTAGGCGCAGCATGCTTTCTGCATTGCCACCATCTGCTTCGCTTTGAACTTGATTTAAATAGCGTTCATGCCACGTACGGGCTTTTTCTTCGAGACCGTACGCAGCATAATGAAGGCTAATCTGGCGCATTGCTTGCGCATCGCCAGCTTCGGCATTTTTCTTGAATTCTTCTAACTGCTCTTCGAGTTTGGAGTGATCCGCGCTAGGGGCAGCTTTTGCTTCTTCCTGTTGACCTGTTAGGGGTGATGACAGGAAGAGAGCACTGAGAAGAAGGGGAAAAATGCCTTTTTTCATGATAAATTAAGAGGATATTTATTCGCTATCCTTAGGACGGAAGTTGTCGTCGCGACGGCGGAAGTTATGCTCACCACGGGGGCGGAAACCACCTTC
>CAZRZE010000071.1:0-8780 GCA_964604535.1 uncultured Akkermansia sp.
GGTCTCTCTACCCAGCAACAAGCTCTATTATGAAAAGAGCAAGGGTACTTACGGCTCTATAGAAGTTTCTAACCGTTTAGTTAGCAAGCGCGTTTCCCTTCGTGGTGATGTGAAGTTTTGGGCAGAGAATCCCTCTGGTGCTAACGGTGACAAAGTCCCCCCCCCACTCTTTACCGTAACTATTCCCTCTGGCGCACGTCCTATCTGCATCCTCATCCCCTTCAAGGCGAAGGGTAGTGACAAGATTTCTGTGAGCAATATTCCTCTCGTAGAAAGCCAAATTCCACCCAGTGGTCAGCACATTATCAACCTTTCTCCCTACCCTCTCGTCATGACGGTTGCGAGCAAGCAAGACTTCAGCGATGCCAAGAAATTCAAGATTGCCGCCAATGCCGTAGCTGGAGGACGTGGTGTGCAGAAAGATAACATCTGGTCATTCAAAGGAGCGAGCGGCGAGGTTGTTTCCTTCATGCTCGCAGCACAGCTGAAGCCATCTGCTGAACCTGTACGCGTCAAAGCCTCACGCTTTACCATTTCTGACAAGCAGTCACAGATCAATCTTATCATCAAAGACCCCAATCGTGCAGGTGTGCGCATGGAAACTATTCAAGTTGCTGCACCCAAGCCCACAGCGGCCGCAGCAGGACGCAATAGATAAGATAGTAATTCACACAATACTAAAAAAACCGCTCCTCGATGAAGAGGAGCGGTTTTTTTAGGTATTTGTATTTATTAGTTGATTTTCTTGCGGAACAGCCTTGCTGCATTCATTACCACCAGCACAGAGCCTACATTGTGCAGCAGTGCGCCCACCACGGGACCAATGAGACCTGTTACCGCCAAGCTCACTGCGGCTATATTCAGAACCAAGGAGAGCGTGATATTAAAGCGTATGCTCCCCAAGGTTGCTTTCGACAGTCGGCGCAGGTAGCGCAGCTTTCCTAAATCCTCACCAAAGAGGGCAATATCAGCAGAGTCAATGGCGACATCGCTGCCAGCCTTTCCCATGGCTATGCCAACGTCCGCTAGTTTGAGAGCGGCGGCATCGTTCACACCATCGCCTAGCATGGCAATTTTTTCACCGCTTTGCTGCTTGCTTTGGATGTGGGCTAACTTGTCTTCGGGGAGTAGCTCGCTATGCACGGCATTGATGCCTATTTTTTTAGCAAAGTACTGCGCGCTGACTGCGTGATCGCCCGTTAACATGCTGACAGACATGCCTAGCTCTTTGAGATCAGCTATGCTTTGAGCGGCGCTGGGTCTCAGCTCATCAGACAGGGCGAGTAGGGCAATAATCTGTCCATCTAGGGCAGCAAAGACTAGTGCCTTTCCCTGTTCTTGGAAATGCTGGGCAGATTGTAGCCATGTTTCATCTACAGCTACACCCTGATCTTCTATGAGCTTTTTGTTGCCGCAGAGCAGGTTTTGCCCATGGGAGAGGAGGCTGACTCCCCGCCCCGGTAGCATGTGGAAGGCATCATCGCGAGAATCAAGCTGCGCAAAGGCTTCTTCACCATAATGCTGACGAAAGTGTGCCACTATTGCCTTCGCTAAGGGGTGTTCAGAGCGCTTTTCCGCGCGTGCTATCCAGTTGTCTATGGAGACCTTGTCTTCCTCATTAGCATAAATACAGTCGCTGAGTTTTAGCTTTCCCTGTGTGAGTGTGCCAGTCTTGTCAAAGGCAATAGAGTTGAGGCTACCTAGTGCCTCCAGAGCTGCGCCGTTCTTGATGAGCACACCATTCTTGCTGGCCTGACCAATGGCCGCCATAATGGAAACTGGTGTTGCCAGCACCAGAGCACAGGGGCAGAACACCACCAACACAGTCACCGCATTAATGATGTGACCTGTGAATAGATAGGTCAGTATGGCAATAAGCAGAGCAACAGGTACGAGAACTGATGCCCACTTGTCCGCTTGGCGTTGGATGGGGCTTTTGCTTTTCTCTGCCTCATCCACGAGGCGTACCATCTTGTTGAGGGAGGAATCCGTACTCCTGCGGGTGCAACGTAGTTCTATTGCACCATGCAGATTGGTCGTTCCACAGAGTAGTTCATCGCCCACCTGCTTGTCTATGGGCAGGGATTCTCCAGTGAGGATGGACTGGTCAACGGAGCTTTCGCCATGCTCTACTATGCCATCTACGGGGATACTTTCCCCGGGGAGGATGCGAACCAGCTGTCCCACCTGCACCTGCTGCGCCTCTACGTCGTGCTCTTGACCTGTCTTTTCATCAAGAAGCCGAGCTTGTCTGGGGACAAGTTGGAGCAGGGCTCTGATCTCGGATTTGCTACGTGCCAAGGCTCTGTCTTCTAGGTACTCGCCCAGAGCCATGATGAAGGCCACCTCTGCCGCGGCAAAGTATTCTCCTATGCCCAGTGCTGCCCCCATGCCCAGTGAAATGAGGAGGGAGGCTTTGATACTGCGCTTGACAAACAGAGCTTGCATCGCGGCATAGACTATAGGCGTTCCGGAGATAAGCACAGCAAGCAGGGCACAGGCTAACTCCATCATGGGCTGTCCCATTAGATGACCAGTTAGGCTCAACAGAACAGCCACGCCCGATAGGATGATGGCACGTAAGCTGGTGAGCATCTCTAGCCATGGAAGTGGGGCTGCTGCACAGGCAGCTGATCCACCACAGCATGAAGGTCTTGGATTATCACTCATTGTTCTTACCCTTTGCTAATACGTGAAAAAATCTCTATCACATCATTGAGTTGCTGGAGAGCCTGCTTGGCATCCCCTGCCTCTATGGCGTCATGAACACAGTGGGCTAAATGCCCCTCCAATAACTCTTGACCTGCACGATGCAGTGCCGACTTGGCGGCACTAATCTGGATAAGCATCTCCGTGCAGGTCTTTTGCTCTGCAATCATGCGCGTTATTCCCCTTATCTGTCCCTCAATGCGATTTAGTCGCTTGAGCATTTTTTCTTCATCAAAACAATCCATACTTAAATAGCCTTTCTTTCATATACTATATACCCCTATAGGGTATATAGGCAAGTGCTATTTCTAGTATGTCAGAAAAATGCTAGGTGGCTATCATCGTAGGATCGGGGTTTATTAACACGTTCTTTAATCCGCCAGAGATGGAGATTTGCGATTCCTGCATGAGGCAATATAGCGATGTTTGGAAGGTAGAGCGGTAGTGCTCATACTCCATTGATTGATTGAAGGAGTAGTAGAAGAAATCGTTACATATGCTAATGATATTTCGCGCTCTATCTTCTATTACAGCGAAGTGCTTGTATCCCAGATCATGCAGGGTGCGAAGCTGCTGGTGATTCACGTTGCCCAGTTCTCTTTGGGTGATATGCGCAAGGCTTTTGCACTGCATCCTGACCGTGTAATCAGATATGGCGAGGCGTGCTTCGTTTTCATAGGGATGGGTCCTTTGTTTAGCTAACTGCTGTAAGTGGTTGTAACGTAGTGGGCAGGTTGCTATGCAGCTATCATTGGTGATGATGATGAAGCGTTCTGCCTCGGGTGATAGTGCTTCGTATATCTCCTTGCGACGGGCATCTTTGGGATGAATAGCGACACGCTGGTACTTCTCGCAAAGGGAGCGATAGAGTGCCAGTCCGCGTTTTTTCCTTTCAGCATAAATGCGGTTAGGGTGCGCGTCTATGGGGAGTTGGGGAAATTTTGCATGAAGGTGGTCACGCAATTTATCATCGGCTACCCATACCCTATTATTGGGGTTTTCAAGCAGAACTTCAACTATGCCCATGCAGTAGCTGTCATCTATGTGCTCATCTAGGATAAAGGGATTATCAAAGGTGAGGGAGAGGCTAATGCCTGCATTCTTATAATATTCTAAAAGATTGATGATAATTATATCAGGTGAAAGAGGACGTTGCCCCATCCAATCAAGCGACCAGAGGCAGGGCAAGGTCGCACTCATGTTCTTGATGTGTAGAAAAGGAAAGAGGTTTTGGAAGTATTTGTTGAGTTGTATCAGCTCTGGACCAAAGCGCATCGCTCCGCCAAGTAACCATTCTGCCGAAGGATAGGGTTGAAAGACTTCTTTGAGAAAGGCTAAATCTTCTGCATTAGGGGTTTTCATAGAGTTGCGTTCACTGTTGGTAGATAGGACATCCAAAAGCGTTGGACAATATCATTGGTGATAGACTCATCCTCGGCATCGCGGCGTAGCATGAGGCGGAGTAAGTCAGTTAGGTAGGCGGCCACATTGCCCATGCCGCGTCCCTGAACCTTGAAGTGCTTGAACCCCATCTCAAAGAGACGTGTTATTTCCTCATTGCTCTGAGCCAGCGTTTTATGTTTTGCACTCAAGAGAACATTGTAAATATTGCTGCACCCATTTTTTTCTTGTTTTTGGATGAATCGAGATGAGTCATGACCTAGGAAGTTGAGAGAATTTTGACTGAGATCTTCGTAATGAAGGTGTCGTATAGGGCATTGACGTATGCAGTACTCATTGATGAGCGCGATAAAACGCTCTGGATGCGGCAAGCTAGCGAGAAGTTCTGTATTGTACACATCATCAGGATGCAGCATGACCATATCGTATTCATCAAGGTAGCGTAGATAAACATCGCGTTTTCCCTTGCCCTGTTCTGTTGTTATTTTAAGAATAGAGGAAATGCGCTGCAATTTAGGATAGTTTTTCTTCACATAGTCATTGAGTAGATCGCTGCAGGTGATGATGCCATGCTGTGTTTGATTACTTGCATTATGAAGCATGGTGCAGTATTGATTAGCCGCATAGTCATCAAGATGTTGCTCTGTGAGTAAGGTGTTACTGGCCGTAAGAAGAACACTCATTTTGTACTTGGTGTAGGCCTGTATTGCGTTCTTGTAGAAATCGGGTGGGTAGATTTCTCGGGTAACACGTCCACTATTCCACGTGATGCAGGGTGACCCGTGGACATAATGAATGGGGTTTTGCATCCCGAGATAGGAGGTCAAGAACTCATGAAGTGCAAGGATATCTTGGTCAAAAATAAATGCACCAGATATATCCCATACAGCCCCAGGCCAACGTTCAAAACTTATGCTGGAAGAATCGTTCATAAATGAAGTTATTAATAAAATAACAAAAAATATGCCATTTTGTCCAGTGCAAAATTAGTTATGATCTAGCCTTGCGAATATACCACATGAGCTAAGCTCCTAAAATTAATTTTGCTCAAAGACCTCTATCTTGAGATGGGCGTATGACCAGTATATCTGTTCTTTGCTTTCCTCCTTGGGATTTTTCGCAGAGTTGATACTCATGCGGGCAGAGCTTTGCTTTCTAGCGATGACTTGGATTTCATCAACGCCAGCGGGGCCCTCTATTTCAAACTCAAACATGGGTGACTGGGGATTGGGCAAGGGCGTCCATGTCTGGGCAGGTATGATTTGTTGTACAACTTTTTTGGATGGGTAGAGGAGGCTAGCATGTCCGCTTTGCTCCTTGCAGAAAATAAGTATTTGGCAGGGAACTTCGGAAAAAATCTCCAAGAAAAGCTTCTGTCCTATAGCAATGTCATCATAGCCATCCAGTGTCCTCACCTGAAGGGCAAAATCATGAGGGATGCCACCAGCTGGGGCACGAGGGATAGGGATAAAGGGTTTTACAGAACCAGCTGCCGTAACAGGGGCAGTTTGAGGAGCCGCGATAACAACTTCTTCTACCTCTTCTTCTACTTCAGGCTGTAGAGAGAATGGCGCCGTGATGATTACTTCTTCTACCTCTTCCTCTACTTCTTCAGGCTGCAGAGAAAATGGTGCCGCAACTGGTACTATGACTTCTTCAACTTCTTCTGGCTCTAAGACAAAAGGTGCGGGTTCAACGATGACGGGAGCAGCAGGGATGAAGGCTGACTCTAAAGTGGCAAAAGCTATTTCTTCAGGGAAAACGGAGCTACAATCCACTTGCTCATCAGCAGGGCTTCCCTTGGCGCCTTCCAAGAAAAATGTTAAAGTGCCCACCTGATAGGTCACTCCAGCACGCATGCGTATGGCGTGGGTCAGGCGTTCTCCGTTGAAATAGGTACCGTTGCTCGATTGCTCATCGCGCAAATAGATTTCATTGTTCAGTTTTCTGATACTAAGGTGATGACGAGAAAGTTCCATTCTATCGGGAAAGTTCCATGTCGTGCTATCGCTACGCCCCATGGTGGCGATTTCTCCGTCCGCCCATGATTCTACATCGTATTGTGCAATTTCTTCGAGTTTGTCGTAGAAGCAGATATTTCTCATAACGTTACTAATAGAAACATAATTGAAGCCTCAATTCAAGTATTCTTTTTGATACTGTCTCTTGTGTTTTTGTATTAGTTATGCATGCCATATTAAGATAACAATTTTCTTTACACGGGTTCAAATCTATGATAATCCTGTAAGTATATGCGAACTAACCTACTACTAAAATCGACTTTTGCTCTCTTTGCAGCTTCACTTTTCCCTTTGCAGGCGGCAGATGTAACGATAGAAAACGACTACTTTATTGTCACTTTGAAGAATGCTGATACTTGGAATAATATTGGATCTCAGAGTGCAGGCCTTGCTGAAGTGACAGCAGAAGTGAACAATGTGCTGGATTATTGGAGTTCTCTTTTTGCTGATGGTCACCGACCAGTGGATGCTGATAATCGAGTGACTGTGGAACTCAGCTTTAAAGATTTAGGGAACAAAAACATTATTGGTAATTCAAGCCCCGAGATAATGTGGTTTAATAATGAAAACCCTGATGGGACTACTAACTATTTTCCATTCACGCTCGATTCTGGTGCGGGGTATAATGCACTTTCTGCAGCGGAGGCGAAGCTGCTTCATGGTTACACTGGCACGTTGGCTGGAAGCGCGGATCTTGCAGACATTACCATCAACTTTAATTCTATTTTCGATTTCTACTTTGGTGAGACTGCGGGTTTAACATCAACTGTTACAGACTTCAATACTATTCTTTTGCACGAAATGGCGCACGGTATTGGTTTTATGGGTTTGCAGTTTATAGCTACAGAAACTCCTGCGCCAGATCCCAATCCTGACGATGGAATCACCCCTTCTCCCATAATAGAAATCTCTCCCTTGGGGCCAACAACAATAGATCCTGAAACTAAAAAAGAAGTGCCTATTTATGTTGATGGAAAGCTGGTAACCTATATCACGCCTTGGAGTGGCTTGATGGAGCTTGACCCAGATAATTATGCGCCAGGGCAACAGATTACTTTGGCTGGAGTAGAAGGTTCAGAAGTCTTTAACCCATCTCCTTGGAGAAGTGGCTCTAGTTTGACCCATATTACAGAAGGAAGTGACCCCAACGCAGTGATGAACTTCGCTATTGGTAAAGGAGTGCATTTCCGCGAGTTTAGCGAAATGGAACTTGAGATCTATGCTGCTATGGGCTGGAACTTTGGTTTCCTTATCCCAGAACCTAGCACGGCTACACTGAGCCTTATTGCGCTAGCGGGCTTGCTAGCACGCCGCCGTCGCGTGGCAAAGTAAACTTGCTGATCTTCTAGGTAGAGAGTTGTACACCTAATTCTTCCCCCTTTTCTGCTATCCACTTGCTGAGGAGATGCTGAGGGGGGAAGGCTTTCCAAACTTCATCGTCTGGTAAAGTGTCATCACCGTAGGCCAGTAAGCCGCTGGTGAAGGCATCTAGCTCTTCAGCGTTAAAAATCTCTACGCCTCCCGTAATGCGTCTGAGCAGTCGCGCACTCTTTGCTGCAATCCATGCGGGCATGGGGGTGATGATGCGACGTAGATCCATGGCGCTGAGGAGGGCTTCAGTTAGCTCCCTGCCTGTCACTCTCTCTGCCCCAACGGCTGCAAAGGCGTGCCAGCTTTCCTCATCATCACGACTTGCTTCATGCAGTACCATGGCAGCGAGATCTCTCACGTGTATGGGACTCAGCTGCGCTTTATCATCACCGATTACTCCTGCAAGGGGGCTGTGACGCAGGCACCAAGCCCAGTTGTTAATCATGACACTCTCCTCGGTGCTATCACCGAAAAGCACAGCAGGGCGGAGAACGGAGACTGGGATAGGTAGGCGGCGCAAGGCCTGCTCTACGCGTCCCTTGTGATGGAAGTATGCTATCTCACTGCTCACGTCGGCATGCGATACACTGAGATGGACTATGCGCTTCACACCAGCAGTGCGCGCAGCTTCTATGAGGTAAAGGCATCTGTTCTCTGCCATAGCGGCAGCATCATCCCCAGTAACAGCGCGCTTCCAGTAGGTGTTGACAAAGACATCGCAGCCTTTCATGGCTGTGGCTATACGACCAGTTTGGGTGGGTTGCTCCCAATCAAAAAGGGTGATGGGGATGTTCAATGGATTGTCTGCATGGCGAGAGCGTTCTCCCTCTAACCCAAGTACTTCCCAGCCCGCTTCATGTGCCAATTGAGCAATGTAGCGACCGCTGTAGGCGAGCACTCCTGTGATGAGCATACGTTTTTTCATATAAGAAAGATTCATTCTCATCGCTCATTGTTCAGAAACAATTAGTCCTTTGCTATCATTTTGCTTGCTATCCTATGATCAAAAACCTAGAATATCAGTGTTTATGAAAAAGATTCTTATCACGGGTGGCACAGGCTTTGTCGGCTCTAATCTCTGCCATCGTCTCATAGAGCAGGGGCATGATGTCACTTGCCTTGATAATAACTACACAGGCTCTTTGGATAATGTGAAGGACTTGCTGGACTCACCTCGTTTTCGCTTTGTGGAGCATGATGTGATAGAGCCTTATCATGAAGAGGGCTGTCGCTATGATGAGATTTATCACCTTGCCTGCCCCGCCTCGCCCCCTTTTT
>CAZRZE010000072.1:0-8722 GCA_964604535.1 uncultured Akkermansia sp.
ATGTCCTTGCCGAGGGCTTCTGCAATTTTGGCAAACTTGGCAGGGCATGCTTCAGCATTGAATGCTTCTACATAGGGCATGAGGATGGCATTAGCTACGCCATGCGCGATATCGTACTCAGAGCCCAATTGGTGAGCCATGGAGTGTACAATGCCCAGACCTGCGTTGGAGAAGGAAAGGCCAGCAATGTAGGAGGCCCATGCCATCTTGGTACGTGCGTCTAGGTTAGAGCCATCTTCAACTGCCTGTTCCAAGGACTCTCCCGCGAGGCGAATGGACTCGTAGCTAAGTACATCAGAAAGACCATATGCACCAGCTGTCACGTAGGATTCTACAGCATGGCACAGGGCGTCAAGACCAGTGGCGGCTGTTGTTCCCTTGGGCACGCTGAGCATGAGTTCTGGGTCATTGATGGCAACGAGGGGGAGGCTGTTGGGGTCAACCATGACCATCTTGATCTTGCGGATTTCATCGGTAATCACGTAGTTGATGGTTACTTCTGAGGCTGTACCAGCTGTTGTATTGACAGCGATGATGGGTGTGCCGCGCTTGCAGGATTTTTCAATGCCTTCGTAGTCGCTAATCTTTCCACCGTTGGTGGCAAGGATAGCAATTGCCTTGGCGCAGTCCTGAGGGGATCCACCACCCAGTGAGACGATGGCGTCGCAGCCTTCGTTTTGGAAAACGGCGAGACCGTCTTCGACATTTTTCATTGTTGGGTTGGGGACTGCTCCATCATAAATGACGTAGGAGATGTCAGCGGCTTGCAGCACCGCTTCAATTTTTGAAGCGACACCAAACTGCACCAAGGGTGCATCCGTGACGAGGAGAATCTTTTTCCAGTCGCGCTTGGTGACTTCTGATGAGATATGCTGGATGGCGCCAGGTCCGACATAGTTGAGTTCTGGCCAGTAGATACGTACAATTCGATTCATGGTATTAAAGAATAGAGGGGGAACAAGGCTGAGTTCTAGCGCAAGGGGTATGCGAATCACCTCAGCCTCTTGTTACAGTCGCAATATTAGCAAATAGGACTACTCATGGCAAGCGTCAATGTTACGTACCTAAAATTGACTTGCGATTGATAACTATATCTGCTAAGCTTCTGCTGTGAACGATATGCAGCATTTACTTGATGGATCTAAACGAATCGAATGGATTGATTACTTAAAGGGATTATCCATCTTTTTTGTTGTGTTGGGACATTCTTATGTTTCTCATCAGAAAATTGAATCGGTTGGATGGGCTTTTCAAACGATTTATGCATTTCATATGCCCCTCTTTTTTGTGTTAGCAGGAGTTACGGCTGCTGTGAGTATGTTGAATAATGATTCCATTTTACGCTTCATAAAAGCCAGATTCATTAATATTTTTATACCCTTTGTGTGTTGGGCATTTTTGACCCCTTTGTTCTTTGCTGATGAGACCACGTTAAGTTCTTATTCTCTTGAAAATCAATTTGAGATATTGGTGACGGGAAATGTGTTGTTATGGTTTTTGCCTGCTTTATTCATGTTGCAGTTGTATTATAGTTTTTTTTATTTCTTAGTGCGAAAGCTGAAGAACACGTTGCTTCAATTTGCAGCAGTAGGAGAGCTTTTTGTACTGGCGTGGTTTTTGCATAGATGTTTTGGAAAGGTCGCAGAGGATGGCACATTTGCGCTGGAGTGGTTGACTAATGCGTCTCAATTTTTTATCCCCTTTTTCTTTGGTGTGTTTTTGGTTCATTATAAGAAACTTTATCGCTGGAGTGTGGAAAATCAGTATACAGTGACTGCTGCTCTTTTAGTGATGCTCTTTTTCATGTGCAGTATTCACGACCTGCCCTATTACCGCTACACAAAATCCCTTTGTGGTATCTGTGCTGCCATTGTGTTTATTAATTTCTTCAAGCGTTGGAAAGAACCGTCCGTCATCAAACAACAATTGCGTTTGATTGGGCAGTACTCGCTGATTATTTATCTAACATCAGGTTTCTTTGAATCAAGAGAGCTCAATATACTGTTAGAAGGAATGAATGCCACATTTGTGCAAATTGCCTATGGCATCGTCTCACTTCTCGTGTGTTATATTTGTATCATCTTTGCCAAGTTTATTGAGTTGTCAGATATTTTGCGCTTTTTGCTTCTAGGTAAGAGTTTTCCAGTGAAACAGAAAACTGACTCACAAAATAGCTTGCCTTGAGCAATGTGATAGGGTATAGTGCCTTGCATGAAGTTCATCCTCCCTAGTTTTTGCCTTGCTTTTTCTTTGTTGAGCTCTTGCTCCTCCTTACAGGAAACACCAGAAGGACAGCGTAAGCCTGTGCCTCCTATGGGCTCTGAAGGTACTAAGAAGCCTTGGAATGACGTTACTCCTCAGGAGGGTGCTGCTATGCTAGGCCCCCTTGCAGAGCCTCGTCGCTAAAAGTAAAAGTTTAGCGCGCAACAGCTGAGCAGATGGCGCAGCGTGGTTGGCAGCCTCGGGCAGGGCAATACTCCCTACCCCAGAGTACCATGGCAATATGCAGGTGGTTCCAATGCTTTTTCGCAAAACGTCGTTTGAGATCGCGCTCCACCGCGACTACGTCTTTGCCCTTGCTCAGCCCCCAACGTCTTGCTAGGCGGAAAATATGTGTGTCTACGGGGAAGGCTGCGTGCCCAAAGGCTTGACTCATGACCACTGAGGCTGTTTTGTGCCCCACGCCTGCAAGCCCTTCTAAGTCAGCAAAGTTATCAGGAACGACCCCCTCGTGCCTTTCCATGAGCTGACGTGCCATCAGTACGAGTCTCTGTGCCTTCCCCTGTGCTAGTCCGCAGGATTTGATGAGGGGTAGGATGTCTTCCGCCTCCATTTGTGCCATGGTGGCAGCATCGGGCGCGACTGCAAAAAGCGCAGGGGTGGTCAGGTTAACTCTCTTGTCTGTACACTGGGCAGATAGAGCTACAGCAACCAAGAGGGTGAAGGCATCACTGTGATCCAAGGGTATGCCTGGATTGGGGTATTGTTGTTGAAGTTGCTCTAAGATAAAGCGGCTGCGCTCTGCCATGGTCATGTCGTTGTTCTAGCACGTTTGGGCAAGGGTTGTCAAGGGTGCAGGGAGCCAGCCTGTGCAGGGTTTTTGTAAGTGACGCGGCTGGGTGAAGGTGTATTAGTGCCTCACGCTATTATTACATGATTTATGGATTGTCAGGGCGCAAGGAACTCTTGACTTCCCTTATCCTAGGCGTTAGTATCAATACATAGATGAAAAAAGCATACCTTAATCCCGATTTTAAGATAGAATGGGCGGCACTGACCCCAGATCGCGCTGCCGCAGAAATTCGCGAAGCAATCACCCTAGCCGGTGCTGCCATAGAAGCCATCTCGTCCCTCAAAGAAGATGAGCTGAGCTACGAAAACACCTTTGCAGCCCTAGAGGATGCACCACGTCCGCTGGAACGCGCGTGGCATCGCCTCAACCACCTGCGCATTGTCTCCGATAGCCCAGAGCGTCGCGAGGTCATCAATGAGCTTATGCCAGAGGTGGTGATGTTCTCCTCCTCTGTCACCCTCAATCCACAGCTCTATGCTGTCCTCAAGGCAGCAGCCGCTGCGCCTTGGGTGCAGGAACTCAGCCCAGTGAAGCAACGATTCATCCAAGAAACCCTCATGGACTTCCGCGAAAGTGGGGCAGAGCTCAATGATGAGCAAAAGGAAGAATACACGCAGATTCTCACCCAGTTGGCAGAGCTCTCCCAACGCTTTGGCGAAAAGGTGCTGGACTCCACCAACGCATGGGAGTATGTCACCGATAATGCCGAAGAGCTCGCTGGTCTACCCGCCTCCGCCCTTGCTGCAGCACAGCAAGATGCTCTTTCCAAGGGGTATGGCACAGAGGATGCGCCCCAGTGGCGTTTTACCCTACAGGTGACCAGTCTCATTCCTGTATTGACCTATGCAGATAATGCCGCCCTGCGCGAGCGTATCTGGCGTGGTAATAATACTAAGGGTACGGGTGAATACGATACTGCTGCCATCATCCATGATATTCTCAAGTTGCGTCAGCGCAAGGCTGCTCTCATGGGCTATGCCACACCCTCCGATTACACACTGAGCCGCCGCATGGCGCGTACAGGGCAACGTGCCTTGGACTTCGTTAATGGCTTGCACGAAAAGGTGCGCCCCAGCTTCCTCAAAGAGCAAGAAGCCATACGCCTCTTTGCCAGCGAGCAGCTGGGAGAGGACGTGCCAGCCATGAACCCATGGGATGTTGCTTATTGGAATGAAAAGCAGCGTGCTGCTCTCTACAGCTTTGACAGCGAGCAGCTGCGCCCTTATTTCTCCATGCCACAGGTGATTGATGGCATGTTCAGCCTTTTCTCAGAGCTCTTTGGTGTGCGCGTCGTAGAGTGCCCCAGTGCCTACAGAGAGAGCGATGAAGAAGCCCTGCCCGAGGGCACAGTAGAGGTTTGGCACCCCGAGGTGCAGTACTATGAGCTTTACGATGTCGCCAGCGGTGATCATCTGGGCTCTTTCTACACTGACTGGTACCCACGCGAAACAAAGCGCGCTGGTGCGTGGATGGACTGCTTTGTCTGCGGTCTTCCACCACAGGGTGATGCACCCCGCCAACCTCATTTGGGGCTCATGTGTGGCAATATGACACGCCCAGTGGATGGTAAGCCCGCCTTGCTCACGCATGATGAGGTGTCAACCCTCTTCCACGAGTTTGGTCACCTGCTGCACCAACTACTCAGTGATGTGGAGGTGCGCGCCCTTGCTGGCACAAATGTGGCTTGGGACTTTGTGGAGCTGCCCAGTCAAATCAATGAAAACTGGACATGGGAGCGCGACGCGCTCAACCGCTTTGCTCGCCATTACGAAAACCCAGAGCAGGGAATCCCAGTGGAGCTGCTTGACAAAATGCTTGCTGCAAAGAATTACGGCGCGGCCAGCTTTGCCATGCGCCAACTTTCTTTTGGCAAGATAGACCTAGAGCTGCACCATCATCCAGAGCTTTATATTGGTCGCGACATAGAAGAGCTGGATCGTGAGGTGCTGGCTGACTACCGCATTGCCTTTGCGGTGCAGGGTAACAGCATGTTGCGCGCCTTCAGCCACATCTTTGATGGTGGCTATGAGTCGGGCTACTATTCCTACAAGTGGGCAGAAATGCTGGAGGCCGATGCTTTCTCCCGCTTTGCCAAGGAGGGTATTTTCAATCCCGAAACAGGGATGGATCTGCGCCGCTGCATCCTATCCAAGGGTAACAGCAAGCCAGCCGCAGAGCTTTATCATGACTTTATGGGCAGAGAACCAGATGCCGAAGCCATGTTGAGGCGCGATGGTATCATCGGATAGCATCCTCAAAAAAAACCACATGCTCGCCCAAGATGAAGAGATAAGCGAGGTCAAGGCTCAGCTGCTTTATGCGCTTTATAGCCTTTGCATCGCTGTACAACTTATTATCGCCTACTACCTCCTCATGGCAAGTGGAGAGGCGATTGTAGTAGGGGGTGAGTATGCGGTCATACGTTGTGTTGGCTATCTCTTAGGCTTTGGTGTCATTGTCTTGATTAGTCGGCATCTGATGTATTATTTGCTGATCTACTTGAACTTTGTAGGCAGCAGTATACAGGTGGTACTCTATGGGTTGTTGTTCTGGGCTATGGGCTATATGCCCGTGCCCGAGAGCATATTCGGCTTACGTGCCATTTGTGTTGCTGCTTGTTTCTTCCATCTTTTTGTCTTGAGTACCTTGCTTGTCAAAGGCTACTTCCCCCTTGGCGAAGATCAAGAGGATGAAACGCGGCAGCATCCTACCTTGCATTTTATTAGCAAGTTAAAAGAATTTGTTGTTTTTCTATTTGTTCAATTCTACATTGGCTTGGTGTTTTTGAAGTTTAGAAATTCACTTCTCTTTAACCTTTATGGAGATGAGGAACTAAGGACGACAATTGATTGGACGGGGAAAATTCACGCGCTTACTGCGATCGTGGCTGCAGCCATTTTAATAAGAGCTGCTACCTACAAGAGGGTGATGCGGAGAATCATTGTATTTGTGATTATTGGTATCTGCGTGATAGTAGGTAGCTATCTAGGCTACAGGAGGGTCGAGGGGGAGTTCCATCTACGTCAGATTGGCGCTGGACCTTACCAATTACAGTATGATCGTGTGCTACAGCTAGGGGTTAGAAAGTTGAGCATAGAGCGTGCTGAGCAGGGTGATGATATGGAAGATCCACGTATCACGTGGGAGGTGAGAAAAAAGAGTCCAGGCCAGAGAAAGCAGTTGGATCACTATGAGCTACAACCTGGCGAAAGCGTGTGGGGAGATAGAGATTACGTGAGTTTCCGCAGTTGGGAGAAAAAAGAGGAGGAGGGCGAAGGCGTAGACCAAGATGAGCATATATGGACAGCGAAAGCTGTGATTGCAGAGGTGCACGCCATGCATTCTGGGCTACTGCTGGTGTATCTAGCTTTCCTTTGTTACATCTTTGCCTTGCTGGTGAGAGAATTAAGAAATCGCGTGCTGATTGCGCGTGAGAACGCAGAATAAAAGCCAAAGAGCATTGCTCTTTGGCTGATGATGAGTGATTTATTACCACCTGCTTTTTGGGGTAGCTTTAGCTTTGCTCTATGCTCACGGTCTTCATCTTATCGTCACCTATTGACAGGTAATTCACCTTTGTTCCTGCCTCGTCAAAGAAAAGAAGTGAGATACCCTCATCTTCCTGTTCCTTGATGATGCTTTCGTTGGCAATGTCGATGATAATGATTTTCTTGTTATCTAGGGAGATAGCGGCGAGGTACTTTCCATTTGGGCTGATGGTGCAGAAGGACTGCTTGCCCACGCCCTCGGCGATATTTTTGTAGAGTTTGTCGTCCACCCAGTTGTATAGGCAAAGCCCCCCATAGAGCACAGAGCCAAGAATCAGGCTACCATTCTCGGACAGCTGAACATGCTCCACCTCGCCCTCTGTTCCTGCATGGTGTGTTTTGATGCCCAGTGGGCTGACACTGCCAAGATAGCCGTCTGCACCACCGACAAAGAGTACCTTGCCATCGGGGCTGTACTTCATGCTCCAAATATCCTTGTCCAATGTGGCCATGTGCTCGACTGTCTTCTTTTCACAATCAATGGCGTGGAGGGATTTACCCAACGCGTAGATGAGCTCCTTTGTTGTATTGGGGGCGAATTTGACTAGGGGGATGCGCTGATCCGCTGGATCAAGGTCTATATCAGAAGTGAAGGCAAAATTGAGGTCGTCTAGCTTGATAACGCGTATTATCGCCTTGAGCTTTGGCTTGGGTTCTCGTGCATTGGCGGGTGCGGAGCAAACAAGGAGTAAGTGGCTGCCATCGTGGCTGAGTTCCGCAGACTCTGGGCTGTTCTGCGCGGGGAGGTCAATGTAGCGCGTTTTCACACCTCTCTTGGTGTCTATATAATGAATACGCGTCTCGGTGAAGAGGAGAAGGGTTTCGCCCTTGGGGGTGAATTGGAAGAAGTAGGGCGAATCCTCTTCCTTGATGTCTATTTTGGCAATGAGTTCACCCTTGCTGGCATTGTGTATGTAGAGATGCTTTCCTGTTGATGTATCAAAGCTGGCGACGAGGAGACCCGCGTCCGTTTGCACTGTGCTGTATAGTAGTTGGGGAATGATGAGGATGGCTTCTTCTTGTTGGGTATCTGTCGGCTTTGTTTCTTGGGCATGCAGGGCTGATAGACCGAGGAAGAGGCTGGCTGTGGCGAGGAGTTGATGTGCTTTCATGGTATTATATAATTTAGCAGCATCTCATTTTTGTGTGAAAAGGAGATGCTGCTGAGTAATTAAAGATAGCTGTAATTAACGGCGGTGCCCGGGGTCAGACTGCCTTTGCCTTGGGATGTTCAATGAATTTACCTCGCGTGTGTCGGCTTGGAAGTCGATGTATCGGTACGATAAATTCAAACGGAACCAAGCTGGTTCGTAGTATTTTGCATCACTTTTAGCCAGATGAGTGCCGCTAATTTGGAAGGTTTGGACGTAGGTTTTACCTGGCATAATTTCTACATCACGGTCGCCATAATGCAAGACTACATTATGGAATTTAGGTAAGTCTCTATATGTGGAATTGCTTCGAGTTTCCCATTTCTTGTCGGTGGCGTTGAATACTTCAATAAATCCAGAAATAGTGAAAGTGAGTTTTTTGAGACCGAGTACCGCGCGGTAGTTACTGTTATTCTTGATATGCAGCTCGAATTTGAAGGGCACATTTGTAAGCAGATAGTGCCCTTTGCCCCTGTAATCTGTGTTGATAAGTTTTGTCGTAATGGCTAGCCAATCGGGTGGAACTGCCTTTGCAAAACCAATAAATAAAAAAGCGAGCATGCACACTGTAAGTTTTTTAATTGAGTCCATAATCTTACTTATTAACACAAGTACTGAATCATAGCAAGATAAAAATAGCTCGTAATCTACAAAAAATACCGCCGCTTTTTTTCAAAAGCGGCGGTACGAGATTTAGCTTGCAGTCAAGCTGCTCTCAAGCATTCTTTAGGCGAATGTTGCGAGGAGTGTCTGACGTTGTGCTTCGAGTTCTGCAGGGAGCTTAGCACCCATGGATTCAAAGAGTTCTGTCTGAGACTCAAGCTCTGCCTTCCATTCGGAAGCGATGAGCTTGTTGTTGACTTCAAAGTCTGCTTCTGTGTACTCAAGACCATTGGTGTTGAGTTCTGCAAAGGAGGGAGAAACACCGAGGGGTGTTGCAACACCTTCTG
>CAZRZE010000073.1:0-8646 GCA_964604535.1 uncultured Akkermansia sp.
CAAAACTGATGGGCGAAGGGCTCTTCTCCGAAGAACGCAAAAAGCCCCTGCCCACATGGCCACAGAGCGTAGGACTCATCACCTCCCCAACAGGTGCTGTCATCGAAGACATGCGCCACCGCCTAGAAGCCCGCGCCCCGTGGATGGATGTCTACCTCCTCCCCGTCCAAGTGCAAGGAGCAGGCGCAGAAATAGGTCTAGCGCGTGCCATAGACATGTGGGGAGAGCCGGAAACGCATGGGCTTCCCCGCGTGGACTACCTCATCCTCGCCAGAGGAGGAGGCAGCCTAGAAGACCTCTGGTGCTTCAACGAAGAAATCCTCGCACGCGCCATCGCGCGATGCCCCATCCCCATCATCTCTGCCGTGGGGCATGAAACAGACTTTAGCATAGCCGACTTCGTATCTGACCTCAGAGCCCCAACGCCCACAGCTGCCATAGAGTTGAGTACACCCAATGCCCCAGACCTACGCGCGTGGATAGAGCAAGCAGAACTCACCATGAAGCGTCGCCTGCACCGCGCCTTGGAGCTAGCGCAACTGCGGATGAGTCACATTGAAAAAAGCTGCCTCAGCCGACCAGAAGAAGCACTAGCGGGATTTTACCAACAACTTGATGAGCAGTGGGAAGCCATCTTGGCCAGCAGTCAAGAGCAGCTACAGCAGAAGCGGCACAAACTCGCGCTACTCGATGCACGCATCAGTCATAAACAACTCCTACAAGTCATTGCGCAGAGAATAGAGCAGCTACAGCATCAGGGAGAGAGGATGGAGCAGCGCGTGCAGCAGGCTATTTCTCGCCGCAGAGAGAGGTTGGAGAGAATGGGCACACAGTTGAGGGCAGCTAGCCCGCAGAACGCCTTGGATAGGGGATTTGCGCTGGTTACAGCGGATGATGGGCGACTGGTGCGCCGACCACAGGAGGTGGAAAAGGGGCAGAGCGTGACAATGACCTTGAAGGAAGGTAGCCTGAGAGCAGAAGTGACAGGAGAAGGCAAGCGCGCGATAGAAAGCGAGTAAGTAAGCCGTCATTCAGAGCGATAGCGCGACTCTTTTCTGCGGTGCTCAACGCCTCGCGCGAAGATGCGGCTCATCCTCCTAAATACAACAAAGATGCCTAAGAAAACAGCTCTTAGGCATCTTCATACTACCCTTTTCGTGGGTAGGAAAGTTGATGGGCTTTACTTGAGAATCATCTTGAAGTCTACGACGACGGCTCTGTCCTGTGTGACCAAGACTGGGTTGCCATCAATGGAGGTGATTTCTGGTATTTCCAAGACGAGTTGCTGCACCTTTTTCAAGGTCTCAGCCAAAGGACCTACGGCCTTGGGTGCTTGACCACGTACGCCATTGAGGATGGTTCCTACCTTGGTCTCTGCAATCATTTCTGTGAAGTCTGCAGCTGGCAAGATGCGCATGGATGTGTCACGCATGACTTCTGTGTAGACGCCACCTGTGCCAAAGACGAGGACGTGTCCAAAGTTTTCGTCCTTGTTGACGCCAACGATGGTTTCTGTTGCTCCTGTAATCATCTCTTGGATGAGGATGGATGCGCCCTTGAGGTTGTGGGTGGTGATGCTTTCCCAGAGTCCTGCCCATGACTTGTTGAAGTTGAGTTCATCGGAGATGTTCAGGTAGATACCCTTCATCTCTGTCTTGTGCAGGGCATCGGGGGCAGAGAGTTTGAGTACTACGGGATTGGGGAACACGGATTGGCAGAATTCCATGGCGGAGTCCTTGTCGGTGAAGTTGCCCGATTTGGGGAAGTCTATGCCGTAGTGCTGCATGATCATGTTGACCGTGTCCTGTGGCAGGGAGGCGAGGTCAGCATCCTTTGCGGCCTTGACGGCTGCGCGGATGTCAGCAGGTACTTCCTGAGTTTCTACGGTGATTTCTTCTACGCCGCGGTAGGCCATCTGTGCCTTGAGGAGGCCGAGGACGCGTATGCCGTCAACAGGGTATTCCCAGTTGATGATGTGGGCTTCTGCCAGTGTTTTGCGGGCTTCTGTGACGGAGGCATCACCGAGGAAGGAGCAGAAGATGTTGACCTTGGGGAATTCCTTGGCCAGCTTGATAACGGCTTGTGCTGTGCCCATGCTGTCTGTGACGCGCTGTGGGGTGAGGAGGACGACGATGTTCTTGTACTCACCGCATTCGCAGAGGATGCGCAGCGCGTGCTCGTATCGGTCTGCACCTGCGTCACCTACGACGTCGATGGGGTTGCCGAGGGCTGCTTCTGCTGTGAGGACAGCGCGCAGCTTGGAGATGGTCATTTCACTAGGACGTGCAAGGTCAAGACCATGTTCTTCGCAGAGGTCAGAGGTGAGAACACCTACGCCACCAGCATTGGTGAGTACGGCGAGTTGGCCGTCAAACTCCATGTGGTTAGCATATTGCAGTATTTCCAAGAGACCAAAGAGTTCACGGTCATTGTAGGCTTGGATAGCGCCAGAGGTCTTGAGCGCAAGCTCCAAGACGCTGTAGTTAGGTGCCAGTGAGCCTGTGTGGGAAAGGGAGGCGGCTTGTGCCTTTTGGCTGCGACCAGGTTCCATGATAACACAGGGCTTTGTCTTGGTGACGTCCTTGAGTGTGGAGAGGAACTTTTTGCCATTCTTGAGGGACTCCAAGTAGAAGACGAAGGCGTTGGTGTTCTCATCATGCTTGAGAGCCTCTAGGAGACCGTCTTCGCCGAGAACTGCCTTGTTACCAATGGAGATGAAGTGGGAGAAGCCAATCTTCTTGCCAGCTGCCCAGTCCATCATGGCAGAGCAGTATGCGCCAGATTGGGAGACAAAGGCTACATTACCGCGCAGGGGGAAGCAATCTGCAAAGGTGGCGTTAAGCTTGTCAAAGGTGGATATATGACCCATGCAGTTGGGGCCAAGTACATTGATGCCGTTGGCTATGCACTTGTCAGCAATGCGCTCTTCCAGATCCTTCTCGCCCACTTCGCTGAAACCAGCGGTGATGATGGAGATGTTTTTGATACCTGCTGTGACACATTGGTCAACAACTGCTTCTGTAAAGCGTGCAGGAACTAGGATGATGACCAAGTCCACCACTTGGGGGAGTGCTTCTATGCTCTCGTAGCATTCTTTGCCGTAGACTGTTGTACCAGCCAGTTTTGGGTTTACTCCGTAGAGGGAGCCAGCGTAGCCAGATTCAATGATATTGTTAAAGACAACTGCGCCGAGTTTTTGGATTTTATCGGAGACGCCGACAACAGCGATGCTTTTTGGGCTAAAAAATGTATCGAGAGACATGATTGTGGGGTTTTAAAATTAAATTATTTTTAATGCAATCAGTCTAGCACCTAGCTTATAGTCTGGCAAGCATGGAATCCACAAAAAGTGATTAAATAGTGATTTTTTTCGTATTCTATTTGTTAGGTGACAAAGTAGAGTTAGCAAAGTGTGCTTGCCTCGTTATAACGATAGCGCAAAAAAGCCTCTTCATGCGAAGAGGCTTTTTTATTGAGTTGTGTTTTTAGCGACTAGGCCGCCTTGCGGCGACGGCGTGCGAGCAGACCAGCCAGCGCGAGGAGGCTGAGTGTCGCTGTAGAGGGCTCGGGGACGTAGAGTATGTTTCCATCCTCACCTCTTATGGTAAAGGTGTTGTTCAAAACACCGCCCACTGTGATATTAAAGTTTATCATCTCGTATGGCATACCAAGTGTTGGATTCTGATCGAAGCTGAAGGCTACACCATTTCCGTCTAAGGCCGAGCTGAAAGCAGCGTATTGATCTGCTGTTAAATCAAGATTAACGATCAAGGAGTCAAGAAGGGTGAGTGACAGATAACCATCAAGGTCAGCGATATTAAGCGCGTAGAGATCCATCGTGGTGCTGCCACCTTCCTGTGTTGTGATGGATTGGTTAGGTGTGATGCTTGTTACTGTCGCTGTTGCATTGTAGTCGACCAGTGTGAGGTCGACAGTACTCTTATTCGATAGCAAATCAAGCGCAGTCAAGGAGTTGCCCTTGAGTGTGAGGTTCGCATTGTTGGCTAGATTCAACATTGCCCCCATGTCCACCACAGTATTGTCTAAGATGACATCGCCTTCCAAATTATAAGTAAATGCACCTAGCTCAGAATTGCTCATCGTTGTATTACTGATGACAAGAGGCAAGCCAGCCGAAGAAGCCACTTTAATATTGTTAGCTGTGATATTATAGAGACCATTCGTTGTGATGAATGCTGCGCTATTAGCGGTGATGCTTATGGCCTTGCTGTTATCATTCTGTTCATATGTAGCAAATGATGTTTCTATAGCGCCATTTACATTAAGGACGCTCCCATCATTTATATTAACCTGATTGGAAAACTCCGCGCTACCGGCTGTCACATTTCCACCAAAGGTAACGATGCCTTGACCTTCTGTAGTCAGCTTTCCTGCTCCCAAATTGATGACATGATCCAACACGAGGTTTTGCGTGTAGCCTGCAGTTCTATCAGATACAAAGGTAACGGAGGCATTTTCTGCGTAATGGATAGAATCAGAAACTGTAGTTGTAGCAAAGCTTCCCGAAACCACCTCGTTGGCTGCCCTCATTTTTGAGCCATTGAGCATATTCAACCGTGCGGTGAACTGGACGGAGTTAATCAATCCAGACAAGAGACCATCGTATGATTTGTTCCCCAATGCGACTGTTGCTCCATCTACTACATTGATGCTGATGGTCTTTGCGGACGCATTTCCCACAGCTGCCAAACCTTTGCGCAGGATGAGCTCGCCAGCGGCTACTACATTGATAGTGGCGCTTGTGCCATCTCGCATGGAAATCCCAGCATTGGAATCAAGTACACCTCCGACGGTCACGGTGTTGCTGTGTGGCCAGTTTGACAACATAAAGGCACCAGCCAGTCCTGTGTTGCTCATGGCTTCACCCTTGATGACGAGGGTAGTACCCGCCGCAACAGTGAGGTTGGATTGATTATTTGTTGCGCTGAGCGTGAAACCCCAGATTTCATAAGTACCGCCTCCTGAAATAGTTGTGCCATTACCACCTATGGTAAGTTTGACATTGTCCTTCAAGGTTGTTCCGCTGCCTACATTAACCGTGTAGCCAGCAGATGAGCGATCGTAAAGGTCTCCTGACCATGTTGTTATCTCGCCGAGATTTTCTGCGGTGGAGAGTGTTGCTCCACTAGCGATTTGTATTTGCCCTTCGCCTATGGCATCAGCAGAAGCTATGTGCAGAGTGCCGCCGCTGATTTGCTTTGCTCCAGCCAATCCCAGAGTGCCATCGAGATTCAGTACACCAGTCCCAGATTTGAGCAGACCAGTTGTTGATGCTAGTGTACTTACAGCAGCACCAGACGTGGCATCTGCTGTGAGGGTAAAGTCAACATCGCCTGTTACGGTGAGGGAGCCAACCTGCACTTCGCCATCAATTGTAATTGTTCCTCCTGCGATGGAGGGGCCACCTATCGTGACATTGTCATGCTGGGCAAAGGTTACATCGGTGCCGCCTTGTGTCCAGCCACCAACACCCACTCCCATAGTGCCATCACCGCCCTTCCACGCAATATCTTTGATGCTGATGCCAGCAACGTTCAAGATCCACATACCAGAGCCTGCATCTGCCCACGTGCCTGTCTGTGTAGCGGAAATTGAAAATGAATCTCCATCGGTGAGACCCGTAATATTCGCGCCTGATAGGCTAAAGCTATCTCCTGCGATCAATCCACTGAGATCAAAGTTGAGGGTGGATGCATCAAGGGCGGAATTTCCAAAGTTAAGCAGAGAACCCGTTGTCATGGTCAGTGTTCCTGTGAGATCCAGAGAGGTAGCACCAGTTAAAGAGTTACTACCTGTCACGGTCATAGCCTGATCCCACGTGACTGCACCGGACATGAGCGTGATATTCCCAGTGTTTAATGTGACTGTGCCGCGTAGCATGAGGTTGCTGAGTTGAGCAGCATTGTTAGTTGAGAGATTCCAAGTACTATTTTGAGAAATGTTCAGATTCACTCCTGCGTGCTGAGTTCCAGGTTCTGTACCCGCATCTGTATAGGTGTAGGCTAGAATGCCACCACCTGCGATGTTATAGGTGCTACCACTATCACCCACCATGTCGCCTTTGAGGGTGAATGTCTTGTCTGTGGCGATATTAATGTTCATCGTACTATTGCCAATGGCAACGTTGCGAGAATATTGATTGGGTGACGTAGCAGCTGATCCTAAATCGAACTCAAAGTTACCATTGATATTCATATTTATAGTACTGCCTCTAGGAGTGAGGATATAATTACCCGAGTTGGAGGTTGATTTTAAGCTCGCTCCATCCACATTGACGGTTAATCCATTAAATCCTTCTAAATTAGAATTATATGTAACGGCTGCGCCTTCGCTGCCTGTGGCAAATGTCAGTGTGCTGCCAGAATTTTCCCAGCCAGACAAGGCTTGGCCTCCTGCGGCATTAATGGTGATATCTGCGGCTTGCGTCGTGTTGCACAGGACCGTACCTGCCATAAAACTTGCCAAGAGTGCTTTTTTCAAACGGAGTGATATAGTGGTTTTCATATTGATAAACTAAAGAGTTATGCTAGTAAGCTGTAATATATAGCATAACATTCTCTTAGTTGTCAAATATATATTGTATTTGTTGGGGAAATTTTAAAATAACAAAGTAATATTTCACTACCTTGCTTTATCTAGTTGTACGAGCTTTAGCTTCCCTAGTGTCTCCTTCTTTCGCTTGGGGACATAGCAATTTTTCCAGTAAGATGCTGGCTTTTTGGGGGCATGCTGGAAGTAGCGTATGACTTCCCCTGTCTCGCTGTGGATGAGGGCATATTGGGCTTGCCCCTTACTGGTGACACTTTCTAGGTAATTACCGTGCCTCGTGCTAGCCTTTTCTCCAGCTATACCTAGGCAATTGCAATAATGCCGCCATGTCTGCCCGTGACCTAATTCCCTGTGATGGACATAGGCAAGGGCATGTGCTATCTCATGCAGGATGAGACGCTGTATTTCCTCCATACCCTCATGCCCTCTACCAAGGCAGTAGAAGATAAAGTGGAGCGAAAGCGAGATTTCCTTGCGACTGGCGCGGCAGCAGCCCAGCTGCTTCACCGCACGGCTGGGCAAAACGTTCCAGTCACTCAGCCCCACAGCCCTGAGGCAGGCATGCGCGTAGAGTCTCGCCTCCTCTCCCTCCTGCCAAAGTGCTTCGCCTAGGGGAGGGATGGGATAGCATTGCTGAGGGAGCATGGCCTTTACTTCTTGCCAGAAGCAGCCTTCTCCTCTAGCTTGGTACGGACGAGGGATTCAATCTCCGTGTAGAGTTCCTCATTGCTACGCAGGGCGTCCTTTGCGCCGTCGCGCCCTTGAGCCAGTTGGCTACCATTGTAGCTGAACCAAGAACCGCGCTTTTGCACCACGTCAAACTCCATCGCAAGATCAAGCAGGCTACCAACAGAGGAAATACCCTCATTGTACATGATGTCAAACTCACACTCCGTGAAAGGAGGAGCAACCTTATTCTTAACAATTTTCAGCTTGGTGCGGTTGCCAGAGACACTGCCGTCTGTGGCCTTGATTTGACCAATGCGGCGTATATCACAGCGGACAGAGGCGTAGAACTTCAACGCGCGACCACCGGGAGTTGTCTCGGGATTGCCGAACATGACACCAATCTTCTCGCGAATCTGGTTGGTGAAGATGCAGACAGTACGTGCTTTCGCAATCATGGAGGTGAGCTTGCGTAGAGCAGCACTCATCAAGCGGGCTTGAGCACCCACGGTACTATCGCCAATATCGCCCTCTAACTCCTGCTTTGTTACTAGAGCAGCAACGGAGTCCAGCACAATGACATCAATCGCATTGGAGCGCACGAGAGCCTCGCAAATCTGCAAAGCCTCTTCACCGCTACTGGGTTGAGAGATGAGAAGGTCATCGAGCTTCACACCCAACTTGGCCGCGTAGGCGGGATCGAGGGCATGTTCCACATCAATGAAAGCCGCTAGACCGCCAGCGCGTTGGGCTTGGGCGATAGCGGTGAGAGTCAGAGTCGTCTTACCAGAGGACTCTGGGCCAAAGACCTCTACAATACGACCACGGGGGAAGCCACCCACACCAAGAGCGCGGTCAATGAGGAGATTACCTGTAGGAATAACCTCCACCTCCATGGCGGTGTGATCACCGAGGCGCATGATGGCATTTTCGCCAAAGTCCTTTTGGATTTGGAGCATGGCGGTATCAAGAGCGCGTTGGCGGGCTGCATTGAGCTTATCTGGATCTGTTGTTGGTGCTGGCATGTGCGTATACTGTGTAATGGGTTATAATATCCGCTAGTGAGTGTATAGGAAGCGGGGGGAGAGTACAAGGATAAAAGTTGAATCTTCGTCATCGCGTTGATGCGAAGCGGGGGAGAGGGAAGCCGTTGCCCTGCGCTTTGCGTTTGACAGATTCCCAAGAGTGCGCTCTTGGGCAGGTCAAGGACAGAGTCCTTGTGGGTCAAGGGCAAAGCCCTTGCGGGCGCGGGCAGAGCCCGCAGGAAGAACCGAAGCGCGTCAGCGCGAGGCAGTCAGTCAGGTTAATAGAATTTCATACACGCCCGAGAGGAACACCCTGCACGGTAGCAGCAGCCTGACTGACACCCCTTAATCCCTCGCGCGATAGCGCGACTCTTTTCTGCGGTGG
>CAZRZE010000074.1:0-8456 GCA_964604535.1 uncultured Akkermansia sp.
ATTCAGGCTTTTTGCTCTTTAACCTCCCTGCCTGTAGGCAAGAGAAGCTCAGCAAAAGCATCATGGAGCAAGCCGTGCAGCATGCGAGCAAGTTTGCCTACCCTGATCAACATGTGATGAATGGGGTCTGCGAAGGCCGCTTTCTGCCCCTCTCTCAAAAATACTGTGTCATCCCGCACCTCCACGCCTACTACGGACGCAAAGCCCAGCTAGTACTCGATTGCCCTCAGCTGAGTACTAGCGCAGAGGAGCTGCGGCAATCTCTGGATGCTCCCTCTATATTGCACTTTGCTAGTAGCAGTAAGCCCTTTGTGCTTTTCCCACCCAGCGGAGGCAATGCGCCATTCTACAAGCTATGGCGCAATTCCCCATGGAAACACCGCCTCCCTTACCTGCCGCACCGCATGCATCAGGGTATCAGGGTGTCAAAATCTCGCAGTATGCGTTATCTTTTGCGATTCTTGGAGATACTCACCTACATCCCCCTAGCCTATCCCATTTGGTGGAAGCTGAGTGGACTCTTTCCAGAATCTGTGTTGACACGCTTAGGTCAGTTTTTTAGCTGGACATACCCAAGAAGATAGGTCATGATATCGCCTTTCCTGTTATGAAGCGCCAACACATCATTGAAGAACTACGCGAGGCACTGGGCGGCACAGCCACCAGTGGTGCTGCCGCGTTGGCTCTGGATAGTGTACTGCTCGCCCTAGAAGAGGGGCTGCGTGAAGATGGCAAGGTAAAGCTTTCTGGCTTTGGTAGTTTTCGTGTGCAAGAATCACCTGCTCGCCGACTACGACATCCCGAGACAGGAGAGCTTTGCAACATCCCAGCCCAAAGAAAAATCAAGTTTCGTCCCTCGCCTCAACAGCAATCATGTACCCCTTAAAACAACTCACAGCCCTGCTTGCCCTTCCCTTGTGGCTGATTAGTTGTCAGGAGGGAGAGGAAAAGAAGACAGAACGTAAAGCCTACTTCACCACAGAGGTGAAGGCTGCTCCTAATCCCGAAAAAGTGGATCTTGAAAGCCTCCTTAAAAAGGAATATGAGCCCAAGGACTACGACAGCAATAGCATCCCCCAATTTGAGCTCTACAGTAATTACGGAGGAGAGGACATACATCAACTCACTGGCATATCGGGGCGCAATCTCATGCTTTGCTTTACTGCACCATGGTGTCCGCATTCCCAGCGCATGCAAGATGCACTCAAGAATCTAGCCACCCAAGCGCAGGGAGATCTGCAAGTAGTTATTGTTGACGCTGACCAATACCCTGTGCTCGCACATGATTTTAAGGTCAACAAGGTACCCACCACCTTTCTCTATGTAGAAGCTGTTCAGCTAGAAAAAATTGAAGGCAGCTACACCACACAAAGTCTCACCAAATATATCCAACGTATTCTATCACCTAATTAACCTAATCCCCTATATGAAAATAAAAAGTATACTATCGCTAGCCCTCCTTCTTTCCCTGCCCGCCTTGTCGCTATCTGAGCTACCATTGGGTAAATCTCGTCGTGATGTCACCAAGGAATTGAAAGATAACACAGAACTCAAGGAACTTGACAAAGCGCGCAAGTCAAAAGACTGGTACTACACCCATACCCTAGCAGAACCTCTTGCCAATCAAGAGTGGACAGTAGGTTTTGAATACAACCGAGGCGGCAAAAAACTCATGCGTGTTCACTTTGAAGCCGAAACGGGTATCCCCATAGACCTGTTTGATACATCGCTCAAATCCTACTACGTCCACTTGATGAAAGCAGTGAAAGCGCATTGCCAACTGCCTGATCAGGCTGGCAATACCCCAGAGTTCAAGGAAGATAGCAATCTCAAAAAGGGGCTTATCTACCCCGTACACGGCTGGCGCAAGGGACTTTATACCTACACCATGGTTCTGCGCTATGATAGAAAGACAAAGATGGTGTACGTTGGCTACACGATACAAGGTGAAGCCAGTGATGATAACAAAACGGCCATGGGCAGCCGCGGTCTCCCTAACGATGATGGAGATGCCGCCATCTGGGAGAATGTTCCAGAGTGGACAGGCTTGCCCGAAGAGGATGATAAAAAGAAAGACTAATCAGTCATATGGGGCGCTTTTCACCAAAAAACTCTGAAAACTTGGGCAGCTGGGACTGCGCCATAGCTGTGCTCATGCTGGGCATCACTCCTATCGCCATTCACTATGTCTTTGGCGATAGGGGGGACTACAAAGAACTCATCCCCATGGTGGCAGGGGTCTGTGTCGCTGCGCTTGCTGTTTTCCTCCTCGTAGCTCTGACAGGTTGGCGCATCATAGGCAAAATAGTCAATATCCTTGGTATCATATTGACTATTATTTATATTGTCATTGCTATACAAGAGTGGCGCAGTGCCGATCACTACCGCAATAGCCAAGAAGAAGGCACAGAAAAGCCCTAATCTTGCTTTTCTTTAAAAATTCTCCTTGCGTTTTCCCGATTTTTCCGCTAGTGTATAATAGTTATGTTTGTGCACCCTTCTAACCTTTCTTCACATGAGCAACTCAACTGGGAAACAGTGCGGATGGCGCTGCGTGCAGCTGAAGAAGGTGTGTACTGCTGGAACATAGGAACAGGAGAAATTTCCTACACAGAACAATGCTTGCGCATGATGGGTGTTTCCTTTGATCAGGTAGCACCTAACGTCTTTACAGAGTCAGAAAAAACCATACACGAAAAAGATCAAAAGTTTTTTAAATCGGAGCTCCAACGCTACATGCAGCGTGTGTCCAATACCCCCATGCGCATAGAAATACGTCTGCGTAATTTGCGCTCTCGTGGCTGGCGGTGGATACGTATCAATGGTCTCTTGCGCAAGGATAAAAAGACCAAAGCCCTCCAGCTGGTCGGTGTATGGATAGATATCACACGCCGCAAGATGGCAGACATGCACGCCATGGAGGACAGGGATCTGTTCCGCACACTCATCAACTACCTTCCAGACAGCATTTACTTCAAAAACAAGCAATCGCGTTTTGTTGTTGCCAATGACTCCACTGCGAAAAAGATGGGTGTCCCTACCCCAGCCGACCTCATAGGCTGCACAGACCGCAATTTCTTTGATGATAGCATGTGCACCATTTCCCGTCGTGAAGAGCTCGAAATCATGGAGACAGGCAAACCTATCATTGCACGTCTGCATAGCGAGACATGGAAGGGAAAGGAAAATACCTGGAGTCAAATCTCAAAATTTCCTTGGATTAGTACCAAAGGAGAAGTGAAGGGCATTGTCGGTATCTCCTCAGATGTGACCTCGCTCATGCTCGCCCAGAAAAAATATCAAAAAATAGCCAATGAACTCGATGCGCGTAACAAGGCCTTGGAGCATGAGCTATTACTTGCACGCGAGATTCAAATTGCCCTGCAACCTTTGCGCATACGTCCCCGCACCTTTAATACGGAGAATACGCGCCGCAGTGCCAGATTCCACCATGTTTACCGCCCATCTGCTGGGGTGGCTGGGGACTGCTTTGCTGTATTCCCAGTAAAAGATAGTGGCGTGGGCATGCTAATATGTGATGTGATGGGGCATGGCATGCGTGCTGCTCTCATTGCTTCCATGTTGCGTGGCTTGATGGAGCAGGCAGCCTCTTTGGCCAACACTCCTGCGTTGATGCTCTCCTCTCTCAATCGTCAATTGTTCCGCATCTTTGCACAGGCAAACATCACCATGTTCACAACGGCCTGTTATGTCTATCTGGACTTGGAAAAAGGTCGCCTCACTCTTTCCAACGCAGGTCACCCTGCCCCCATTGTCATTGACCCTAATCAGCATGCCTACCTGCAGACCATGACGCGCTCCCCTGCTTTGGGGCTACTAGAAAACACCTTTTACAAGGAGAGTGAGATTGATCTCCAATCTGGGCTCAAGCTGATGCTTTACACCGATGGTCTCACTGAGGCAAAAAATGCCCTTGATGATGAACTAGGTAGCAATCGCATCCTAGCTCACCTCAACAGCACCCCTTCCAACAGCATCTCTGAAATGATAGATAACTGCTTACTCGCCATGAATAAATTCATTGATGGTCAGCCTGTCGATGATGATATTTGCCTCTTGGGTATGGAGTTCAGCGAAGAAGGCCTAAACATCTCTCATCCATAAAAAACACTCTTTTCTCCCCCCTAACATTAAAAAAATATTGTCAAAGCTCTCAAATACGAGTACCCTATAGACAGACATACTACATTCTCATTAGACACAATGACCCAGGATAATAACAAACAACTCTTCGACCTATCGGAATTATCAGACTTTCAGTTTGGCCCATCCTGGGCTCGCGAAAGCGAGAAAAAATCTCCCTCTGAACAATACTCCAGCAACTATCGTGAACCACGCGAGCAACGTCGCTCATCAGGCAAGCGCCCACCCCGCACAGATCGTACAGATAGACCCCATCATGCAGATAGGGGAGAGCGCCGCGAGCGTCGCCCCATGGATAGAGGCAGAGGAACAGATCGCGGCAAGCGTCCCTTCACACCTAGAGTTTTTGAACCACGCCCCGATCCCACTCCTAAGCTGCGTGTAGAAATGCGCCCTGCAAATGGCATTTTGGAAATCATCAGTAAGGAAGTACAACGCAACAAGCGTATCCTACCCCTGATTGACCTTGCCAAGCTGGTCATGCACTCTTCCGATCGCTGTGACCTCGTTCTCATGAAAATGGAAGGCGGTCCAGAACTCATCCAATCCAAAAAAGGTGATGGAGCATGCTGGCTCACAGAGCAAGAAGCAATAGCCCATTTCTGGAAGAGCGACTGCTTTGCAGAATATTACCGTCAAGAAAAGGTTGAGGTAGAAGCCCCACAGGGTAACTTTACCGCCATAGCCGTCTGTTCCTTGGGTAAGGAAATCATTGGCCCTGTCAACTGGCATGGCTATCAGGCAGCTGTAGCAAATCTCTACAAGAGCAAATACTCCAGCCGCATGAGCATGGAGGAATTCCGCAACAAGATTAATGCTGACAAGAGCGAAGAAATACTTACCAAATGGCAGGAAGAAGCCCGCTACAACTCTGTCTGGAAACCTAACAGAGAAACTGCAGAGGAGATCACTCTCCATGATGCGCGCGCCTTGGAAGCAGACTTTGTTGCCAACCATTACGCAGATGTCTACGAAGTCACCGACAAGGTCTTTATCAACTGCGCCACACCACATAAATTGCTTTCCCCCGGTCTTGCTGCGCACCTGCGCATACAGAGCGACCGCGCCCGCAAATTCCCACAGATGCTCATTGCCAACCTCTGCCATGGTCTTGCTAGACATCATATGCCCATTTTCAAGTGGCATGGCGATCACTACACTGGTGCAAGTCGCATCCGTGTTGTCCCCACTGATATGGTTCTTGCCGACAGAATGAAGGAGATTATCGACTGGGCAAAGAACAACTCTGGCCGCAAGGTGGACTGCATGTTTGCAGAGCTAACTGGTGTGAGCTACGGAGAAGACGAAGAAAGCCACAATGCCGCCAGTGAAGCCCATGCCCCCTACACAGCAGATCTCATCTGGTTGATTGAGCAAGGCTTCATCGTGGTGACCAACGACAATTCTATTTGGGATCCCAAGGGCAGCAGCAAACCCTCTGCCCCTGCAACAGCTGAAGCAGACCCCAAGAAGAAGAAGCGCAGCCGCTCCCGTAAGAAAAAGCCTGCTGCTTCCCCTGACAAAGCCCCAGTAAAAGAGGCAAAGGTTGAAGCCCCAGCAGAGGTAGAAGTACCCCAAACACCAGAGCAAACAGAATCCGTAGAAGAAGTTAAGGACACAGAGTCCTAATAACTCTCGCAATGAGTTATGTTTCGACAACAGGCAGTTAACGCACTTTTGCTTTTTCTCGTCTTTGTAGCATGGCTCTTTGCTTCTTTCTACTTTTTTGATGCTAGCCCGAGTAACGACACGATCTTTCAATTGAATCAAGCTATAGAGGGAATCTATATTGATTGGAAGCCCCCTCTATACTCTTGCTTGCTGCTACTGTGCTATCAGCTTGGTGGATCGGAAATTAATGCTTATGAAATAGCTTATTTCCTGCAACTCATTTTCTTTGGTACGGGAGTTTGTCTCATTACGCATTATCTCGCAAGTTATCGTAGAATATACCTTGCTATAGCGTTCTGTTTCCTGTTTTTTTTACCACGCTTAGCAAAAATCAATATTGTCGGCAATGATGCCATCTTTATTGGGATGCTCTTTTTAGGACTGGGCATTTTTCTTCACAGTTATCAGTCAACAAGCAAGGGGAAACGTGCGGCGGGCATGTTGTGTACGTGGTTATGCCTCTTTTTCGCCTTTATCTGCCGTCTTAACTCTCTGCCAGCCATACTTTTCTTGTTGTTCTCTTTGTCATTATTGAGTCATTACAAGCTTTGGAAATCTGCGGCTATTAGTATATGTATTCTATTAAGCTTTATAGCAGCACAAATAAGCATTCATCATGTTCTAGGTGTTGAAAAGAGTTATCCAAGTAACTATTTTTACGCATCAGACATGCTTAGCATTGCCTTGCTCAAGAATGAGTGGCTCGCCATACACAAGCAAAAAATAGAGGAAGAGCAACTAGTATTCCCCTCCACACCACAGAACATAGGCTATGCACCTGATAGCGTGAATTTTTACGCAACACCTATCTCGCCTTATATCAAACGAACAGATGCTACCTATTCTCAACAACTCAAACAAGGATGGTTAGAGGCCATTAAAGAGCATCCCAAGGAATTCTTGATAGCGCGCCTTTATGCAGGGCAACAGCTCCTATTAGCTGGTCGCAGTCTGCCCTTTGTCAATGACTGGATCAAAAAACAGTACCCTCATATTACAATACTTCAAGATGAAGAGCATCGCAATTGGAAGAATTACCTTGCTCCTAGCTTCTTTTTGTTTTCCCTATCCAACATTTCCCTTGCCGCTCTTTGTCTCATCGCCCTAGCTCACTATTTACTGAAAAAATCAAAGCAAACCATTAATCTACCTCTCCAAATCAGCCTCATCGTCGCAGTAACAGGATTAATCTACCTTGCGACCTTTATCCCTCTAACCGCATCAGCAACAGAAGTACGATACTTTCTTCCTTATAGTAGCTGTTCTCTTCTTGCATGGTTCATATTGGGGCTTTATCTGATTGATCGTTGTGTAACGAAGTGGAAGAATAAGCGCAATTGATTATATCTACTTGCTCTCTGCCCCTATCTCTGCTATCATTCGTTGAGTCATGAACGACACAGAACTCCACTACAAGGAACCCACGGCCAAGGAATGGCGGGGTTTCTGGACACTGGTTGCTGTCCAAGCACAAAACGCCTTTAATGAGAAAGCGGTACAGTTTCTTCTCATTCCACTTGCCGTGTGGTTACACGGGGCAGCAGGCAGCACCTTGGAGTATACGCTGGGCGCGATATTCGTCGTACCCTACATTCTTTTTTCTCCCTTTGTGGGCTGGTTGACAGACTGTTTTTGCAAAACGCGCATCATTCAGGTCATGAGTGTCATCCAATGCTTCATCATTGGAGCGATGCTTTTTTGCTTTTACCAGCGTGACCTCAATGCCTCTATTATTTGGTTTGCGATTTTTGCCATTCAAGCAACCATACTCAGTCCTGCCAAAAAGGGTATTGTCAAAGATATGCTGGGCTCAAAGTACATAGGCTTTGGCTCTACCATCATTGAGACGAGTATGGTCTTTGTCCTGCTCGCCGCACAGATTGGTGTGTTCTTCCTCTTTTCTGCCCTGCTGGCGGATTACTCCACCCTGCCCGATGCTCATCAGGAAGCAGGCTGGAATGCGGTGCGTTACCCTACGTGGATTTTCCTCATTCTCGCGATTGTTGTTGCCCTCGCCTCCTTTGTTATTCCACGCTATCCTAGCCTGCAAAATAGGCGTTTTAGCTGGTCACTCTTTTATGAACATGTTGTGCAGGTCAAGTACCTATGGCGTGACCGCCGTCTGCGCCTCAGTGAGATAGGCATTTCTTATTTCTGGTGTATTGCGGGCTCACTCTTCCTCATCATCATTCAGATAGCAAAGCATCTCAACGAGATGAATCCCAGTATAGACTTCAGTATGAAGTGCGGTATACTCATGGCTTGGCTAGGTGGCGGCGTGGTAACAGGTGGCATTATTGCCTCTCAGCTGATCAAAAAGCGCAATGAGCTAGGACTCATCCCCTTTGGCGCGATTGGTATCACCATCTCTACCTTGTTACTCAGTATTTTTGAGGTTGATACCTACGGCAGCAATATCAGCCTTTTCTTCACGGGTGCCTTTGGTGCAGCCTACCTCGCCCCGCTCAATACCTTCTTGCAGGACAACTGCGACCCCTCCCAGCGCGGGAATATCATTGCTGCTGGTAATCTCATTGATAACCTCATGGGGCTCTTTGCCGTCATCCTCATGTGGATGATGAATCAGATGGGGGCTAGCTCTCAGAATCAGTTCTTTGTTC
>CAZRZE010000075.1:0-8448 GCA_964604535.1 uncultured Akkermansia sp.
GTCACGGCAACAAGCAACTGCCCCTCGTCATCATTGACAGCAAGGACGGCAACGTAGTAGCAGAAATCGTCATGGATCAACGTCCAGCAGGCTTTGATGTACGCATCGGCGACCGCCTGACAACCAACTAATACTTGAAAGAATCCGCTACTGGATTTAACACTTAATAAAAAAGCTCCCTCACAGCAGGGAGCTTTTTTTGTGCTTGAAAAATTGTGTCATAATATCCTTGACCTCGTTAGGGGGGGAGGCTATTCTAGGGGTAGCTCGGCATTAGTATATAAAAAGCTCGGGCCACAACCCTATTAAAATAGAGATCAATAGCATCATGAAGAAAATCGGCTTATTAGGCGGCATGAGTTGGGAAAGTACAATCCTTTACTATGAAATCATCAACGAAGAGGTCAAGAAGGCCTTGGGTGGCCTCTACTCTGCACGCATTGCCATGGAGAGCTTCAACTTTGATGAAGTTGTCTGTTATCAGAAGTCGGGAGACTGGGAAGCTAGCGTCAACCTCTTGGCAGGGGCAGCGTACAACATGCAACAAGGCGGTGCTGACTGCGTAGCCATCTGCACCAACACCATGCACTGCATCTCGCCAGAGATAGAGAAGAGAATAGAAATCCCCCTCATCCACATCGTCGACGTCACAGCCGATGCCATCAAAGCCGCTGGACTATCCAAGGTAGTCTTGTTGGGTACAAAGTATACCATGAGCATGGACTTCTACAAGCAGAGACTCATTGATCAAGGAGTTGATGTCGTCGTACCAGAGGAAGAGGGAATGGATGAGGTGCACCGCGTCATCTTTGATGAACTTTGTCAGGGGCATGTCAAGCCAGAGTCAAAGCAACTGTATCTTGATATCATAGAGGACCTGAAGGCACAGGGGGCGCAGGGCGTCATCTTGGGCTGCACGGAAATCGTTTTATTGATCAAGCAAGAGGATCTCGATATGCCCGTGTTTGACACCACGGAGATACACGCCAAGGCACTTGCCAAGTGGGCGCTGGGCTAAGCATAAGCTAAACACACACCTCCTCCCTCCCTCCTCGCCAGCGTTCAAGGTATTGCCTTTACCCCCCTAGCGCATTTTTCTACGCGGCTGGATGTATGTATCCTATTTGATGGAGGAAAAGGCTTTGTCTTTTCCTCCATGTCAAATAGGTACATTTAAATATCGCTCTAGAGAAGTACTGTGAATGCTATCGCATTTTATATTACAAGGTGCAAGTATTTTCTTTCCCATAATTCCCTATTTACACCTGCCCCCTCTTCTGCTAGAATATCTTCTTTCAATCATGAATATCCCCGAAGCGCTCCACCTCTACCTCGTCACCGATGAATCCGAAAAATGCCACCACAGCCTCCTTGACACAGTCAAACTCGCTGTCGCAGGTGGTGTGACCATCGTGCAGTACCGCACAGAAAAAACAGATGATGCCTCCCTAGCACAAGAGGCCATCCCCCTACGCGACTTTCTCAAAGAAAAGGGCATCCCCCTCATCATCAATAACAACCTGGATCTCGCTCTACGCCTCAATGCAGACGGTCTCCACATTGGTCAGTCCGACATCCCTGTCCTCGAAGCCCGCGAACGCCTCGGACCAGATAAGATTCTCGGCCTTTCTGTATCCAATAAGGAGCAGGTGCTTGCCGCCTCCCCCGATCTAGTGGATTACCTAGGCATGGGCCCCATCTTCCCCACTATCTCAAAGCGTAATGCACCCCCAGAAATCGGCGTAGAGCTCTTTGCAGAGCTTTCCGCCCTCACCCCCCTGCCCGTGGTTGCCATCGGTGGTCTGGATGCAGAGCGCACGAAGGCTATTCGCGCCACAGGTCAAGCAGCAGGTGTAGCTATTGTCTCCGCCATCTGCGCCGCAGAAGACCCAGCAGCAGCGGCTCAGTCGCTTTGCTAATCATCCCAGTAAAATCAAAAAAAATCCCACATGACCAGAAGCCCTTCTAATATTCTTGCAGCTATCAGGGAGCAACGCCCCCTAGTTCTTAATCTAACCAATAGTGTAGTCCAGCCTCTGACGGCAAATCTGCTCCTCGCTGTAGGCGCAGTGCCCGCGATGCTCAACGACACTCAGGAGATAAAGGATATGCTAGCCGTCTGCACAGATGCACTTCTAATCAACGTGGGTACCTTGACCCATGAGCAGGCGCACGCCATGCGTGTAGCGGCCAAGGAGGCAAAGCAACGCAATATTCCTTGGGTGCTTGACCCCGTTGCCGTGGGGCTACTGAGCCTGCGCACACAGGCTTGCCATGATTTGATGCTCTCTACACCCAGCCTCATTCGTGGCAATGCTTCGGAGATTATGGCTCTGGCTGGTCAATCAGCACAGGGACGTGGTCCAGAGAGTAGCGATGGCAGTGATGCTGCTGTGCGCTCTGCCATACAGCTGGCACAGAGCACAGGCAACGCTGTTCTTGTCACAGGCGAGGTGGATTATGCAACAGATGGCAAGGAACTCTTTGCCATAGAAAATGGACATGAGATGCTCACCCGTGTCACGGGAATGGGTTGCGCCATGGGCGCACTTTGTGGCGCAGCTGCTGCTGTGACCCTCAATAAGCTCGCCGCAGCTGTCGCTACGGCGGCTATTATGGGGGTAGCTGCAGAGCTCGCCATGAAACAAGCTCAAGGTCCTGGAAGTTTTGCTAGCGCAATGCTAGATGCGCTCTACACGCTAGATGGAGAGAAACTCTCCGCAATGGCACGTATCCGCCAGCTGGATATGCCCTAAAAGCTGAATCCCACCCCCACGCGCACGCTGTGGTAAGTCTGCTTGCGCGTGGATAGCTTGAGTCCCGCACCAGTGATATCTGGGCTACAGGTATTACCTTGGAACTGGTAAGCCATAAAGGCGTACATATCAGGGCAGAAATGGTACTTTACACCCACTTCTGCGGAGTAGGCAAAGCCGTAGTCGGAACCATGAATGTGAGCGCGGCCAAGGGCATCATGAGCGCGTAATTTGACACTCTCATTGCCTACACCAACATTAACCCCTGCAAAGCCTGACCAGTCACTATTAAAATGATGAGTATAGCGGTAGCCCAAGGTCAGCTGGAAGGTATGAACCTTTGTGGTGAGCTTCAGCCAATCACCACCCATGGGATTGAGTTGGGAATGGCTGCCGTAGCCATAGCCAAGGCGCGCATTGAGAGCATGGTTGGGGCTGAGATTGCAGCCGAGGGTTAGGTCGCCGCCGTAGCTATCCACCATACCTGTTTGACCCAAGTCATTTTTGATGACTTGGCTTTCTGCAAAGCCGTAGGAAGCACCTGCTTCTGCCCACCAATGAGACTCTCGTGGAGTGGTTGGCATGTCGAGCATGACTACGGTTTCTGTTTCTACAATCTCAAGCGGGGTACCTGCTTGCGCAGAAGCTGGTAGGGTCGCGAGAATCAGGATAAGCGATGATATGATTTTCATAATAATATACCTTTTGTAATTGAGGCATCCTTGTTTTAAACTCTAACTGGGCGACATACTATCTAAATAACTAACTTATAGTGCATACGATCTGCGCAACAGTGTTCAATGAATTCACAAGGTCAATGACCTTGTGTGGGTGCAGGGCTACACCCTAACAAAGAACGCCAAGCCTCAGTTGAAGGCTTGGCGTTGAAAATATCCTATAAGCAGGCTTTATTCCCACTCGATAGATGCGGGGGGCTTGGTAGACACGTCAAAGAGCACGCGATTAATTCCCTTCACCTCATTCAAGATGCGGTTAGATGCCTCTCTCAACAGGTCGTAGGGTAGCTCCACCCAGTCCGCTGTCATCGCGTCTTCCGAGACGATGGCGCGGAGGTTGGTTGCCCACTCATAAGAGCGTTCATCACCCTTCACCCCAACTGTTTTCACGGGGATGAGGCCAGCGTAGGCCTGCCAGCACTTTTCGTACCAGCCCCACTTGCGCAGTGTGCCAATGAAGATAGCATCACATTCTCTGATGATGTCAAGACGGTCTTTGCTAACTTCCCCTGGGCAGCGTACGCATAAGCCAGGTCCTGGGAAGGGATGACGCCAGAGTATGTCGTGATCTATGCCCATGGAGGCTCCTAGTTCTCTTACTTCGTCTTTGAAGAGGAAGGCGAGCGGCTCGATGACCTTGCCCTGTTCCTGTAGTTCCAGAACGCGTTCTACTCGGTTATGGTGTGTCTTGATGACGGAGGCTTTGCTCTTGGCGTTAGAGGCGCTTTCGATAACGTCAGGGTAGAGTGTGCCCTGTGCGAGCATTTCTGCATCACCCACTGCGTCCCAGAAGACGTCGAGGAAGAGGTTGCCTATGATGCGACGCTTTTTCTCTGGGTCGCCTTCGCCTGCAAGGGCATCAAGAAAGCGTTGCGATGCGTCCACTGTTTCAATCTCAACACCCATGGCTGCAAAGTTGCGTTGCACTTCGGCAGCTTCGTCTTTGCGCAGTAGTCCGTTATCTACAAAGATGCAGCGTACGTTGACACCAGCTTCGTGTAGGAGGACGGCCAGCACGGTGCTGTCCACGCCTCCAGAAACACCACAGACGACTTGGCGATCACCCACTTTTTCGCGTATGTCAGCGACTAGCTCTTGCTTGAAGTCACCAATGTCAAAGGGAGCAAGGTCACTTGCCATGAGCAGGAAGTTCCTCAAAATAGTGCGTCCTTCGTGGGAGTGTGTTACCTCTGGGTGGAACTGTATGCCGTACATGCGGTCAGACCATTGCAGGGAGACAGGCACGCCATCTGTATTGCGTGCTATGACTTGGCAGTCAGCGGAAAGGACGTCAACGGTGTCAGAATGGCTCATCCAGACCTGAGAACGTGCTGGCATGTTGGTGTAGAGACCTGATTCACAGCATTCTGGCAGGAGGTCGGCTGGACCGTACTCGCGCTTGTTGCTGGACTTCACTGTGCCACCATGCTTGATATTGAGCAATTGCATGCCGTAGCATACGCCGAGGACAGGTACGTCAAAGGCTTTGAGCCATTCAAAGTCAATATCGGGGGCATCTTCCTCCGATGTGCTACGAGGGCCGCCCGAGAGGATGATAGCCCCAGGGCTATCAATCTCATGCAAATCCTCCAAGGCATAGAGTTTTGCTAAAAAGCCAATTTCGCGCACACGTCTAACTATAAGCTGCGTATACTGCGATCCGTAGTCGATAACTGCTACAATCTTTTTGGAATCCGTCATGTCGGGGACAGTATAGCAATTTTTTTTAACGAGCAAAAGCAAAAAACTACCTCCTTCGCGCAATCCCTGAGAGCAGGGATTGCGCGAGAACTTCCCTTAAGATTAGGCTGCTTTTCTTCTTCTACGTGCCAGCAGACCAGCCAGTGCGAGCAAGGATAGTGTCGCGGTGCTGGGCTCTGGTACGATGCTGAATTGATTGACAGCAGCAAATTGTGCGCCACCAGTCACGTATCCTGCATTCATTCCCACGACTTCGCCTGCGAGGTTGATAGCGGTGTTCTCGCCTCGTAGGATGATTTGATTCAACTGCATGCTGTCTGTTACGCCTTCGACGGTGAAGCTGAATTGCTCTCCACTTGATACGAGGGCATCTAGGTCTATGCCGGCCAAGTCAAGGTAGAAGTGTCCATCTATGTTTGCCATTGCCAATATCTGTGAGATGCCGCCAATCTGGAAGCTGTTGCTGCTATCACTTTCCAGTGATACAACACTTGCCTGCATGGAGGAGTTAGTAATGGTCAGCATATTGTTGATGTCTCCTGTAATTCCTGCCGCCAATAAGAAAGCGTTTTGATGGGCGACATTAATCACGCTGTTGACTATGGTCAGCTGAGAGCTGCTGGACTGGAAGGTGAAGACCGTTCCTTGATTGATAACGCTGTTCTCTATGAGGCTTAATCCCGAGTTGACATTAAAGGTGGTGTCATTGAGGTCAATGTTGGTCAGCTTTGACTTATTGAGCACGATGTTTCTGCCCCCAGTAATGCTTGCGTTGCTGAGGTGGATGTTCTTCATCACCTTGGCTTTCAAGTTGCTGGTCGCCGCACTATTCAGTGCAGATATGCTCATCCCGCCCTTGTTGTTAACCAGCTGTGTTGCGCCTATATTGAGGGAGCTGATGCTGCTATCTATGCTGAGGGAGTGCCCCCCTGCCAAGGATGAGATACGCGCTGTGCTGAGTGCACCATCGGCATGGAGGGTGGTATTACCAGCCATCACGACATGATCGAGGCTCACGCCCTGTCCAAAGTGCAGCTCTGCTGCGGAGACGGAGAAGGTCTTTGCCGCGCCTACCTGCTGCACATGGAGGCTGCCTGCGCCTGCGACATGGGCGTGGATATCACTCAAGCTGCTGTTGAGGTAGATATTTTGCCCTGCCTTGGTGAGGAAGTTCACTTCGCTGCCAGCACTGGCAATGAGGCTATGATGTATGGTGACATCTTCTGTGCCTGATGCGGTGAGCGTTGAGCCATTGTGCAGGTGGATTTCCAAGCGACCATTGCGGTTGCTTGCACCGTAGTCAGTGGTATCGGATTGGTTACCCAGTGCCAGTGTACCGCCATTCTGCACCTGTATGGTGGAAACGCGTGCCGTTTTGTAATTGAATATAGGACCGCGCTTCAATTCCAACAGACCGCCGTCTTGGATGTTGATGTCGGCTCGTCCATCTCGGCTGGAGATACCAGCTTCAGAGATGAGTGTGCCCGCGATGTTGATGGTGTTGGTGTGATTCCATGTGGAGATTTGGAAGGAGCCATCGGCATTGGACAGGTTGTGGTTGGTTGTGCCAACGATATGTACTGTCAGACCACTTTGGATATTGAGGTTGGATACACCATTTTCAGCGGAAAGCCCTATACCCTTGATGGTGTATGTACCACCTGTACCGCCTAGGGTGATGGTGCCTACGTCAAATCGAATCTGCACGCTGCTTTCATCAAAATGCGCGCCCGCTCCTACCATGACGCTGTAGTCACTTCCCCAGCGGTAGTTATTGGGCATGCCAGAGCTAATCTGCGCGTTGTCAAGGATGTGCAGTGTGCCATTTGCTCCCCATTTCACGCTGCTCAGGTCTGCTTGACCACCGAGGCGTAGGTTGCTGGAGTTGGCAGTAATGCTACCTGTGAATCCATCGAGATTGTTGAGCTCTGCTGCGCCGCTCTGCACGATATTGATGCTGCCCGAGCCAGAAATGGCACTTGCCACGGGCTCTGCGCTGCGCATGATGATGCCACCATCGCTTTCTATATGCAATGACTGATAAGCAGCAGCTGCCTGTCCGAGGTCGTAAACACCATCACGCAGGCGCAGATTGCCCGTGTAGCCATTAAGCCAGCTCTTGCCGCTGGTGGTCGCACCTTCCATGTCGAGTATCACGTTGGTATTGCGTGTGCCCTCTGCTTGACCAATGACGACATCTGCTGCTAGGGCATTTCCTATGAGTTCCAAGGATGCGCCAGAATTAAGGCTGAGGCTATCCACGGCCAGCGCATGACCATTACTATTGATGCTCAAAGATGTGGCATCAACGTGCAGCTCTGCTACGTGGAGATTAGCCGCATCCAGTCGCATCTGGGTCGCTGCACCAGAGAAGTCAATGGATTCCCCTGATGTGAACTCTCGTCCATTGCTGAATCCACCCACGTTTTCTGCAAGGTTCAGTGCTCCGCCTGTGAAGCTGAGTGCGCCCGAGGGCAGCTCTGATAGCTTGACTATGCGACCGTCGCTGTTGAATACCCAGAGCAGTGGCTCTGTATCGAGGCCAGCCGCTCCTGTAAGATTGCTGGCGGTCAAGCCTGCAAAGCTATCGGATAGCCCACCGCTAAAGAATTGGTATTCCAATCCATCTGCTGTTTCTACAGCTGTCAGCTGTGATAGGTCGAGCACCACATTGCTATCAAAGAGGAGGTTACCGCTGTTGCTGATGCTCTGTGATAGGGTGAGCTGATTGCTAAAGTTGATACTACCTGCATTGCTTATCAAGCCTGTGATGCTTGTCGTGCCGGAAATATGAGCCATCGCGCTCTCTCCCACAGTAAGGGCTAAGTCGTATTGACCGCCTTGTAGATTGAGAGTGCTGCTGCCTTCTAGTGTCAAGCTGCTGTTGCTGACTGTCCTGTCGCTAAAGCTGAGTGTACCTCCTCCCTGCACGCGGGCATTGGTATTGCTCAATGTGCTGGCTATATGAAGCGTCTGACCTGCCTTGGTGAGGAAGTTGACCTGACTGCTAGCACTGCTAATAAGGCTGTGATAGAGGGTGACATCTGCTGTGCCTGATGTGGTCAACGTTGCACCATCATGGAGGTGGATTTCCAAGCGTCCGTTACTGCTGCTTGCGCCGTAGTCGGTAGTATTGCTCTGATTTCCTAATGCTAGCGTGCCACCGTTCTGCACCTGTATGGTGGAAACGCGCGCGCTGTTGTAGTTAAAGATAGGACCGCGCTTCAATTCCAACAGACCGCCTTCTAGAATGT
>CAZRZE010000076.1:0-8389 GCA_964604535.1 uncultured Akkermansia sp.
GGGCATTAGGTTTCTTTGACGGAATGCACCGTGGTCATCAAGCCGTCATTGCCTCCACCCAACAGGACAGGAAGGAAAAGGGCGTGCTATCGGGCATGTTGAGCTTTGCAGAGCATCCCATGCTCTCCCTGCATCCAGAACGCGCACCAAAGCTGCTCACCCCCCATAGGGAGCAGAGGTTGGCACTGGCTGCACATTATGGCGTGGATGTGTTGCTGCTTCTGCCCTTCACTCCAGAGCTGATGCAGCTATCGGCTGAGGATTTTTTGCTGCGTTTGGAGTCATCCTGCACGGTGCATGGCGTGAGTTCTGGCAGCAATTGGCACTTTGGACACAAGGGGCAGGGCAATGCAGAGTACCTGCGCCATTATGCCAAAGCAAAGGGCTGGCAGGTGCATGTGGAAGAACTGCTCTCTGCGGATAGGGAGATTATCTCCTCTACCCATATCAGGCAACATCTGAGGGAGGGGGAACTCTCGCTTGTCACACGACATCTTGGTCGTCCCTTTGCCCTCATGGGTGAGGTGGTGCTGGGGCAGCAGTTGGCACGCCAATGGGGATTCCCTACGGCTAATATGCCCCTCTCTACCGACTACGCCTTACCACCTGCTGGGGTCTACACCGTTGATGCCCTTTTAGACGGCAAGCGCGTGCGCGGTGTTGCCAACCTTGGCATGCGCCCTACCATAGAGGAGAAGGACAAGGTGCTGCTTCTTGAGACGCACTTCTTTGATTGGGAAGGCGACCTCTACGGTCAGAGCATAGAGGTCAACTTGCACCACTTCATACGTGCGGAGCAAAAGTTTTCTTCCTTAGAAGAACTCAAGGCACAAATAGCAGCCGACGCGCAGCAGGCTAGAAAATAATTTGCATTTGCAGTAACGTGTTATAGAATGGTCAAATGAAGTTATTATCTCTAGTTTTGATGTCTATTCTCTCTCTCACTGCTCTCGCAAGAGGCGGAGAAAGTGAGAGTCGTTAAAACTGTCTATCCACCTTGGATGGTGCGCTCTTACTACAATGCAGAGCAGAGCGCGAAGACCGCTATACTCCCTATTAAGGGAGAAGTAGGTGAATCTGGAGAGCTGATAGGATGTACTGCGATGTACTTGCTGGATGCGAGGCTTAACCCCGCCTCTGGCGCAAGTCTGGATTTGTACACCAAACTCGATTCGAGAGTGCTTTATGGCCTTCTGCTCATGGATAATTGCCCAGAAAGGTTAAAGGCTGATATGATTGTCACATATGCGGAAAAGCCCTTAAAAACAGAAGTATTACCCATTACTGGAAAGTCTGGAGAATTACTGCTTGAGGGATTCACGCTTTCCTACGATTACTCGCCAACAGATAGATTACTAAGGCTGTCACGCCCCTCTGACATGGTGGTGAGAGAGTTCATCATCAAAGACGATAAAGGCAACATACTCACTAACTTTGGCCAAGTAGTTGATAATCTGGATTCATCAGTAATAGAGGAGGTCTATGAGCTCCCCGAAAACGAGGAGCCCTATAGTATCGAACTACGCTATTATCCAGGTCCTTACAAGACAAAGACCTTGCCCATAGATAAGCTGATAAAGAAACCCGATTAGGGCATTTGCATTTGATCGTGAACCTTATTCATAAAATCAGGTGCAATCATCTGATGGAGTGTTGTACTGATGTAGATGAGGTCCGTTTCGCGTCCAGCGGAATATGTCCAAGTGTTGAAGCTTTGATTCATGTCCAAGGCGTAGTTATTGAGCAAGAATGCGAATATCTTTGGAGAGCGATAACGGGCTGCCTGTGCGCCTGCTTGGTAGAGCTTGTCCGAGCTGCGTAGCTCTGGATGTTGCTGAACGAGGGTTGAAAAAAGCTCCAAATCATCGTAAGCGCAGGCCTGATTCCAACGTAGGATGGCATCATTTGCTTGCAGCCAGCCACGCTGGGGCATGTCAATATTCGCCGTGTAGTTGAGGCGTTGTGTCTGTCCATTACGCACTTCTGCCACGAGGGTGAAGTGATTTTCGTGTTCTTCAATGACCGTTTCCGGGGGAGTCCAGACTGTTTCTTCGTAGCTTGTGCCAGTGCGCCTGTCGTGTTCTGTATAAGTTCTGGAATAGCCAGGCTTTGTGTAAGAAGAGCGAGTGACATAGCTAGTACCCCACTGGATGCTACCATTTGACACAGTGCCATTGAGGCTCTGCGCATCGCCAAAGGCAGAAAAGAGCTCATCACTGCTGCCACCCATGAGAATCTGAGTTGAGTTTTCATTAATGCTCAAACTATTGCTGCATGATGCAAGCGCGCAGCAAAGCGCAACCAAAGGAAAAAGAGAAGAATGCTTCATATGATAATCAAGATAACAGCATTATTTTAAATGTCAAGTCATAAAGATAGGACTCAACGAGAGGACTCAGCGAGCGTGAATTTGATATTGGAAACTTTCCCCTCATTTCCTATGTACCAAAATGTCCCCTGCGCAGTTCCCGAAGAATTGCTCGATAATTCTAGCTGTAAGGTGCAGCTAAATATCCCATCCATATCCTCAACGCTATCATAAATTACTAATTCGAGTACTTTGCTATTAATCCGCTTGTAGGTAATGGATAATGGAAATATTGAAAGGTCTTTTTCAGGGGATTTGATATACTGCTTTTGGGCTGCATTGATCTTTCCTTTGCTTTTTGATAAATTGATTTTGAAAGACCATTTATCAGAGAAAGCGAAACCATCAGCAAGTTCTGCTATGTTATCCCTTTTGCTAGTGAAACTATATGTGGCTTCACTAAAATCTAGTGTAAGAACCTTGACTCGACTGCTGTTCATACATACTTCTCTGTTCTCATAAGAAGAGGCGTATATATTCAATAAGTTATTGGAGTAGGCGAGTGATAATAATAAAGTAACAAGAACTTTCATCATCTTGTTAATGTAGCAATTCAATTTGACAAGTTCAAGCTTTGATTTGCCATAATTTATAATTTTTGTCAAATTGAATTGCCTAGCTAGACTAGGTTGGACTAGGGGAGTTGGAGTTCTGCTTTCCACTCGGCAAAGCTGCGTTTGATGTCCACGGCTATCTGGGCCTTGGGTTGGGCAAATTTTGGCGTGAACCAAGGGTAGGCGCCTACTAGGTCGTGGTAGACGATGACTTCTCCGTCACAGGTGCCTTTGCCGCTGCCTATGCCTATGGTGGGTACGGGGCAACGCTGGGTGATGGCGTGGGCTATGGGGGCGTGGGTGCATTCCATGACGAGGGAGTTGACGCCTGCGGCGACGATGGCTTGCATGTCGAGCATGAGATTTTCTGCTTCCTGCTCGCTCTTTCCATGGATGCGGTAGCCTCCGTCTTCGTGGATGCGCTGGGGGAGCAGCCCTATGTGTCCCTGTATGGCGATGCCAGCCTCGACGATGGCGCGGATTTGCTCTTGCTTGTCACGTCCTCCTTCTAGCTTTACTATGTCTGCGCCTGCGCGGATGAGGGCTTGGGCACTTTCCACGGCTTGGGCTGGGGTGTCGTAGCTGTGTATGGGCATGTCGCCTATGATGAGTGCTTTTTTCGCGCCTCGGGCAACCATTTCTACGTGGTGCAGCATGTGCTGCATGGTGACATGTGTGGTGTCGGGAAAGCCCATCATGACCATGCCCAGGGAGTCGCCTACTAGGAGGAGGTCAAAGCCTGCCTCGTCTGCCAGTCGGGCTGTGGGGTAGTCGTAGGCGGTGATTTGTGCGATGGGGCTTTTGCCTTTCTTTGCTTGGAAGGCAGCGATTTTTTCGGCTGTGCTCAACATGTTGGTTGTTTGGGCTAAGGGTTAGTTTTGTTGGATTTGTTGGAGTAGCTGAGCGACGCTGAGGCTCTGTCGGGGGAGGATGAGCTGGGGCTCTATGTCGCTGAGGGGGCGTAGGACAAAGTCTCTCTCGTGCGCCCGTGGGTGGGGTAGTGTTAGTTCTGCGCTTTCGTAGCAACGCTGGGCGTAGTCGATGATGTCTATGTCGCAGAGGCGCGGTTCTCCGTAGATGCCGCTGCGGGTGCGACCGCAGTTTTGCTCTATTTGCTGGCAGTGGTGTAGGACTTCTTGTGGGCTGTCGCTGGTATCAAAGGCTACGCAGGCGTTGAGAAAGGGGGGAGAGTCTGCTGGGCAGTTGACGGGCTCTGTCTCATAAAAGTTGGAGCAGGCTACGCAGCCGTAGCGTTGCTCTAGGGCATGGCACACGCTGCGCAGTGTCTCATGCCTGTCGCCGAGATTAGCCCCGAGGGAGAGTACCACGCGCTGTGCCGCCGCCTTCATTGACCTATCAGTCGGTAAAGCCAAGCACGTCTTGCATGGAGTAGAGTCCTGCTTCCTTGCCCTGAATCCAGAGCGCGGCGCGTACTGCCCCTGTTGCAAAGGTCATGCGGCTGGATGCCTTGTGGGTTAGCTCGACTCGCTCTCCATCTGTGGCGTACATGACGGTGTGGTCACCAACGACATCGCCTCCGCGCAGGGAGTGCATGCCAACCTGTGCCTGTGGGCGCGCGCCGATGAGGCCTTCGCGACCGTGCATGACATCCTTGTCGTAGTCGAGGCAGAGCTCATCGCAGACGATTTCTGCGAGGGAGCGTGCAGTGCCACTGGGGGCATCTAGCTTGTGATGGTGGTGCATCTCGATGATTTCGACATCATAGCTTTTGAGGATGCGGGTGGCCTTGCGTGTCAGCCAGAAGAGGGTGTTGACGCCAACGGAGTAGTTGGAGGCAAAGACGATGGGGATATGCTGCGCTGCTTCTTGGATGAAGGCGCGCTCCTCGTCTGTGTGACCAGTTGTGCCTATGATGACGGGCTTTCCTTGGGCAATGGCTGTTTCGAGGAGCTGGCGAGTGAAGCCATGGAAGGAAAAGTCTATGGTGACCTCTGCTGCCTGCATGGCTTGGTCTATGTCCTGTCCCACATCATGGGTGGAGCCCAGTTGGCTGTCATTATTCTGGGCAACGGCCTCTTTCAGGGCCTGCCCCATGCGTCCGGAAATACCAGTCAAAAGGATGCTTGTCATCGCGCTATTGGGTGTTTTTTTAGATTAAGCCGTAGGATGCCAAGAGGCTGTGCAGTTCTGGCAGCTTGCCCTTGTCCAAAGCGACGAGGGGGAGGCGTACTTCATCTGTAATGAGTCCCATCATGCTGAGGGCTGACTTGACTGGTACGGGGTTGACATCCAATCCCATGAGTCCTTGGAGGAGGGGGTAGAGCTTCTTTTGCAGGGCGAGTGCCTGCTTCCCATCACCAGAAAGGGCGACATCGACCAGCTGCTTCATCTGAGCGGGGATGACATTGGAGGCAACAGAGACAAGACCCTGTGCGCCACAGGCAATGAAGGGGAGGGTGAGACCATCATCACCGCTGAGTATGGCAAAGTCCTCTGGCAGTGCCTGATAGAGGCGGTTGACGCGGTCTACCTGACCGCCTGCTTCCTTGATGGCGATGATATTGGGGCAATCCTTAGCAAGGGCTGCTACCGTAGGGACGGCGATTTCTATGCCGCTGCGACCGGGTATGCTGTAGAGCATGATGGGGAGCTTGGTGCTTTCTGCGATGGCCTTGTAGTGGCGGTAGACGCCTTCTTGGCTGGGCTTGTTGTAGTAGGGGCACACTTGCAGAGTGCCGCTGGCACCTAGCTTTTCCGCTTCTTGGGTGAGGCAGATGGCCTCATCCGTGCTGTTGGAGCCTGTGCCTGCGATCACTTGGCAGCGACCTGCTGCAAACTGGACAGTGAGGCGTATGACCTCCAGATGCTCTTCGTTGGAAAGTGTTGGTGACTCACCCGTTGTACCAACTGGCACAATACCATCGACACCTCCTTCTACCTGTTTTTCAATCAGGGATTGGAAGGCATCAACATCAAGGACATTATCCCTAAAAGGGGTGACGATAGCTGTATAAAGACCGCGGTAATTCATAGATTTCTCAACTGCGATTATATCAAGTATGCCTCTGTTGTCACGACTTTTTTTAGACTTCTCTGCATCTTCTGTGTCAAAAAATCGCTTGTTGTGTAGGCTGCCATTTGTTATGCTCTGCGTCATGTTAGAATCACTCTTTGCGCTAGCTACTGTGTTGATCAGTCCTCTTGACCAAGGCGAGCCGTCTCCGAAGTTACAATTGTCCTATGCCTACGCAGTGGATGAGGGAGAAATACGCGGCGAAAGACTGGATGAAAAATGCGTGGCAATGAGCACCTTTAAAGTCTATGTAGCATTGGCTTTGCTGCATGCCGTGGATGAGCAAAAAAGCAAGCTCGATGATATGGTCCTCATCCCCAAAGAGGAGTGGGAGCAGGAAACATGGAGTCCCCTGCAAAAGACATATCGAGGGAAGGATGCCAGCTTATCTCTGCGCAGACTGCTGCACGAGATGTTGATTAACAGTGATAATATCGCCACTGATGCCATTATCACCCACTTGGGTGGTATCAAGGGACTCAATGCGGTCTTGCGCGATATGTCTGTGTCTTTCATCCCCTTTGAGACCATGGAAAAGCAAATGCAGCTGAGCAAAGAGGCGGCTGCGGCCAACCGCATCAGGCCCAGAGATTTTATCATGACGCTGCGCGCTCTGCGGCAGGGCAAGCTGCTCTCCAGCGCGTCTACAGCCTTGCTCATAGAGCACATGCAAGCCTGTCAAACGGGTAAGGAAAAAATACGTGCCCAGTTTCCCCATGCTCTTGTTGGGAATCGCTCTGGAGCATCAGGGCGGGATGCCGCAGGTACCAAGCTAGCGGATAATGACGTGGGCTTTGTCCTGCTGCCCGATGGTAGATGTCTTTATATAGCTATCTTTATCAGCCATTCCAAGGAGTCTGATAAAAAGCACACAGAGCTGATACAGAAGCTTTGTTCTGCCCTGTTGAATGCGACTCAGGAGCGCGGATGAGCATTATCGTAGGCTTCCTTTAGCCTTGCCTTGGTCACGTGGGTGTAGATTTGCGTGGTGGACAGGGACTCATGCCCTAGCATCTCCTGCACCGCGCGGAGGTCTGCACCCGCGTCCAGCATATGCGTGGCAAAGGTGTGGCGCAGCTTGTGCGGTGAGATGGAAAAGGGTATGTCGGAGAGACTTATGTACTTGTCTAGCATTTTGCGTATGGAACGCTCTGAGAGTCGCTTTTTTAGTCTACTGATAAAGAGGGGGGCGCCTGTGCTGAGCCCTGCTTGCTGGGCGTAGCGGTTGATGGCATCTTGGGCGTAGTCACCGAGGGGGACGAGGCGTTGCTTCTTTCCCTTCCCCAGAACACGCACGCTGGGGGAGTCTGGTGATATATCTCCCCAGTTGAGGGCGACTAGCTCACTGATGCGCAGTCCACTGGAATAAAAGAGCTCCAAAATCGCCACATCACGCAGGGGAAGCCAATCGGGGCATTTTTTATCCAATGGCGTGTGTAGGGGCAGGCGTAGCAGCTGTTCCACCTGAGAAAGAGAGAGGTGAATGGGCAGTAGTTGCTGGCGTTTGGGTAGCTGCATTTCCGCCAGCGGGTTGTCTGCCATCAAACCGCGCTGCACCAAAAAGCTATAGAAGGAGCGCAGGGCAGAAAAGCGTTGGCGTATGCTGCTGGCCTTAGTCTCCGCGCGCTGCAAGTCATAGAGCCAGAGGCGGAAATTGTCTTCCTCGCACTGCCGCCAGTCCGTGAAGTCCTTGCCCAGCCATTCCTTGAACTGCCGCAATGCCGCCCTATAAGAACGCAGGGTATGCGCGGAGCATCCCTTTTCTTCTTCTAAATAGCGTAGATAACTGTCCTCGTCGGCCGTGGGCATGGCTTATTATATCATATTTTTGCGCATGACCAAGGAAAGAAAGCTCCTTATATCATCTTGCGCTATTGGCGATGGGTAGTATATAAGCAGATACCATTCAACATCACTCTATTAACATTATGGCTATTAAAATACACAAGACAATACCTGGGCGTAGCTACTTATTTCGCGCCATGGGTTCCGCGACAATCAAGTCCACTAGGGATGATACGGAGTTCATCCTTCTCACCTATTCAGGGGATGGCAGCGAGCAATACTTCACCGCCATCAGCCCCGAAGTAAGCATTGACAGCAGTAGCAAGTACCTGCTTCAAGAGCTTTTTAGTACAGCCCTCTCCTCATCCGCTGGAGGCGGGGGCAGTGCTAGTCGCCAGATACTGCGCAAGAAAACGATTGAAGGCTCATTCACAGAGTTCAAGCCTGAGATGCTTATCCTTGAGGCGAATTGCGCCTCTGAGCTACCTATCAATGGCGGCAACCTAGATTTCACGCAGCTAGACATTATCGAGTCAGGTGATGGTGTTCAGGAGGCTGAGCTATGGGTTATAGCGCATACTGAGGCAACCATTCAATGGTCAGAGGATTTAATCTGGGCTAATGGGCAGACCGCCCCGCCAGTCATGG
>CAZRZE010000077.1:0-8377 GCA_964604535.1 uncultured Akkermansia sp.
AAGCAAAAATCCCTTTTGGCAAGTTTTTTTTGCGAATTTCTTTTCGAAATTTTGAGAGCCCCTTATTTCTCTTCTTTGACAATATAGATAGGACGGCGCTTTGCTTCCAAATAAAGCTTTGATACATACTGCCCCAATATGCCTATGGTCATCAGCTGCACGCCACCCAAGAAGGAGACAATGCAGATGATGGATGGGTAGCCGTCAACTGGGTTTTTCCAGATAAGCGTGCTGATTACCATCACGCAGATATAGGCAAAGGAGACAAGGCAGGTCAGCAAGCCCAAAAAGGAGGCTATCAGCAAGGGCATGGTAGAAAAGGCAATGATGCCTTCCACAGAATACTTGAAAAGCCCCCAAAATGACCAAGAGGTGTCACCTGCAACGCGCTGTATGTTTTTGTACTCAATCCACTTTGTGCGAAATCCGACAAAGCTGAATATGCCTTTGGAAAAGCGGTTGTACTCTGGTAAGTCGATAATGGCATTGAGCATCTGGCGCGTCATGAGGCGAAAGTCTCTTGCGCCGTCTATGATGGGCGTGCTGGATATCTTGTTGATGAGCCAATAAAAACTGCGAGCAAAGATAGAGCGGATGAAGGGCTCTCCATCGCGAGATACGCGGCGTGCCGCCACGCAGTCGTATTCTCCCACGCTGACGCCCTCTAGCATTTCCTCCAACATCTCAATGGGGTCTTGCAGGTCAACATCCATGATGGCGATGTAGTCACCTTCGCTTTTTTTGAAGCCTGCTAGCATGGCTGCTTCTTTCCCAAAGTTACGAGAGAAGGAGATGTATTTCAGTCGTTCATCTTGCTGCGCGTGTTCCTGAATCACGCGCAGGGTTTTGTCGCGTGAGCCGTCATCAATCAAAATGACTTCAAAGCGCGCTTTGCTCTCCATTTTTTCTGTAAAGTCTTGAAAGGCCTTGTAAAAATGAGGGATAGTGGGTTCTTCATTGTAGCAGGGAACAACTAGTGAGATGAGCGGCAGCATGACAGGTTAAATTGAGGTTTGAGAAATGAGTATTACCTTTAGGGAAGTTCTCGCAATTCGTTTTCTGCTAAAGTGAGCGTGGAAAATGCTTAACAAAGGATTTCGTGGGCTATTTTTGTATCTTTTTGCACCTTCGCTTATTACATATGATAATATGCTCTTGCACGAAGTTGCAAAAATCTTACGAAAATCCCTCCACGATCTCTCTTTGCGAATTACAAGAACATCTCTTTACTTACTATAGCAATTTTCTGGACTGATGCAAGATTTTTCCACTCCTGATGTCGTTTGATGTTTGCCAGTACGCTGTTTTTTTGCTACAGTGTGGGGGCAATCTTCGTTATGAGTCCTCTCTTTATCGCTATTACAGCACTGGTGGTGCTACTGCTTATCTTTGTGATTTTTTCCTTCGTCAAGGGGGCATTTCGTGTGGTTATTTACTTGGGCATAGTGGGTATAGCTGCTGGGACATGGCTTATCGTGCAGCATACGGGTTTGAATCTGCTGAGCATGCTCACGCCTCATCCAGAGCCATGGATGGTCGATGCCTTTTCCATTGCAGCGGCTCTGGTTGTTTTTGGTATTTTGCTTTACGCTGTATCGTGGTTCAGTCACTTGATTTCAGGCAAGAGTAAGGGTTTTAGCTTTATGCGTCTGATTGTCAATATGCTGATGATATCGCTGGCTTTTTGGGTGATGACCATGGCGTTTTTCTACGCAGGTAATATCGCCAAGGTGGATTACTACTACAAGCTGGCGACAGCTCATAATGAGGGCGGTGATATGCCAGAACAATCGGCCTTCTTGAAGTGGAGTCTGCAGTTTCGCGAGCATAGTATAGGGCAACGTCTGCTTCAGATAGATTTGCTGGACAACCCTGCGCAGACCAATCTAGCCTGCCTCATTACCTATGGCTGCCTGCGTGATAAGGCAGGTTATGAGGCCTTTTATCAAAGCCATCTAGCACCTCGCAATATCCCCCATCCTACGCGCTTTCTTAGCCTCTTTAGCGATGAGGGCTTGAGGGAAATGGTCAAAAAACGCCAGTACGTCAACATTTTGGAGAACGAAAAGCTGCATAATTTTCTCCTTCATGGCAATAGTGAAGAAATTCTGAAAAAAATCCTTTAAGTCCCCCCCCTATCATGCTATCCTAGAGCCTATGAAAGCAATTGCTCTATTTACCAGTCTTATCCTAGCCCTTAGCTTGGGCTCTCTGGCTAACGCTCAGAGTAAAAAAGCACCCAAAACCCTTCGCGGTGGTTGGAAGTTAGCGTGGAATGAAGAATTCGACGGTACAAGGCTCGATCTCAAAAATTGGACATATGAGTTGGGCGTTGTCCGTAATCATGGATCATCACAAGCCTATGTCAAAGATTGCGTGGATGTGAAAAAGGGCAAGCTGGTTATCACTAGCAAATTCAAAGAAACTCCCAATGTCAAATACGACAAGGCAAAGGATGATGGAAAGTGGAATCTCCACATGCCTTCCCGCCCTTATGCCAGTGGTTCCATCACGACGCGTGGTATTGTGCTTTTTGAACCCGGTAGCCGCATAGAAATACGCGCCAAACTGCCCAAGGCAAAGGGCGCATGGCCTGCACTCTGGATGATGGGAGAAAAAGGCGGCTGGCCTGCCAATGGTGAAATAGACATCATGGAGCATGTTTCTCAAAACCCCAATACCCACCACATTGCCTTCCATTGGGGCAAGCAGGGGTCACGTGAGCATGATAGCAAAGGCTTTACCATGCCCCTCAAAGCACCCTTTACAGAATACCATATCTACACCATGGAATGGGAAAAAGACAGTATTACCATCTTCCTAGATGGAAAAAAGGCAGCTACCTTTGACACCTCCGTGGCCAATCGCCCCGATGGCACCAATCCTTACCACCAACCAGCCTATCTCATTATCAACACGGCTATAGGTGGTCCTGGTACTTGGCCAGAACAACCTGATGCCAAAGATTATCCCGCAAAATTTGAAGTGGACTATGTCCGCTACTACCGCAAAGATGATAAAAAAGCAATCTACAGAAAATAAAACTCCTATGCGCTGCACACTCCTCGTATTATTCGCTGCCCTTGCCAGCTGCGTCCAGCAACCTGGCTCTTTGGGGGTGGTTGCCCTGCAAGAAACATTGGCTTCAAAGCATTTCACCCTCAGCAATGAGCCAGCCCCTTGGCTGACCTCTTCGCCTGTCCGCCTCCCTCAGAAGGCAGAACAGCAGGTCTTTCAACTCCTGCGTCAGGGAAAATCCATTGATGTAGGTGATAGCTACTATGAAGAGGAAGAAGAAGCCAGCGATCACGTCTGCTACCTCCAATTCAGCAACGGTCAAAGCCTCGTGGCTCGTCTTGATGATGGACTGTTGAGCGTGGATGATATGCAGCTAGCAGAGCCCATTCAAAAACAGCTCTACAGCATACTGCTTCCCTATATTAAAAAGCTCAATGACTGAGATTCCCCCATGGCAGCAGCTAGCAGAAAAGGGGGCAGAGCTACGCGAGCTCTGCACCCAGTTAGCAGGTGAGATCCACCCCAGTGCTGTCATTACGGGTGAGCTCTGCCTTGCAGAGGGAGCAGAAATCATGGCGGGCTGTGTCATAGAGGGCAAAGTCCGCATCGCCTCGGGTAGTCGCATTGGTCCTAATGCCTACCTGAGAGGCTTTTGCGAAATAGGCGAAAATTGCCGCATAGGGCATGCCGTGGAGGTTAAAGACAGCATTGTAAAGGATGGGACATTCATCTCCCACCTTAGCTACATAGGTGACTCCTTAATAGAGAAGGGCGTCAATGTGGGTGGTGGCTGCATACTGAGCAACTTTCGTCACGATGCAGGAGAAATACGCATGCCTTGGCAGGGGCAACTCTGCGCGACAGGAAGGGACAAACTAGGCGCCCATGTAGGCGAGAATTGCCGACTAGGTTGCAATAGCGTCATCCTACCAGGTCGCGTGCTGCCAGCCAATAGCTGGGTAGAGGCGGGCTCTGTGTATAAGGGAAGTTCTCGTAATTCGCAAAGAGAGGTCGTGGAGGGATTTTCGTAAGATTTTTGCGACTTCGCGCAAGAGCATATTATCATATGTAATAAGCGAAGGTGCAAAAATATACGAAAATAACCCACGAAATCCTTTGTTCGGCATTTAGCGCTATCTGACACCAGTTAAGTTGTGTACTTGCACCAAGTGCCTAATTTTTGTAACATAGTCATTTAGTATCACATCTGATAAATGCATATTTTTCATTACGCAAATTAATTCTTCAAAGCGCTGTTTGCTTTCTGCTTGATTGAAACGTCCACAATGATCAACAAATCGAGGAAAAAAACTTACGTCTATGTCACCTCTACTCCCATGAAAAAGTAGTAGAATGCATAAACGGAGTTTACGATCTTCACTGCGCCACCATAATAATTCTAACGAATCTGGATGGTCTAATAAGAGAACGAAAAGATAATTGATATCCGTATTTTCTAATGTAAGATTATGTCGAATATATCTTTCTACCGTCCCCTGAACTTCGAATTTTTTGGGATCATTTCTGTAATCTTCAAGAGTATTGAGAATTTCGTTGATATTAATTTCTTCTTTTATATGATCTAATAAATCATAAGAAATACTTATCGCTTGATTAAAAGTATCTGAGCGATTGGATATTTCTGTATTTGATTGATTTTCCTCTAATGAAAGCGAATTTGCACTACAAAACATTATTGAAGATAAAATCAAGATTTTTTTCATTTGATGCATGGTGATTACTTGGCTTGAGAGTCAATATATCTGATTATTTTCTCCGTGCCTTCAATTAGCGGTTTATTATCAGGTGTATTTGCACAAAGATACACATGCACTTTTTGCCATGATTCTTTAAAGATAATCCATACTCGTTTATCCGTTTCATGAGACCAGCTCCAATTGCTGCAATGCGCGGCATTTAGTTTCTTTACAAAATTTTCTAAAGAGTGTCTATTCGATGTAACTGCACGCAATGCATTGGCAATGTGCTCTGACCAGCTAATATCTAAGCCTAAATCGACTATGGGATTATCAGCATCGGTATAGAATAAGTATGATATTAAGGTCTCAGGATCATGTAGATTTGTTGCGGCAACCAAATCTCTTTTATCAGGTGGGTAATCTGCTTTAAGAATGGGTATAGCGACAATTAATGCCATAAAATTAATGAATATTTTCTTCATATGGTGGGTTCTATACTCTAGTTGTCAAGTCCTGAGGTGCTGCCCTTTTTCCTGACACGCAACTAGCTAAATTGAGATAGAAGCAAGCAGTGATCTGTGGGTAAACTTCATGCTATCATTTTGTAGATTTTTCGCAAGATATTTTGTAGTTGATAAGCTAATTATTTTTGTGCTAGGTGAGTTATTGCAGCACGATTTTCAATTGACGCACGCTAGCGGGACCCAGATGTTCATTCAATCGTGCTATGACTCTCTGTCGCATGCGGGTGAGCTCGAAGCGTACGCTGGGATGCAATGTTGTTATCAAGGCAACGCCATCGCAAAGGGAGCATAGCTGCGCCTGCTGTGCAAAGAAGCTACCCATGGACTCTGCCCATGCCTTTGCCAATAATTCTGGGGCTATGCTGGCTTCTTTGATGTCCAATCGCTCGCAAATTTCACTTACTAGGGAGCTCATGCTTCTGATGTGTGCCTTGGTCGAGTAGTCATATCCCTCACCAAAAAAATCAGCATAGGCCTGATCCTTGTCTTGCTCTGCCTGTGAGGGCACATGGGCAAGACGCACGCTGCCATCGGGGAAATGCACAGGCGTGTAGCGACCGCGATTCATTTTCTTGCAGATTTCGTAAAGTTCTTCGCGCTGGCTTTTTTGCTCTCCACTAGGTGTGTTGGGCTGCGCGGCTTTTCCTCTTCTTCGGCGGGTCATGATGCTGGATTTATTCTTCTCCGTCGTCGCCTATGGCTTCGACGGGGCAGGCTTCGAGTATGCTGTGGCAGAGTATGAACTCTTGCTCTGTTTCAGGTTGACGGACAACGTAGGAGTAGGATTCATCTTCTTCTCGGGCAAAGAGTTGAGGCGCACTCTCTCGGCAGAGGTCACAGTCTATGCAGTTGCTATCCACGTAGTAGCGGCCAGCGGCGTTGTGCTCGTTTTTCTCTGTGGGCTCTGCCATGCTTATTGCTCTGTGCCCACATCCACGGTGATGCGTGGTGTAAAGATTTTTCTATTGTAATCGCCCGCCTCCACACGCGTGCGCGGCCAGACGATGCAGTTGTTGAGTCGCACACCTGCTGGGATGATAGCATGCTCTCCCACCATGCAGTCTTCGCATATGTCTGCCAAGGCAGAAATATTTGCGCTGGGATGGATGCGTTGGGAGCTGGGCGTGTCTAGTATGGCTTGGAGGTATTGGCTGGGGCTGCCTATCTCATACCAGTTGCACCAGTCAAAGCAATGACCAGCAACCAACCCCTGCTTGATGAGCTCTACCCATATGGGGACGATGGAAAAGCAGTCTTCGTCCTCGGGGAAAAGCTCTGCTATGCTGGGCTCTATGACAGAAATGCCCGCAAATTGGTACTCACCAGCATCAATCCCCAGAGCATGGCGTATATCGGTGACGCGTCCGCTTTCGGGGTCAAAGCCTACATTCTTGTGTCCATCCACGGAGCGCAGGGCCAGGGTGAGCTTTGCCCCGCTGCGGCGATGTGCGGCTAGTAGCTCATCAATGGGGATGTCGGTGAGGATGTCGCCATTCTGCACAATGAGCGGCTGATCCCTGTCGATGAGGGGGAGGATTTTTTTGATACCACCGCCGGAGTCCAGCGGACTGGGTTCATGGCTGATGACCACGGGGCAGTCCTTGTAACTTTCCTTGGGAAAGGCCTTGTCCCAGAGGTAGTCCAGCTGGGAGTTGTTCACAACAAAACGTCTGACACCAGCCGCATAGTGTCTATCCATGATATGGTGGATGAGCGGTTTTTGAAAGACGGGGGTGAGGGGCTTTGGCAGGATGTAGTTCAGCGGTGCCATGCGTGTGCCCAGACCTGCTGCTAGAATAAAGGATTGTATCATACGTGATTAAAAGAAATTACCAGAGCCCCGACATGCCAAAGGAGATGGCGCATATGCCCATGACGAGGTTGGCAACGGCATGGTAGAGCACGACAGGCATGAGTTGGCGTGTTTTGATGGTGAGGATATAGGCTATGCTGCCAAAGAGCAGTGCGCCAGCATAATCCTGTGGTTGATGGATGAGCATGAAACCCAGTGTGGTCGCCCCGTAGCCCAGCCAAGAATGCGTGCCCATGGGGACAGTCTGTGGTTCATCACGATTGACACACCAGCGCATGAGAAAGCCGCGCCAGAAGAGCTCTTCCACCAGCGCGACGATGACGACAGCGCGTAGGAAGCGCAGGAAGTACTGACCATAGGTGATAGCACTGTGTTCTCCAAAGAGAGCCGCAGGGTCAAAGCCGCCGCTCACCTCCACCCAGCCCATGAAGTAGGGCACAAGCCAAAGTCCAATAGCTGGTACACCCAGCAAGCCACCCGCGAGGCAGGGGCGTAGCTGCCAATCCCATTTCACCCCGCGCCGTGTCCACCAAAGGTAGCCACCGCATATAAAGGTTTGAAGGGGGTAGATAATCATCTCTGGCGCGCGTTGCCACCAAGCAGCATCTGGGTGATCCCAAGAAATAGTGGCATCTGCTACAGGAAAGAGTAGCAGGAGCAAGGAGAAGATAATGAATGGGATAACATAGCTTCGGTAAAGTTCGCTGTCACCCTGAGCCGTGGCTTGCATTTATTTAGGGATGACAGGGGATGATCGTTTGAAGAAGAATGAAAGACGCTCATAAAGCTCGGGTAACTTCACCTCGCGCAGCAAGTCACCACGGACAGGCATGAATTCTCCATCCTGTAGCTTCATCGCGTGCATGATACGGAAGGTTTCCGTCATGTAATAGACGTGTACGATGTAGTACTGCTCTCCTTCTTTGACGATGAGAGGCATGTAGCGCTCTTTGTTGCGCTCTTCATCATTGTGACGGCGGCTGATTTCTGTTCCGTCTTTTTGCAAGTCTATACCTTTAAAACGCCCTGCAATGTTATACATTTGAGGGTGAAATTTATAGTAGGTGATGATCTGCATGATATGTGGATCATTTTCCACAGATGTGCCTACATGCTCTTTTTCTTCCTTGCGGTAGGTGGCAAGCCCAACAAAGTCAGGCATCTTTTCTGCCTTACTGATTTCTTTTTGAGGGGCAGGGTTGTCCTTTGCGTAGCTGGGTAAGGAAAGGCAAAGGGCAAAGAGTATGATGTATAGCTTGATGAATTGCATAATAATCTATTTTAACCGAGCGAAATGGTAAACGCAAGCTAAAAAGAGGAGA
>CAZRZE010000078.1:0-8374 GCA_964604535.1 uncultured Akkermansia sp.
CGGTAGTAAATTAGTAGCTAATGAGGTCTTCTCCCTCTATCTCCTTGAGATGGACAGTAACAGGGCAGTCATCCTCTATCAAGAAGGCGCGGTGGTTGGGCTGTATGGGAATCTCTCGCCCATGCAGTCGCTCTACCAGACAGTGCAACTCCACACGTGCAGGGCGACCGTAGTCAAATATCGCGTTGAGAGCAGCGCGTATGGTGCGACCTGTGTGCAGCACGTCATCTATGAGGATGAGACGCATCCCATCCGTAGAAAAAGGTAGATAAGAAGAACGCAGGGCGGGGCGTCGCCCCTCCTGCATGGAAAAATCATCGCGGTAAAGCGTGATGTCAATCGCACCGTAGAGTGCGTCATAGCCCGCAGCAGCCAGTCGCTTTACCAAACGCTGCGCGAGCACATCACCATGGCTAATGAGACCGACAATGGCGATGGGTAGAGAACTATCATCCGCCAAGCTCTCGAGAATGACTTTTGTCCACTCATCGAGGGCTGTATCAATCGCCTCTTGTCGAATCTCAGCCATGTGTCACATTATTGTGCCAGTTTGATAATACGGTGCGCAGCCTGTGCAGCATTGAGGGGGGCTTTGGAGTGAAGACCCACTGTTGTAGCAGGCACACCACCAGGGAGCTGGGAAATAGCCAGCAAGGCGTCAATGCCATTGAGAGGACCGCAGGGGACTGGTACACCGATGACGGGTAGGGATGTGTTCATCACCACCACACCGGGGAGGGCTGCGGAGAGACCTGCGACACAAAGCAATACAGCCTTAGTGCCAGCTTCTTCCAAGCCCTTGAGGTATTCGATGAGTTCGGGGAGGTCTCTGTGAGCGGAGAGGATTACCTCTTCATTCTCAATGTTGTTATCTGCAAAATACTGACGAGCGGGCTCCATGAAGGGAAGGTCGCTCTTACTGCCTAAGATTGTAATAGCTTTCATGCTGAGACTATACTAGCAGGATAGCTATCGTATGGCAAGTTAATTCTGTTTCTTTTTGAGAGGAACGGGGCGGAAGGGGGCGGGCTTTGGCCCTGTGTAGCTAGGATTGCGCATGGCGAGGTGGGAGTTGCCTATGCTGAAGGTGAAGCTGCCGCCCTTTGCCTTGTCCTTGGAGTCGAGAATGTGCTCATACACCACACTGGGGCGTTGACCTTCTGCTTCTGGCATGAGGAAGAGTCCAATGGCCATGGAGTCACGTGGCGCACCGTCTACATCCTTGATTTCATATTGGATGACGTTTACGCCCTTTTTGAGACCGCCAAGGATGATGTCAGCGCGGCGTTCGTCATAAAAATCATAAGGTCCTTCGCCATTGATGGTCATAATAATGTTGCGACCGGGGCTGTCAACGAAGACCTGTGCTACTATTTCGGGCATGCCACAGGCGCGAGGAACAGCGGGCACTTGCTTGTAGGGGTGAAAGAGCTCTTCATCCATGAGCACCTTGTCGTCTTTTGCAGCAAGACGCTCTGCGATGGGGGCGAGGTTTTCTAGGGAGAAAAAGCGGCTCTGGTCAAAGGTCCAGCGGTTTTTGCCCGTTTCATCAACAAAGTAAAGTACGTAGACCACTGGTTGTGGGGCTTGTCCCTCTTGCGTTTGCAGCTTGCCTAGGTAGGTGACAGACATGCAGCGGCGATCAGCATTGGCAAGCGCACCGATGAAGCGGAAGTTCTCTAGTGGTGGCAGCTGTTCTGCATTTTTGCCAAAGAAGTCATCGCGCATCGTTCCCTTGTTGGAGCGCACAATATTGCGCACACGCACCTGACGGGAGCGTGGTGTGACACTTTCCCATGTGCCTTCATCGCCGCGCGACATACTCAATCTCCATGTATTATAGATACTCTCTGTGAGTTCTCTCGCGGCCTTCTGGTCAGGTTTGACTAGTTTTGGCGCAGCTGGTGTAGCAGCTGGGGCAGCAGGGCTCTTTGGCTCTGCATCAGCAGGGGCAGAGGCAGCAATGGAGAACAGGAGCGCGGCACAGGAAAGAGAAGAAGTGGCATTCATTATGTAGTGACTCTATACAAAAGAGCTCTTTCTGTCAAGAAAGAAGCTACGGAGTACGAAAAGACACACATACAAATCGTATAGAATAACGAATTTATTTCTTGACAGATGGGTCACTTTTGCCCTATATGATGGTTAATAGATCTACAGGTAATGACTCAAGAAATTCGACGTGAAATTGATGATGTGGTAATCCGCTTTTCAGGTGACTCTGGAGACGGTATGCAGCTCACAGGCATTCTATTTTCAGACACTGCTGCACAACTAGGTAATGGTATTTCCACCTTTCCAGATTATCCTGCTGAAATCAGAGCCCCTCAGGGCAGTGTAGCAGGTGTATCGGGCTTTCAGGTACACTTTGGCTCTCATAGGGAGTTGAATCCCGGTGATTTTTGCGATGTATTAGTCGCCATGAATCCCGCTGCCCTCAAGGCTAACAAGCAATGGCTCAAAAGCGATGCTACCATTATCCTCAATGCTGATTCCATCACGGAGACCAATTTGAAGAAGGCGGGCTTCCTCACCTCTGACCCCATTGCAGAGCTGCAACTAGAAGACTATAACGTGGTCATGCCGCAGATTACGACCTTGACCCGCGAGGCTCTCAAGATGCTTGACATAGACAGCAAGTCGGCAAGCCGCTGCAAAAACATGTTTGCCCTAGGCATTTGCTTCTACCTCTATGATAGACCAGAAGAGTATGCCGTGACCTATTTGGAAGATAAGTTCAGACGCAAGAACCCTGTTCTAGCAGAAGCCAACCGTCTTTCCATGGAAGCTGGTTATAACTTTGCTGCTAACACACACCAATTTGCTAACACCTACACCGTTGCCGCAGCTCCCTTGGAGAAGGGTACTTACCGCTCCCTCAATGGCAATGTTGCCGTTGCGTGGGGCTTGTGCGCAGCAGCCGAAAAGTCACAACGCCCTCTTTTCTGCGGCTCTTATCCCATCACACCAGCTACGGTGATATTAGAAGAATTGTCGAAGCGCAAAGACTTAGGTGTCAAAACAATGCAGGCAGAGGACGAAATTGCAGGTATATGCACCTCCATCGGAGCAGCCTTTGCAGGTCATTTGGCGGCAACTACCACCTCGGGACCTGGTCTCTCGCTGATGAGCGAAGCCCTCGGTCTCTCTGTGATGGCAGAGCTACCCTTGGTCGTTGTCAACGTGCAGCGCGGAGGACCCTCAACTGGACTTCCTACAAAAACAGAGCAAAGCGACCTTTCTCAATCCCTCTCGGGACGCAATGGTGAGAGCCCTCTCATTGTTGTAGCAGCCTCCTCTCCCAGCGATTGCTTTCACTACGCCTTTGAGGCGGGAAGACTGGCCATGGAGCACATGACACCTGTCATCCTGCTCAGTGACGGCTTTATTGCCAATGGCTCAGAGCCTTGGCGCATCCCCTCCATGGCAGATTATCCCGATATTCATCCCCCTGTTCTCCGAGAAGTACCCGAAGGAGGATTTATGCCCTACGCACGTAACGAAAAACTGGCTCGTTCTTGGGTTTTCCCCGGTACGGCAGGAATGGAGCATCGCATCGGTGGATTGGAGAAAGACAGCCTGAAGGGCAGCATATCCCATGATCCCAAAAATCACCAGCTCATGGTCAAAACCCGCGCTGCCAAGGTGGCAAAGGTGGCAGAATACATCCCAGAACAAAAAGTCCTTGGCGAGCCCCAAGGCGATCTCCTTGTCGTAGGATGGGGTGGGACACGTGGGCACTTGCAACATGCTGTAGAAAAATTGCAGCGCAAGGGGAAATCAATCTCCCTCTGCCACTTTAATTATATTAACCCTTTACCAAGAGGCGTTCAGGAGATTTTTTCTCGGTTCAAAACCATTGTGGTCTGCGAGCTCAACGATGGACAATTTGCGAATTACCTGCGCCAATGCTTCCAAGAGTTCCGCTATGAACAATTCAACAAGTGCGAGGGGCTGCCCTTTACCACGGTAGAATTAGCAGAAAAATTTGAATCTTTACTTAAATAAAAAAATGTCAGCACAAAAAAAATACAGCCCCTCTGATTTTAAGAGTGATCAGGAAGTACGCTGGTGCCCCGGTTGTGGTAACCACGCCATCTTGGCTACAGTACAAAAGGCTCTGCCAGAGATTGCTCAGATTAATGGTACTCCTCATGAGAACTTTACCTTTGTCTCGGGTGTGGGTTGCTCCTCTCGCTTCATTTACTATGTCAAGACCTTTGGCTTTCATACCATACATGGACGCGCCAATGCTGTCGCCACAGGGGTGAAGCTGGCTAACCCCCAACTCAGCGTCTGGGTGGCAACAGGTGACGGTGACTCATTGGCCATAGGTGGTAACCACTTTATCCACACGGTGCGTCGCAATGTTGACGTGAATATCATCTTGTTTAATAATGAGATATATGGTCTGACAAAGGGGCAGTACTCGCCCACTTCCAGTCTGGGCAAGATTACAAAGACATCCCCTTACGGCACGATAGAAAACCCCTTCAACCCCAGTGAGTTGGTCATAGGTATAGGTGGGACATTCTTTGCGCGCACCGTGGATATGGAGTTAGCCCTTTCCAGAGAATGCATGATTGCCGCAGCAAAGCACCAAGGAACGGCTGTGATAGAGGTATTACAGAACTGCGTCATATTCAATAACAAAGCCTTCGCATCCTTTGCTGAGGGCAAGGCAACAAGGCGCGCCAATACCATCGTATTGCGCCATGGTGAAAAAATGATTTTTGGAGTGGATGACGAAAAAGGCATTGTCTTTGAAGGCAGAAAACTCAAAATCGTCACCATAGGAGAAGACGGCTACACGCTAGACGACATCTTGGTGCATGATGCGCATGAGTTGGACACCACCCTGCATACCATGCTGGCAGAGATGAAGTACCCCGACGCCCCAGTCGCATTGGGCATCATCCGTTGGGTCAAAGAGCAGGTCAACTATGACGAAGCCGTAGAAGATCAGATAGAACAAGTCCAATCCACCTGCAGCATACGCAGCGTCGATGATTTACTGCGTTCTGGCGCAACTTGGGAAATCAGCTGAGTAAAAAAAATCAACCGAAAGATTTATTTAAGCTTCAGCAATCTGTCCTTGTATTGCTGGAGTATCTCTGGGTAGGCAGTGGGCTGTTCTCCCTCCATGGCGACCACTTGCGTCATGAAGTGAATAGCCTCGCTGTAGCAGCGGCGAGCCTCGTCGGTTTGCCCATCTTCGAGCATGAGCCCGAGAGAATCATAGCAGTGTGCGAGGCTGGCTAGGCAGTAGCGGTAATCATTGGGGTGAGCACCCTTGCTGTGTTCGATGAGGTAGATATAGAGCAAAAGATTAGCCTGCACATAGGGGAAGGCATCATCATCCTTGTCCATCTTCCATGCTCTGGTCACAGTGCGGTGATTGCAGTCGATGAGCGGACGGAATGTATCAAGTAACTCTCTGTGCGTGCAGCCCTCGGCGGGCTCGGGAAGATTGCAAGCAATGAGTGTTCTAATCTCATCGCGCAGGGCGGAGAGGGTGAGGTCGTTAATTTTGCGGTTCATTTGCTTTTGTGGTACAGTTTTTGTAGGGGAGGGCTAGTTCTGGGCGATTTGTGGAGTCGTAGAAGTCAGCCAGCTCTTCACTGGCGCAGTAAAATTCATTTTTCCAGCTGTCATCAAGTTGATTATAAAGTTCTTTCGCATGTTCGTAGGACTGCAAAAAGTACTGCTCTGCGGCATCTTCATCCTCTTCCCATATCTCAATGGCGAGGATGCGCTTGATGTCTAATAAGAGGGCGCAGAGATGCATGGGATGCGCGGAGAGCTTCTCGCTGAGTTCAGCCTGCTTCTCCTTGAAGAAGTTGACGGTGAAAGAGCTTTTTTCCATCTCGCAGAGTATGCCCGCAATCTGGTTGAGAAGGAGGGAATGAAGTAGAAGGTGCTGCTTTTGCTCACTAATAGAAAGCCCTTCTAATGCGCTAAGAGCGGGCAGAGAGATAGCCCGTGCCTCAGCAAAGTTATCCTCCTCGTAGAGGTGGTTAGCTAGGTAATAGCCCTGCCAGATGAAATCAACGATGTAGCGAGCCTCATCCTGTACAGCTAGTTCGCCAAAGAGCTCATAAGCCTCTCGCAGCAGCCTTTCAATGTGCACGCGATCTCCACCCTCACGCTGGAGCGACTGGGATTCTTCTCGCTTTGCAAGCGCGAGCTGTGCTAGATTTTCCATTAGAGCAATATTATATCTCGATTATTGGATGGTGGTCAAGTGTCAATATTACGTTTATATTGCATTAATAATCAGGCGAACCCGAAAGGGTGGAAACTTATTGCGAAATATTGTATAATCATGGAATATACATCACTCATTCGGTTAAAATTGCCGAAATCGTGTATAATTTCACTGATAACTCTTACCGAAGATTATACCGTCTACAGCGACATTGAGTCTGCTTGCCCTAGCAGGTATACTCGCACACCGTCGCCGTCACAGGCGTTTTTTCAACACTTGAAGTTTCCATAACTTATCTGATTTACTTATATTTATTTCACGTTCAGTAAGCCACTGGCTCGCTGCCAGCAAGAATTGAGCTGGTATTGCCTCATGATATTCACTATCCATATCAGATTCTAAATCTTGAACATCAAATAGTTCTTTCCATTTATAGTAAGCCAGCGTACCAAAGGTATTGATCCAGTCGTAATTGAGCTCCAGCTCTGGAAAGGCTATTTCGGATTCTAATAGGGATATTTTTTCTCTGATACTCTGTTTTTCAAACTCTTCGAGATGCAATTCTTGAGTATTTAATCGCTCGCGATATGGATTGCATAATGCCGTCAATTCCGCGAAAAGAAACAAATCGGCGGCACCTTTTTTAATAGGTAATTCTAGCTCTATACTCTTTGCGAATTGCTTCACTAGTTCTTCCTGCGAAAAATCACGCCAGCGATTATTATAATAGCGTCTATCCTCCTTACTGTTTATCATTTCATTAAGAATAAAAATAGAATCATCAGATAACAATTCAATATCCAAGTCACTATAGCAGCGACTTGCCCATGCAACAACCGCACTATGGCTGATTGCTATCTGCGTAATAGAAAATACTTGCTTTGTATAGTCTAGTTCGAGAATGGTCTCTATTTTGGCATTTGGGTGAGGGGTATTCATTTGATGTTCGTTTGATATAAAAATTCAAGCTTTGAGCGGTCTTGAAACCATGTCGGTGCAGTGAGTGAAAATAGGCTTTGCATCGCTTTATTAGTATTAGTTAATGAATCATCATCAAGGCAATAAGTGAGGTAAAAAAATCAGAAAGCCAATGCATAAAGCCGCAAGCGATAGCATGAGCACGGCTCCTGCGGCGCAATCTTTGGCACATTTGATGAGGGGGTGCTGCTCTGTGCTAATGCGGTTACAAAGCGCCTCAATTGCTGTATTAATGAGCTCTGCCGCCCACACACTGCAAATGCAGGCCACGATGGCAACCCATTCCCAGCGAGATAACCCCACGTAGATCGAAAGAGCAATCACTAAAATACTCGCCAATAGGTGAATGCGGGCATTATGCTCTTGCTGCACAGTGCTGATAATACCCTGCCAAGCATACTTGAAACTGCGCAGGCGTTTGCAGAAAGAAAATGTGTTTGCTTTTTTCATTGTAGCAGTATTTTTCAGGTCTCAGTATAATACAATGTGAGCCCAAGTCAAGTTCTGGAAACTGGGATTGATTACGCAGATTGTAGAATATTTAAATAAAAGACACTTCGAGGGAGACGCTTTGCAAAAGATTTTGTGGATGATTTTGGTACACTCGACTCTGCTATTATTGCTAGAGCAAAGCGTCCCAAGCTATGCCATCTGGATGGGAGGCATTTCGAAAGTAAACCTAGCTTCTTATAGAAAGAAGTCAGACTCACGGAATAAAGCTAGGGTTCACTCTTACGCTACCTTGTGTCTTCTGCGGGCGAGGAATCCAGCGAGGGCAAGGAGGATCAGCGTGGCGGTGCATATCTTCGCTAAGTCATGCAGAAAAGAATATACTAAACAAGGGTGCTTGTGAATTGCGCACACCCTAAGAAGGGACTATGAGAATTATATTCTTTTTTTATCAAGTTCTCGTAAAAATTTGCTTGTTAATCTAAAAAACGTTGTTAGAATGACCCCGCGTCCCATTAAAAATAAGTTCACATGACAAAAGCACATCTATCAATCAAGTCTCTGCTCTCACTATCAATCGTCATACATGTGCCTTTTTCTTTCGCGGCAGAAATTCCAAAAATAGGGCTTAATCTTGAAAATGCAAATTATAGCGACGTGAGCACTGATATTCAAGGTGTTGATAAAGGTATTTTTGTCAAAGCCTCTACTCAAGACGTGATTATAGGTGATATTCTT
>CAZRZE010000079.1:0-8306 GCA_964604535.1 uncultured Akkermansia sp.
TAGAGTTACTGCTAGAGCTAGAGCTGGAGGAGCTGCTAGAGCTGGAGGAGCTGCTAGAGCTGGAGGAGCTGCTAGAGCTGGAGGAGCTGCTGCTGCCGAGGTAATCTGAATGTATGGGTTCTTTCATGATGTTATGGTTGTGTATTGTTTACAAGGATTGCTTGAAAGGTTACCCTTTAGGATACGAATGTTTTAGTGCAGGTCAAACATCTTTTGATAGGAGCTTTCCTTGGTCATCACTAGGTCTTTACAATCAAGTATCAACAAAAAAAGAAATTAGTTTGTATTACAAGATAACAAATTAGCCACTGGTAAAATAAGGCAAAATAGCGGCTCTTTAGTTGCCTGTTTCATTGTTTTTTAGCCTTGCAGTTGGAATATGCCTGTGCTGTCTTTTTTAAAGATTTCTTCTCCCCAGTTATCCCAGTGCAGGACAAGCTGTGTTCCGTCAAAGCTAAGGATTTTTGCCCCGTTGCCTGTGTTGAGATGGGTGGCGCGCGAGCCTAGGAGGCGTATGAGTCCTAGCCAGTGCGGGTGCTGTGCCTCTATGATGCTTTCGTGCCTCTGCGCCTCATGGGAGACATGGCTGTTTTCCCGCCAAAAGTCGGGGTTGATATAGTCTCCTCTTGTGACTGAGGGCTGCATCTGGGATACGGTCACGGCGGTGTTGTGCCCCTCTGTTTCTGCATAGCTGGCGCGATTGCATGCGCCAAAGTACTGGTTGACGCGGTCGATGAGGGCGTCTTCTGCAAAACCAAATTCTTTCAATTCTGGGTGCCACGGTGTGCTGGATGTGTTGATGGAGAATTGGCTTGGGTTGCTTTCATAGAGGAAGAGTTGTTCTAGTACTTGGTTGCTAAATGCCATGGTGGGACCATAGCACCAGAAGTTGTCGCGTGTAAATTGGGGGAATCCTCCTGCATTTTTTAGGTAGCTGCCCCAGCCGCAGAAGTAGCTGCCTATGCCGCGAGGTAGATGCTGATGGTAGGTGTTGAGAGTGCTCAGGTAGTTGCGTGTATAGATGTCATCATCATCTATTTTTGCATAGAGGTCATAGGCGCTGAGGTCGATGTCGCGTATTGTATCAAGTATGTTGCTGAGCTGATTCTTGTTGGGGAAGTGCCGTAGGGTGAGCCGTCCTGCGTCTATGTAGTGCTGGAATTGTGGGATGAGTTGTTCAGCAAATGCTTTCGCGCCTATCCCCTTGACTGCGACAAAGAGGTGATAGGAATGGGGGTAATCCTGATCCATCATGCACCATATTTGGCGTTGGAGTTCGCTGTATCTTTTGTAGGAGCTGAGGAGTAAGCCTATCTTGTAGGGGGTGCTGTGCTCTCTGCGCAGGAATTGGGCAAAGAGGTTTGCCGAGCAGGATAGCACGTTGAGTTCTCCCTTGCCGTGGGCTGCCTCTAGTGTGACATCTATGGGGAGGCGGTATTGAGAAAAGAGCTCTGCGACCTTCGCACGGCTGCGTGTGGGGATGATGAGGGCATGCGTGCCCCAGACATGGGGTGCGTTGATGTCCCGCTCTGGGTGGTACTCCATGGGTGCAAAGCCGATTTCCCCTTCAGCAAAGTCGCGGAGCGTCTCTTCTGTGCTGAAATCTACGGTGTGAAAGAGCCGGATCACATCCGCCTCTGGATGTGCTGCCAAGAGTTCTTGGATGAGGGGGCGCAGCGTGTTGGCTGAGATGCAGGGGGAAACATCACTCTCGCAGAAAATAAGCGCCTCATTGCCCGCATAGCGCGTGTCGCTTATCATGCGCATGAAGGAGGCACGCAGTGAGCGGACGTGGGCGCGTTCTGCGGATTCTGGCGCACGTCCCAAGTAGGAGAAGGATTCGTCATAGCGCGAGTCTTCCAGTGTGCTGGTGTCCTGCGTGGAGGGGTAGAGATCAAAGGTGTAGCCCGCCTGTCGGATGAAGTGCGCGTTGGCGAGGACTTCTCCAGGGCTTATGAGGATGATGCAGTGCATGGCGGTTGGTTAATCAAGTTGTTTGAGATAGTTGATGTCGATGATATTGTCTTTGTAACGACAGGTATTTTTGAGGAAGGGGGCGAAGGGAATGCGTACGTCTTCTGTGTAGGGCTGATCGTCGCTGGGAAGTAGGTAGTTGGGCGCGACGATGAGGGGGGATTGGTCGAGGAGGTAGCGGTTGTAGTGGCTTTCCTCATGCCAGCAGGCGATGAGGTCTTGTGCGGAGTCGGCATCCACGCCTTCTTTGATGGCGTATGCCATGCGCATGAAGTCTTCTGTGCGGCCACCGTTAAAGCCCCCAGCGATGTAGGCGTAGCCACTCCCCGTGGGGATGTAGGCGCAGGAGTGAGGGTTGCGCTCGTAGGTATACTCTTCTGGGGGCGAGAAGCAGAAGGCAAAATGCAAGGTGGCAACAAGTCCCTGCCTTTCATCGGGAAAGACTTCTTCACCTATGGGGTTTGCGGGGAGGCAGTTTGCGTTGAAAAAGTAGAGGAAATCACAATCCTCAAAATGCGCCTGGTGCTCAATGAAGGTATGGTAGCGGTGCAGTAGCTCGTAAGGCCAAGGCAGGAAGGGCTTTTTTATAAAGGTGACATTATCCCCACCTTGTAGCTGTTCACTGTCAGTAAAGACGTAGTAGTGTACGTCGTGCTCTAGGAAGAGGTTTTGCTGTGCTGTGTAATAAAAGCTTTCCCAGAACATGTCATAACGACCTGTGCAGATGTAGAGAATGCCTACTTTTTGCCTTTGTGTGGGTTGAGGTGCTTGCCAGCGTTGGTAGTGGTTATTTTGCACCTGTGTGTAGAACTCTGCCGCCTCATCGGGGCGTTTGAGCATAAGGGAATCGGGGCTGTGGTAGAGGATGTCTGCCACGTGTTCATTGGCGTGCAGGGAGTAGAGCTTGCGTCCGCGAAGGCGGACTGTTTCGCCTTCTCTCTCATGGCGCAATTCTATCTGCTGCTCATAGCTGTTCCACCATGTGGGGGATATATGCTGTGAGCAGAGAGCGGAGGGGCGGTAGAGTCTGAACTCTCCCGATTGGTAACCCTGCTCGCAAGGCAAAAGTGTCTCTGCATCCCAGTTGAACCATGAGAGGGTGATGCTATCGCTATCCCCTATACTCCATTCTCCCATGCAGGCAGCTTCTTTTCGTATGAATATGCCATTGGGGTAGAAAAGCAGCTCATCCCGCCAATGAGGATGCTGGGCAAATAGGCTGAAGGTGGGCACTAGATTTTGCATCTCCTGCATCAAACGCATGATCTTTATGGATAGCCAATGAGCGGTGATGATGTTGTTGTACGGAAAGGGGGCGGGGTAGTTGTCATAACTGAGGCGCGGGGTGGCATGGGGTGTCTCGCAGAGGCGCATGGCTAGTTCTCCAATGAGTACGTCCTCTGCCCCTGTATGGGGGATGGATGCTCTATGCGAAACGATGCGCTCTACCAAGGCGCGCGACATCATGTATCCCGCCCCTCCACTGGGTGAGCCGCGTGTGTCTAGCCATGGGTTGCCGATGAAGTCTGCCCCCATGTCGCAGAGCTCCAAGAGGCGTTCTTGGTGGACGTAGGTGTCATCATCACACTTGAAAAGCCAGTCGAATTGCAGATTCTCTAAAGCGTATTGAAAGAAGGCAAGCACCTTTTCTGGCAGGTAATCATAGCTATCATCGGTATCTAGCTGGATGCAGTCGGACTCTTGGCATGTCCCCCCCTTTCCGACAAAAAAGAGACACTGCGCGGATGTGTTCTGTTGCTGCATCCATGTGTCGCGAACCGTATCACGGCGTTCTTTTGCCCTGACGCAGCTGCATATACCAATAAGGATTTGCGCAGGGCTAGGGGGCGATGATTGGCTGTTTTTGTATTGATTATTATTCATCATCGTGTAGGGAGTTTTGCCATGGCGGTAAAGATTTCTTCCCATGAGGCGATGGAGGCAGATTCTCCCCCGAGGGAAAGCCCCCTCTGGTAGGCGGCTGCTGCCATATCTTCTCGTATATGCGGCTCATATGCCATCTTTGAGGCGTAGTAGATGAAGTCTCGATCATGGTCACAAAGCCAACCAGTCTTACCATGCTCTACGAGCTGTCGCCAACCGCCTCTATTATCAACGATGAGAATGCTGCCGCTGGCCATGGCTTCAAAGCCTATGCGTGGCCAGTTTTCCGTGGTATCGGAGGGCTGGAGAATAATGCGACAGTGGCGGTAAAAATCCTGCTGTGATAGCTCATTTTGATCCACTGCGGTGTGTATCCAGTCCATGGGTTGTCCAATTTTCTCTCGGCTCTTGTCAGAAAAGCCAAGGAAGAGCCCTCTTTTTGAGCGCGGAGCAACAAAGGATTCATAGATATGCAGCGTGTTACGTGCGTACTTATCCGCATCTTGGCGGGAGATGCGCCCGCAGTCGAAATAGTCGTCATCTCGCTGGGCGATGAAGGGAAAGTTTTCGAGGTGAAAATAGGGTTTAAATCGCATAAAGCGCACCTGCTTTGCGTCGGGGTTGAGGGCTTGGAGAAGTGGCTGATTGAGCCTCAATACATCCTCATTTTGGTAGAGAAACATGGCGATCAGCCCTCTTTGCATGCATTCCTTCTCCCTTTCAAAGAGCCATGTCATGCAGTTGACAAATATTGTGCGTTTTGTGTACTGGTTGATTTCTGTTAAGTTCTCTAAAAATGCCTCATTGCAAAAAGCGATGATGGGGTCGTCTTCTGTGAGGCAAGTCCAGTCATTAGGCGCGTGTATCAAGACACCCAGAGAGAGCATTTCGTGATAGAGGGCTTCATTCTCTACCCCAGTTTGCGTGGGGATGATGTGAATTTCTATCCCCATTTTGCTCCAAATGAGAATCTGATGATGCAGTTCTGTTCCTGCGCCTCCGTAGAGACTAGGAAAGCCATTGATAAATAGTTTTTTTATAGTAGAGTACATGTTTTTATGGCAGTAATCTTCGTTATAACATGTTTCTTAAAAAAATCAACATATATTATATGTAATACAAAATAACATTTTTCATGTACTTGAAAAAATTTGAATCCCACTCACGGAATCCCTTAAGAAGTGACTTCAAGCCTTATAGGTCTAAGTGGGTATAAGAGGGGATAAGTAAGTTGCCGTGATGAGAGATGCGTTCATGGATTCTTCTGCGTCTGTGGCTTAGAATGGGTGCTAAGAATGCCTTGAGTCCTTCTATATAGTCCTCGGGTTTTCTTTGATTATCGAGAAAGAGCGGTTCTTCAAAATAAGACTGGTAGAATGCGTCATCTTGGTCGACTTTTTTGATATATTCCATTAATGCGGAAAGGTTAGCAAAATCATGGGCGTTGATGTAACGCCTTGGGTTGATGTCCTCTGGCAGGCGTGGATCACCCCAATAGATGGGCAGAGTGTTGGCAGCTATTGCGTCAAAGAGTTTTTCCGTGCTGTAGCCAGGGCAGGAGTAGTTTTCAAAGCAAAGGTTGAACTTGAAATGTGATAAGAAATCGAGCTTGTCCTGAATACTGCGACCTATAGAGCCAATATTATTGCGTACTGCTCCTGCGCTTTGCACTGTTTTGTAGCTTTGGAGTATATCGAACATCTTGATCCTATAATTAGATTGCCAATAAGGGATATCGCTCACTACAAAGCTGCAAAAATCACGGTTGGTATTTCCTGCTGCTCCGTGGCGTTTTATACCTGAGTGTGTAATAAGCCACCATGGAAAGCGATAATAGCAGTCGGGGTAGAGGATATTCTCCTTCATGAAGCCTATGGCGTAGTCGCATTCTTTCCAATCGGGAACGAGGGATTCTCCTGTGTAGAAAATGCGTAGGCTATCGACATGATCATGCTGGCATCCTTGATTGGAATAGATGTGTATATCATGCTGTGCTTGACCGTGATTGGTGTATTCTACATGATAGCCTAAATCAATAATGGATTGGTGGAAGCAGTTACTATGCTGAGTATCACAGGCACCATAGGGTGAGTTGATAAATGTAATATGTTGAGTGGTCATGGGATGGAAGCACTGATGTGCGGATGCTCCATCATAGAGTGCGCTCTTTGTGGATGTCAAATTTCTTTTAGTTATAGCTCTTCCTTGTTCATCTAATCAATTCATGGATTACAAAATGATGAGAATAAGAAAGAAAAACTTCCTCTACCGAGCCTAAGAGGCTTGCAATGAGGAATAGGCGAAATCTTGCTTATCTTGCAGCGTAAAGGATAATTTTAGAGATAAGTCCTTATGACTAACACGACGAAGACATAATATCATCAATGATATATACTTTTACACTACAACTGTAACCAGGAGTGCTGACCTCTCCAAGTTCTAACCAGCGCGCATATAGTATATTCCTCTTTTCTTCAATAATGTCATTCGTATAAATACTTTTAACCAAAGACGCCTCTTTCCATATTTGGCTATATTCATTGTGACATTCAGAAAATAGATAAAGAGAGATAGCACAATCACGATCACTATCAGTCATAAAATTTTCCAATATACGTCGAGGGTAACTCGGGCTGATATCAATTAACAAATCTTGACCTATAGTATCAGTAAGTAATTGAGCTGAATAGAACAAAATACCTATTCCCTGCGTGAGATCCCAATGGAATAGAAGAATCTTCTCGATTACTTGCTTTACTCTCTTGAGGGCGACCTGATATTGATTAAGTTCTATGAGTTCATTTTTATACGCATATAACCACTTACAAAGCCTCTCCCAAAAATCATAAATTCCGCTTGTTTTAGGATTGTCTTGAAATTGGTCAATATGTTCATCAAGGAAATCGAAGCCTAAAAATAGGTAGCTAAGGTTTTCTTGCGTCGTACCAGCTGGTAAATAAGGGTCGAAGATAATCATGAAATCAGTAGCATTGAGATCAACTCCTTGTTTGCAAATAATCTTCTTCAATAATTCTTGACCTTCTACACAGGTAAAGTCTTTCCATGGATCACTTAGTTGGAACATAATGTTTAAGTTTTTTTGATTAAAACAAGTCTAATATTCTAGGCGTTATTTTTCGCGCTCACTTTAGCAGAAGAAGTTCTGCAGACGCGGTCTCGTTACCTAACTCTGCTGCTTTTTTTTAACCAAAAGTAAAATTTCTCATTATTCTTCTCCAGACGGAATCAACGTGAAAGAAAACTATAAAGTGTTCTTTCGTACCATTTGCACCTTCTCTCAATTGAGAGAGGTAATTTCCTCAAACAATCGCGTTGAATAGTAGCGGTCAGCAGAATCGGGGAGAATCACGACGATGGTTTTTCCTGCATTCTGCTCTCGCTGCGCGACACGAGTCGCGGCATGCAAGGCCGCACCAGAAGAAATCCCCATCAAAAGTCCCTCACGACGTGCCAAATCACGTGCGGTGGCAAAGGCCTCATCATTGCTCACGGTGAGCACCTCATCATAGGCTTCCGTATTGAGGCTATCAGGGACAAATCCCGCCCCTATGCCCTGAATCATGTGCGCACCAGCTCGTCCCTCGCTGAGCATGGGAGAATCTGCGGGCTCTACGGCTATAATCCCTATGGAAGGGTTTTTCTGCTTCAAAGCGTGGCTCACTCCGCTAATTGTACCACCCGTACCCACGCCAGCGACAATGATATCCACCGCGCCTGCAGTGTCCTGCCATATTTCCTCAGCAGTGGTGGCAGCGTGCATGCGGGCGTTGGCGGGATTGCTAAATTGACTGGGTATCACAGCACCCTCTATGCTCTCGCAAAGCTCCTCAGCGCGGGCAATAGCACCGCGCATGCCCTTTGAGCCCTCGGTGAGGACCAGCTCCGCGCCGTAGGCAAGCAGCAGCTTGCGACGCTCTAGCGTCATGGTCTCGGGCATGGTGAGGATGAGGCGGTAGCCCTTTGCTGCGCAGATGGCAGCCAATCCTATGCCTGTATTGCCGCTAGTGGGCTCAATGATGGTGCAGCCTTCTTGCAGCAATCCGCGCTGTTCGGCATCTTCTATGAGAGCCTTTGCCAGCCTGTCTTTGACACTACCGCTGGGGTTGAGGTATTCCAACTTTGCAAGCAGGGTTGCAGGAAGTTGATGCGCCTCTTGATAACGTTGTATATGCAACAAGGGCGTATGCCCCACAAGATCAGTCAGAGAAGTGTAAATACGAGTTTTCATTACGAAATACACTAGCATTCTCAGCAAAATAAATCAACGAATTATACTGTATGTATTTATTATGCTGGTATTTGTCAGCAATATGTGTATAATTCACCCGCTATGACAGAAAATACCCCCAATCAAAGTGCTCCAGGTTCTTCCGAAGAAGATTTGATTGCCGTACGTCGCGAGAAGGTGGAAAAAATCCGCGCTCTCG
>CAZRZE010000080.1:0-8287 GCA_964604535.1 uncultured Akkermansia sp.
GTATGCCCTGTCTGTCGCGTTCCTTGCGCTGGGTGCCGCGCTGCTTGCGGACGATTTCCAGCTCCTTGCGTATGGATTCAATACGATCATGGGCGAGGCGGCGGTCGATTTCGATTTGCTTTTCGCCTTCACCACGGGCAGCGGCTCCACCGCCCTTCCCTCCACCAGATCCGCCGCGCTGACGGTCAAGGTGCTTCCACATACCTGTCATGCGGGGCAAGGCATATTGCATGCGCGCCAAGTCCACTTGCATGGTGGCTTCCTTCGTGCGTGCGCGTTTGGCAAAGATGTCGAGGATGACTTCTTCTCTGTCAATAACGGTGATTTGGGCTAGCTTTTCCCATTCTCTCTGTTGGGAGGGGCTGAGCATGTTGTCAAAAATCAAGCAATCTGCGTCTAGGTCGCGGGCAGCTTGGCAGATTTCATCAGCCTTACCAACACCACAGAGGAACTTCGCGTGCATCTCTCGGGTAAAGTCAAGGCGCGTGTCCACTATACCTATGCCGAGGTTGCTGACTAGGTCATTGAGCTCTGCTAGTAGAGCAGTGCGCTCTTCTTTGCTGTCACCAGGAACACCGATGGCAACGAGCAAAGCGCGTTCCACCATATCGGGTTTTTCTCGAATCTCAAAAGACATGTAGCAGGAGGAGGAGAGGGTTTAGAAGTTACTGCGTGATTGCAGTGGCATGTCATGCAGGTACTTGGGATTATAACCAGGGCAGTTGCTGCACCCGCAGGAGCTAAGCTGGGAGATCATGATGACGGCGGCCAGTGTGGCAAGAATTCGCATGAGACTATTGAACAATATTTTTGCCCCGACTGCAAGGTTTTTCAGAAAACTTCACCTTTCTTGAATAATCGCATCCACAAAGCACCACACAGAAAGGCTCCTCATTTCACCCCACACCACAATATATGGTACCGTTTTTCTAATAAATATAGAAAATCTTGGCATCACAAGAAAAAATCTTGCCATCTCATCTAGCATATTCTACAATACAAGCAACAAACGAAAGGCTCTTAAATTATGAATTTCTCACTGGCAAAACAAGTACTCCTCGACGGACTCAACAAAGTCTCTGGTGTAGTTTCCACACGCCCCAGTATGCCCATTCTCACCAATGTGCTGCTCGAAGTCGCCAACGGCGAACTGCGTCTCACCTCCACCAACACAGAGATGACCATACAGACAAAAGTTCCCTGCATGGTCAACACAGAAGGCGCTATCACCCTACCTGCAAAAAAACTCCAAAGCATCGTACGCGAAATGCGCGATGGTGAAGTCACCGTAAACATTGAAGGTCGCGTTGCCACCATACGTTGCAACCGTGCACAGTTCAAACTCAACGGTCTTCCCGCTGATGAGTTCCCCGCACTGCCCGTCTTCAAGGATGCGCGTGAATTCAAAGTACCCCAAAGCATGCTCAGCAAGGGCATCAAGTACACAGAGTTCGCTATCTCCCACGACAACACCCGCTACGTCCTCAACGGTGTTTACACCTGCTTCCAAGACGGAAAACTGACCATGGTCGCCACAGACGGTCGCCGTCTTGCCCTCTTTGAAAATGAGCTGGAGTTCCCCGAATCACAGCAAATCTGCATTGACATCCCCAGCCGCGCCGTCTCCGAAGTCAGCCGCCTGCTCAGCGATGGCGGTGAAGTCATCATCCGCGTCACCAACAATCAAGCATCCTTTGATTTGGACGACACCATCCTTTACACAAAGCTCATAGACGGCAGCTACCCCAACTACCGTCAAGTCATCCCCGGTCGCTACAACGAGCGCATCGAAATCGCCGCCCAAGACCTCAATGAGATTGTGCGCCGCGTTTCCCTGCTCTCCGCAGAAAAGACCAACACCGTGCGCTTCGCCTTCTCCTCCGGCATGATGGAAGTCCAATCCAGCGCATCTGACGTAGGTGAAGCCAATGAAGAAATGCCCATAGAATATGCAGGCAGAGATCTCTCCATCACCTTCAACGCAGAGTTCGTACTCGCGCCGCTCAAGGCAGTAGGAGACAAGCCCGTCGCCCTCGACCTCATCGACTCCTCCAGCCCTGGAGTCATGCGCGTGGCTGATGAGTTCCTCTACGTCCTCATGCCTATGCATTCCTAAGTTTTTATCATTTTTTTTGAGATATGGAGTAATCCATGAGCTAAGCAATGAGTAAACAGGGTAGAAGCTGGGAAGCTTCTGCCCTGTTTTTTCAAAAAAAACATGAAACGCAAAACCACAGTTATCGTAACAACGCTTTGCATCCTCGCCTTTGTCGCGGCGATATGGGGCTCTATTTACTGTGGTCGGCAGCTCATGGTAGAGCAGCTCAGCGAAGAGAGGGAGCAATACCTCTGGAGGCTCATTTACTTTCACTTCTTCCTTTCTCAAATCAGCCTGCTTATCCTTGCCTTACTTTACTCCTTGCGGCAACAACGCAGCAAGAAGTATTATATCATCGTCAGCTATTCCGAGCAGGGCAAAGGCATCAATCCCTTGGGCGTGGACATCCCCAGCTCTCGCGTCTACCACACATCATTGGGAAAAATTGATCCCCAGAAACTCCCCCCATTGACAGCACCTACCCTAGTCTACCCCATGATGATGCAAAGTGGTTATTCTAGCGGTGAGCGACTGGAAGAAGAACTACGCCTTGCCTACAGCGCGCGCTATGGCGAGGAGCAGGACAAAAAGCAACTTTATATGCAGCCCGTCTTGGGCGCAAGCCCTCACTTGGTCAAATTAATAGAGAAGAGCCTCGTCACACGCGGATTGAATGACGATGATGGCATCCTTTTGGTAGCGCATGCACCAGCGCACATCAACTACGCACCAGAACCCATGCTCTGCGTCTCGCGACTCAAGAAGAGCTTGAAGCGACCAGAGATTGCCTACACTTACCTTGAGGGCGCGGTAGAAACCCTTCGTGAGATGAGCGCAAGTCGCGTACACATTGTACCCTTCCTGTTGACACGGGGTTACCACGCCATAAACGACCTACCCACCGAGACCATGGCCGATGAAATGGGTAAAAAACTCATCTACCATCCTGTGATTGAGAACATGATGCGCGAAAGCTAATTGCCACCTATTTAGACAGACGATAGCTTGACATTTTATCACAGTCCGCTATGATACCATCCATGGATTGGCTTAACGACGCATTCCACTGGATGCAACAACATCATACTTGGACAAAATGGATTATCTTCTTCTTCATCCTCCTCATTGGCTGGATGGCTAGCAAGGTGGTGCAACGCCTTTTTCTCACCCTCTCCACCGCTCGGGCTATCCCGCCACAGGTAATATCCATCCTAAGACCAGCTGCTCTCACCGTGGTCTGGTTTTTTGCCCTCGCCCAAGCCCTCAGCTACGTCGGCGTTAATATCACCAGCATCATCGGTGCAGCCGGTGTTCTCGGTGTCGCCATAGGTTTTGCAGCCCAGACCTCACTAAGCAATGTCATCTGCGGACTCTTCATCATCTCTGAAAAAACCATCAAGATTGGCGACTTCATCCGCGTGGAAGATGTAGAAGGAACAGTGGAAAGCATCTCCCTGCTCTCCGTCCAACTGCGCCGCGTGGACAACTCCCTCATTCGCGTGCCCAACGGCACTCTCATCCAATCGCCCGTTATTAATATCACGGGAAATGCCCTGCGTCGCTGTGATTTCGATCTAGGCGTGGAGTATGACTCCGACCTGCTTCGCGTGAGAGAGGTTCTGCTTGAGGTGATAGAGGATCAACCTTTATTGGCTAACTCTCCTGCGCCTGTGGTGCTTTTTAGCGCCTTTGCCGACAGCTCACTCAACCTCCATGTTGGGGCATGGTGCAAGACCTCTGATTACCACGATGTGCGCTACAGATTTGCAGTTGCCATCCTTGCAGCCTTCAAAAAGCACGGCATAGGCATCCCCTACCCCTGCCGTACCATCTTTACCGCAGAGTCTAATAGCAAAATGGAGTGAGTTATGCTTTGGGGGATTATCTGGTTGGTGACAGTGCTAGCAGGCTCTATCTGCGCACTGCATGCGCTTTACAACGCGCGCTCTGCACAAGGAGCTCTTGCGTGGACGATAGCACTCCTCCTCCTCCCCCTACCCAGTATTATCTTCTACCTAGCACTAGGCAGGCGACGCTTGCGACGCCTGATGAGCTCTGCTTTACCCGAAGAGAGCACCCAATCCCTCGTCCAGCTCTGGCAGCAGCACAAGGGAAATCCCAATAGGCTAGAGACAGCCCTCAGCCGCCTCACAGGGATAGATGCCTGCTCTGGCAATGAGGTGCAACTGCTCCTGAATGGAGAAGAGACCTACCGCAGCCTACTCACCGCCATGGAGGCAGCGCAAGAGTCCATCCTACTGGAATTCTTTATCATCAAGGACGACAAGGTGGGCAAGCTGTTGGGTGATTGCCTCATGCGCAAAGCCCAACAAGGCGTGCGCGTCCATGTCATCTATGACGAAATAGGCTCTCACAAGCTCCCCCTAGGTCTGATTCGAAAACTACAACGCGCAGGGGTGCATATCAGCCCTTTTTTAGGAAAGCGATTCTGGCTTAGCTCCTTTCTACGCATCAATCACCGCAATCACAGAAAACTGGTCATCGTCGACTCACAGCAGGCATGGCTAGGTGGGCTCAACATAGGTTGTGAGTATCTCGGAAAGGTAGATGGCATGAGATGGAGAGATACTTTTATCAGCATCAAAGGTCCCGTTGCGGCGCAGGCCATGCTTTGCTTTCACCGTGACTGGTACCGCGCCACGCAGCAAGACCTGCACGCGCTAACCCCAAAATACATCGAGCCCCATGGCACGCAGCAAGCCATGTGCATCCCCTCGGGACCCGAGTACAGCATCAACGCGTGGCAGAGCAGCTTTTTGCTTCTCGCGTCGCAAGCGCAGCACCGTCTGTGGATAGCCACTCCCTACCTCATCCCCAGCGAAAGCGTCTTGCAAGCACTGTACAATGCTGCGCTGAGAGGGGTGGATGTCCGCATCATTGTTCCAGAGCGAGGCAGCAACATCATATTCTCCTTAGCCCGACTCAACTACATCCCAGAACTCTGCAAACTAGGCATCAAGATACTGGGCTACCAAGCAGGCTTTTTGCACCAAAAAGTCCTACTCTGCGATGATAACTTCAGCTGCATAGGATCGGCTAATCTGGACAATAGATCATTAAGCTTGAACTACGAACTTAACTGCATCATCCATGACCAGCACATGGCTCAGCAGGTGGAAAGCATGTTAAGGGAGGACATGCTGCATTGCAGCCCCATCACAGAAGAGCTATGGGAAAAATCCTCGCTACTGACGCGCTATGCAGCACGACTATGCCGCCTGCTAGCACCCGTTTTATAGCATATTGTCGCCCTCATCCTCGGCAGCGAGCCAAGATTCCTCTGCGTCATCCGCCTCTTCTTCGGTATAAAGCGAAGGCTGTACTTGCAGCATATGCCCCAAGAGATCTGCAAGCAGTTGTTCCTCCTTGCCACGCCCTCCCCTATTACAGATGCTCTGCCACTCCTCATCTGGTATAGTCTCTATATCCAGATAGTAGGGTGGTTCATCAGCTGGGCTATGGGGGTCTTGCTTATTCATAGCTCTTTTATCTTCTGATGGTAGAGTTGCGGGATGAGACGGTAGGAAAAGCAGCTGAGCCACTGAGTCGTCTTTTTGCGACAACGCAGCCAAGCCTTATTTTCTTCTACTGTAAGATGCGGCAAGCTCACTATCAGATTTTAAAAGTGGCTCAAAGCTGAATCAAGCAAAATGCACAAAAATATGCTCATTGAGACACATTTTTTCAAAAAACATACACAAGACGAAAAAGAGAGCATGAAATTTCCCCTTGCTCAGTGCCCCGTCCTATGTTACTGTTCTCAGTGTTATTATGCTTGCGAAGCTGAAGTTCAAATTAATTATGGGATATTCTGCCCTCTGCCGTTTCTTTTTATCCTTGAAAAAAGGTGTACAGATAGACAAGGATTGCATCTTTCATGGCTATCCTCGGATTCATCTCAAGAAAGGTTCTCACCTTGTTCTTGGTGAAGGTTGCACCTTGAACTCTGATCGACGCTTTAATCAACTAATCACTGCACCTGTGCGCATTGATACCCTCACCCCAGAAGCCCATGTGGAACTAGGAAAGCACGCTGGTATAAGCGGATCGCGTATTATCTGCACAAGCAAGGTAAGCATTGGCGACTATACCATCATAGGTGGTGGCTGCCTCATACTGGACACTGTCTGCCATGATTACGATGAAGAAATAGGCTGGAAGGGACGACGCGCATGGAATGGAAAACCTATCAGCATAGGAAAAAAGTGCTTTATCGCCACAGAATGCGTGATTTTGCGCGGCGTGAGCATTGGGGATAATTGCGTCATATCAGCGCGTTGCGTTGTCAACAGAGACGTACCAGCAGGACATCGCGCCTACGGCAATCCTATGATTATCGCCCCGCTGCCAGAGGAAATAGGCGGGGTAAAGTCCTAGACCAGCGAGACTCTTACGCGACTACGCCACCGCCCGTTTCTGCTGCCACCAGCTCACGCAGTGCAGCATGCTCCGTCCTCTCCAACTGAGGATCAGCATCCAGTATAGCGACAACTTCTTGCGTTGCCCTATGTATCAGGCGAGAGTTGCTTAACCACTCCACAAATTGCACACTACCAAGCCCACTCTGCGCCTTCCCCAATACGTCACCGGGGCCGCGCAGGCGAAAATCCTCTTCTGCTATCTCAAAGCCATCTCGACTACGTACGAGTATGCTGAGCTTTTCCCAAGCCTCGTCTCCTTCCTTTGCATCGGAGAGCAGGATGCAGTAGCTTTTGTGCTCCCCACGCCCTATGCGTCCGCGTAGCTGGTGCAGCTGCGATAAACCAAAGCTATCGGCATCATTTATCATCATGACGGTAGCATTGGCTACATCCACCCCTACCTCAACGACAGTTGTCGCAACCAGCACTTGCACCTCGTTGCTGCGAAAACGCTTCATGATGTCTTCTTTCTCATCTGAGGAGAGCTTGCCATGCAGGAGTCCAACTTCATAGGCAGAGAACTCCTCCTTCCAGTTCTCCCATTCACTGAGGGCTGCTTTTTGAGCGCGTTTTTCGCTTTCTTCTACGAGGGGGGAGACGATGTAGATTTGCCGCCCTTCTTCCAGCTGTTCGTGGAGGAATTTGATAATACGTTTTTTCTGCTTGGGGTGACGCAGGGCGGTGAGGATTTTTCCTCTGTTGGCGGGAAATTCATCAATAACGGACACGTCCAAGTCTCCGTAGAGGGTGAGGGTCAGTGTGCGCGGTATGGGGGTGGCTGTCATGACGAGGAGGTCGGGGACTTCCTCTGTGGCGATGAAGCGTTCTCTCTGCTCTACGCCAAACTTGTGCTGCTCATCTATGACGGCTAATCCGAGGTGGCTGAGTCTGTTCTTTTTGTAGAGTAGGGCATGGGTGCCTATGACGATGCGCGGGCTGCTGCTGTCTCTTTCTTCTTGCAAGTCGACAAGGTCGCTGTCTTCTTTTCTATCCGCTGTGCGCAGGGATATACTGATGTCCATGCCTGCAAGGAGGCGGGAGAAGTTCTCATAATGCTGCTCTGCCAATATCTGTGTGGGGGCAATGAGGGCTGCCACTTTGCCGCTTTCGACGCAGAGGAGCATGGCAGCAAGGGCAACTAGGGTCTTACCGCTGCCAACATCTCCTTGGACTAGGCGGTTCATGGGTCGAGGCTGTGCCATGTCTTCCATGATTTCTGCTAGGCAGCGTTGCTGCGCCGCTGTCATGCTGTAGGGCAGGGAGGCGATGAGTTCATCCAGAAAGTAGCGGGTGGTGTAGCTGATTTGACCGTTCATTTTTTGCGCACGGCGACGCTTCCACTGCACCTTGAATTGCTGGACAAAGCATTCATTGAGGGCGAGGCGCAGTCGCGCCTTGCGTATCAGCTCCTCCTGCTCGGGGAAGTGTATGTCAAGCAAGGCCTGCCTCCATGCGTAGCTGGGTGCTATGTCGTAGTAGGGGGCTGCTAGGTTCTTTTCCAGTCGCTCTAGGCTTTCCCAGACGATTTCTCTGTAGCGCCTTGCAGCAATGCCTGAAAGACTGCGATAGATGGGCACCCAACGGTCTACGTGTATGCAGACGCGAGGCGTGATGCCTTCTGCTGCGGGAGGCGGGGCTTCTACGCCCTCCCAGCTGCCGCCTAGGGCTTGCTCTACCAGTCGCAGCCCGCTGTCGTCCTCCATGATTTCAAAGTCGGGGTTAATCATGCAGAGCATGCCCTTGTAAT
>CAZRZE010000081.1:0-2382 GCA_964604535.1 uncultured Akkermansia sp.
AATCTGACGAAAATCCTTCCACGAGCCCTCCTTGCGAATTGCGAGAACTCCCCATTAGCGAGACGCTGAAGAGATGCCGATGGGCAGTCTTTGGGCTTGACAGTACTGCCTAGTTCGCGTAGAACATGCCCATGATTATTGACACTCACTGTCACCTTGTCACAACAAAGTATCCCGATATTGCTACCGTACTCGAGGAATCCTACCAGCTTGGAGTCACCCACAGCATCACCCAAGGGACACACCGAAAAGACTGGCAAGGAAGCATTGAGTTGGCGCAGCTTTACCCCGATAGGGTCAGCTCCACCCTTGCTGTCCACCCCACCGACGCCCCCTCTGTGCAAGACGGCGACATGGAAGAGCTGGAACGACTGTGCCTAGAACACCCCCAAGCAGCCATAGGTGAAACAGGGTTAGACTACTGGTGGCCAGCCCCAGAAGGCTGGACAGAGGAAAACTACCGCCGCCGCCAGCATGAACTCTTGGAGCAGCACTTTGCCTTGGCAGAAAAACTGGGACTCAATATCTCCCTACACACACGTGACAGAAAAGGGACAGCCTGCTTTGATGACACCTTTGCCATAGCAAAGAACTTCCCCAAGGTACGCCCCGTCTTTCATTGCTTCATAGGCAACCAAACACAGGCCGAAGCCATCTTTGCAGAGCTCAACGGACTCATTTCCATCACCGGTATAGTCACCTTCAAAAAAGTGGAAGATCTACAAGACATCGCCACTTGGTGTCCAGCAGATCGTCTCATGCTGGAAACCGACGCCCCCTTCCTTTCCCCAGAACCCTACCGCGGCCAACTCAACATCCCAGGCCGCACCTACTACGTCGCCAAAAAAATCGCCGAACTCCGCAGTCAAAGCCTAGAAGAGGTAGCCCACTTCACCACCGAAAACGCCAAATCCTTCTTCCGCCTCAGCGGCATCTAAAGAACACTTTGGGTAAAAAAATCCCCTATACTTAGCGAGAAGTGTAGGGGTGTGTCTATATCGGTTACGGAAAGAGTGGGATTCGAACCCACGGTGATATCACTACCACGTTCGATTTCGAGTCGAGTGCCTTAGACCAGCTCAGCCATCTTTCCTTGTTGAGCTCTACCCATGGGGGTGGTGGCTCTGTATTAGGGGTGCGGTATTGTCGCTATTTGGGGGAAGAAAGTCAAGGTTTTTCTGAGGTCTTGATTTTTTTCTTGAATTTTTTGCGAGATTATCTTGACGAGGTGAATAATTTCTGTAGAATTGCCCCAGAGGGTTCTCGCTTTTGAACAGAGATGCTGTTTTTAAGTTTCCCGAGCGTCGGAAACGCTCCATGAGAGGAAGAATTGATGAACGCTTGATGGACAAGCACGGCTTTGCTACCTACACCCATTGCCCGATGAGACTTGCTCCCATGATAAAAATAGCTTAGCGATTTAGCCGTTTAAAGTAGTAGTGTGCCCATATCTCGGCATGCTGTCCAGCTAACAGACTAACAGACCACGAAATAGATGTGGTTGTTTCGCGTGCTCATATAACAGGTATCCTTGATGATCTTATTCGTAGTCAAGGTGTATTATGCCTGCCCATCACGAATAATAATATTTAGATAATCATAGAAACTCACGTTATGAATAAGCTTAATGCTACACAGGAAGAGGCTTTCAAGTCTGTTGTCGACTTTTTCAAAAAGACCTCTTGGGACGTTCGCTCCTATTCCAATCTGGAAAACACCCTTCTCGTGGAGAGGGGGGATCTCAACTATATCATTCATCTCTTCTTTGGGAATACAGAAGGCTTTAACAGCTGGACACCCCTTAATGGGGAGAGTTCTCGGCAAGAACCCAGTTGGGAAAGCCATTCTGGTCATTGCGTGTCTCCTGTTTATCAATTGGAGCATCATATTAAAAATTACAGTATAACGAAGCATAAGCCCTTCATTCTTCTCATGACAGGGGCGCATGTTGACGTGCAGGAAAAGGAGCTAAAGAAGTGGAAGCCCATCACTGTTCTTTCTAGCGAGAAGCTGTTTTCCATCCCTCGTTTGGAGAGGTTGGGCAGCCTGCGTTCCGATCTCTTTGATGTGACTCATCCTCTGCGAAGGTTCGAGCCACTGGACTTTCAACAGATGCGTGACTGGACGTCAGAGAAAGCCAGAACTTTTCCTCTGGATATAAGTATGAATGATCTGCTTGCCGATACGAATGACTCTGAGGATGAGGAGGTATCTACTTTTAAATACAATCTGCGTTTTGCCTTGGATGTTCCCAGCCTCGATAGGAGCAATAGGCCGCTTGAGCCTTCGCTTGGTACTTACTTTCGACCCAGTCGCAAGGAGGGCAGTCTGTTGGTCTATCTCCAAAGGGAAGGCAAGGGTGAGGAGGAGGAAGAGAGTGAC
>CAZRZE010000081.1:2392-8230 GCA_964604535.1 uncultured Akkermansia sp.
CTGATACAGAGTATGAGTTCATCCTGCGCGATAAGGATCATAACACCATTTCCCTTATCAAGACGAAGTCCTCTGCCTTTGATAATCCCATCAAGCTGAATTTCTCTGAGATAGAGAAGGGGCATTTGACGCTGGATATTGTCAATTTAGAATGCAATCGCAGTGTGCGTTGCATTCGCTTCACTGTGAAGGCGGGACCAGTGAGTCACACGGATTGCTTGCGCTTGCTGTACTTTGGGCTCTTCCGAATGGATGAAGGTAGCGATAATGATCTGGAGTCACTGCTGAAAGTAGGTGCGAAAAGATCCTTCGACGGGAAGAATCTATCTGGTGTCAGGTTGATTGCAGAGTATAAAAACGCATTGAAGGAGAATCTCGAAGGTCAATTTGTCACAAGGGTTACCACCTATGAAGGCGACTGTGTTTATGAAAACGCCGAGGTGACGATGATAAGCGGTGAAGATAGGGACTTGGTGCAGCAGGATTTATGCGGTTTTGAGATGAATGAAGGACGCTATATCGTTACGATATCTTTTTTTGGAGAGGTCATTGCGAAGGCCCGATTCAGCATAGGTGAAGATGATGTCCCTCACTCCTTTAAAACGAAGCATGTGGAGACAAAGAATAGGACCGCCGCCCGCGTCCGTGATGGGAACAAGACACCGCAAGAGCGTCTCAATGCGATGATAGGTTTGGAGCGTTTGAAAAAGGATCTACAGGGCATCATTGCTCAGGTAAAGCTGGAAAGGGCGCGTGAGAAGTTGGGCTTTACTGTTACTTCTCGCCCGCTGCATCTTGCTTTCTTGGGCAATCCTGGTACAGGAAAGACTACTATCGCGAAAATCCTCGGTCAGATTTACAAGGAAATAGGTGTTCTGAGTAAGGGGCAAGTTGTTATTAAGGAGCGCGCTAACCTCCTCGGGCAGAATTGGAACGCAGAGGGCGACAATACCCGAGCTGCTGTTTCTGAGTCAAAAGGCGGTATTCTTTTCATTGATGAGGCTTATGACCTCGTCACGGAGCATCCTCATGACCCAGGAAAGCAGGTTGTCAGCGCACTTCTTAGCAAGATGGCTGATGAGCGCTGGCGCGATTGGATGGTTGTGTTTGCTGGCTACACAGCACCTATGGAAAAGTTTTTGAGCAGCAATCCCGGTTTGCGCTCTCGCTTGAACTGCGTTTATTTTGACGATTACAATGAGGAGGAGCTCATACAGATTGCTGATCTCTGGTTGGAAGAGAAGCAGTACAGTATAGAAGAGGAGGCTCGCACCCTGTTGAAAATGAATATTGCTTCTGCCTACGCTAACAGAAACGAGGAGTTCGGCAATGCCCGCTACATCAGCACTCTCCTGACCAATGAGGTACTGAAGAATATGGCTATACGCCTAGAAAATCTAGATAACTATGAAGATACTAAGGTGGTTTCTACCATAGTGAAGGAGGATATCCCCAACTACCATCAAGAAAAGGATGCACACGAGGCCATGTCGGAGCTCAATAGCATGATAGGGCTTTCCAGCTTGAAGAGTGAGTTGACGCGTCACCTGCGCTACATCAGTGTTCTCAATGCGCGTCGCAAGCAGGGGGTGTACACAAAGCTTCCCCCTCTGCACATGATTTTTACTGGTAACCCCGGTACGGGTAAGACTAGTGTTGCTACCTATCTAGGAAAGATTTATAAGTCAATGGGTATTCTCAGTAAGGGGAATGTCGTCATGGCATCTCGCGCAGATGTGGTTGGTTTCTTAGTAGGCGAGACCGAGAAAAACATGAAGGATAAGATTAGAGAGGCACAGGGCAATATTCTCTTTATTGATGAGGCTTACAATCTTGCAAAAATCAATAATAGTAATGATGATGGCTACCGTGTTTTGGAGCTCCTTCTCACCGTGATTGGTCAAGAAAGCTGCGATATGATTGTGATTATGGCTGGCTATGAAAAGGAGATGATGGAGCTGATGAACACGAACCCCGGTCTGAAGGGGCGTTTTTCCAAGACTTTTAACTTCCCCGACTATGACGAAAAGGAGCTATACAAGATTGCTATGGCAGAGGCGTCCCGTCATAAGCTAAGCTTCACGCCCGACGCGCAGGAGGCCTTGCGCGCTCTTATCAAGCGTGAGCATCAGGAAAAGGATGAGAAGTTCAGCAACGGTCGCTTTGCGGTGCGTCTTGTCAGCACAGAGCTCATGCTGAGTATGGCAGAGCGTCTCGGTGAAGATATTGATATGGAAAAGCTCAATATCATCACACGCGAAGACATCCCTGTCAGCGATGAGGAGGTGAAGATGATTAATGAGAACAGCTTTGATGAGGCGCTGCTAGAGACTGCTCTCAATGAGCTGGACGGCCTAGTGGGTCTGGAGGGTGTGAAAAAGAGTCTGCACCAGTTTGTCGACTTTGTCCGTGCTCTGCATGCCCGCGGTGACCGCACCATGGAGAACTATCCTTTGAAGTGGAGCTTTGTTGGTAATTTTGGCACGGGGAAGGGGACTATTGCGCGTATTCTTACCAGTATCTTGAAGGGGCTGCGTCTCATCAAGATGGACAAGCTGGTGAAGGTGGAGGCGGAGGAAATTATAGGTTCTACTAGCTACAACTCTGCCTTCATGACTCAAAAGGTCTCAGAATCGAAGAATGGCATGCTCTTTGTCAATGGCGTTAGCTCTCTGCCACCGGATGTGGGGCGTGCTATATCACCTATGGAGCTGCGTGCCATAGGCTCGGTCTTCGTGCATGAGCGCGGTTCTCGGGCAGCGATGATTCTCGCAGAAAATGATTCCCCCCGCGCGGGTCTTTCCAAGAGTTTGGCAAAGATTGGCATTTACAGCTTTGATTACACGCTCATCTTTGAGGATTACAGCGATGATGAATTGCTGCAGCTGCTGCATGTTCACCTTGGCAAGCTGGGGCTGAAGCTTAATAAGAAGTCCACGACTCTCATGAAGGAGTATATCACGAAACTTTCCTCAGGGGATCAGGCGCATCAGGCGAATTCTCATACTATACGCCTTCTCAGTTTTGCCTTGCAGAGGCTCAGTATTGCCAGCAATAGCAATACCATTGAGGCTGATTTGGTCGTGGATTTGGTGCGAACTGTCAGTGAGTATTCGAATCGTCTTGGTTTTTGATGATGAAGAGAGTCCTTGTAATCAAGGGCTCTCTTCATTTTTGCGAGTGATGTCGTCGGATTTGCTCGCCAGCCCTATGTCGCTTATGATATGATGCGCCTGTACCATGATGAACACAGTTACGAATCGTATCATTCTCTGCCTTTGTCTTTTCTTTTTCCTAGCACCTGCCTTTGCAGCAGATCTTGCTGTGGATGATGTTTCTGCTGCTTGGACGCAGGAGGAAACAGGCAAAGGTGCGCAGTATAGTCACTTTCCTCACCCCCTTCCTTCCTATGCAGCAGCGGAGGCTGAGATGACGCTGGGAGAAAAACTCTCCGCTCGCATTGAGGCGCATCAATTCAATATTGCGGTGACTCTGGTCTTCCTCGGGGCTATTATTCATACTTTCTTGGCTCCTATTTTTCAGCGGTTGGCTCATCATAGTAGTTCGCCATTGAAGTCAAAGATTTTTCATATTCTGGGTGAGATAGAGCTTATTTTTGGCATGTGGGTTTTGCCCTTTGCTGTGGTCTGTCTCTGTTATTACACGCCTGCGGACTTGTTTGCCTATGTGGCGCGGGATACGAGTTACACAGAGCCTCTGTTTGTGGCGGTGATTATGATTATTGCTGCCTCTCGCCCTGTATACCGTCTTGCTGAAAATATGCTGGGTTGGGTGGCGAAGTTGGGCAATCAATCGCCCACGGCTTGGTGGTTGTCTGTGCTGACTATTGCTCCCTTCCTCGGTTCTTTTATTACGGAGGCGGCTGCGATGACGCTGGCGGCGATTATCCTCAGCAAGAAGGTTTATTCTCTGAAGCCCAAGGCGAGCTTTGCCTATGCCACGCTGGGTCTACTCTTTGTTAATATCTCTGTGGGTGGGACCTTGACGCATTTTGCGGCTCCTCCCATTGTGATGATTGCTGGCAAGTGGGGCTGGGGTATAGATTATATGATGCTCAACTTTGGCTGGAAGGCTATGCTGGGTATTGCATTGGCTAATGGTCTGTATTATATGTTGTTCCGCAAGTACTTGGCAGAGTTGAATGCTCTTGCGCTCACCCAACTACAGGATGAGTCGCCAGAGGAAAGGGAAAAAGAAGCACCACGCCCGCTGCCTCTGTGGATATATGGCATATCGGTGGCCTTCCTTGTTTATACGGTTTACTATGCGCATTATCCAGTGTTCTTCCTGTCGGGCTTTGCGGTGTTCTTGGCTTATACGCTGATGACGAGCAAGCATCAGGACAAGCTGGAGTTCCGTATTCCTCTCTTGGTGGCCTTTTTCTTGGCAGGCTTGCTCATTTTGGGCGGCGTGCAGGGTTGGTGGATGCAGCCGGTGCTACAGGCCTTGGCGCAACTGGGTGAGGTGCCCACCATGGCGGTGGCGACTATACTCACGGCTTTCAATGATAATGCTGCGGTGACCTTCCTAGCAAGCACTGTGCCTAATCTGCCCGAGGCGATGAAGTACGCTATTGTGGCTGGTGCGGTGACTGGTGGTGGCTTGACGGTGATTGCTAACGCGCCTAATCTGGCGGGTCAGTCTATATTGAGCAAGCACTTCCCCTCCATCAACGCGCTTCATCTCGCCATGTGGGCACTGCTGCCCACGGCGATTATGTTTGCGATGTTTATTTTGTTGTAAGAGGGTTGTTTTATTGCACGGCTACGCGCTGTTCGTAGGACTCGATGCGCCCTTTTTTGAGACAGCCCTGTGCCCACGAGATGAGGGCGGCAATGTCCGCGCGTTCATCCAAATCAGGCAGTCGCATGCCTCGCTGTGCTGCCAGCGTGATTCTGCGTTGAGGTAGTGCGCAGAGTTGCTCGCGTAGTTGCTCTGCTGGCGCACGAAAGAGGTAGTCGGTCTCGTAGTCTCCCAGTTGCTCTCGCAGGTTGATGCCTATGCCATATTCCGATGCCAGTGCGCGCAGCGTGGCTTCTGCACCTTCCTCTAGTTCTCCCCAAAGGAGTAGCTCCATGCCATGCGCCCATGCGCCACAGCTGAGGGCGCGGAAGAAGGCGCGGCGTGTCTGTTCTTCATCGCCTGCCTCTCCTACGCAGACGGCTGTGAGGCGTAGTTGTTCCCAGCGTTCCTCAAAGCTCTGGTTGGGGAGGAGGCTGTAGCTGCCGTCTTTTTCCCAATGCCCGCGTGGCCACTGGACGGCTACAAAGTCAGGGGTCATCCAAGATTCCTCTTCGTCTACGGGGTAGACAAAGACTCCCGCACCAGCTGTGTCGTAGCTGCGTACGCCCAGGGCGAGGGCTTGGTAGTGGGGGCTGTCTTCTGGTAGTCCCTCGCCTGATTCAAAGAGGCGGTGCAGGGAGTTGTTGCTTTCTTCTTCGGATCGTAGGTAGTAGCCCTGTCCATTTTCTACTCGGGCGAGGCAGGAGTCTTCGTCAAGGACGAGGAAGGAGAATTGAGAGCGCAGGGTCTGGTCAGAGTAGTCTTCGCCCAGTTGGGCACGTAGGCGGGCTATGAGTTCTTTTCCCTTGATGGCATTCTGCGGATGGGCGGGCAGTATCTCGGGGAGTATTTCTAGTAGCTTTTCTCGTAATCTCATGCGGGGCTGCTCTGGTTAAAAGACGCTTTTGACAGCCTGCCAGCATTCTGCAAAGCTGGGGGCAAAGTCATCTGGGCTGTGTGCCATCCATCGCTCGATGAGCTCCATGTTAAAGGGCATGACGGCACTGACTTCTGCGGCGGGATAGCTGACTTTGC
>CAZRZE010000082.1:0-8194 GCA_964604535.1 uncultured Akkermansia sp.
ATGTCCGTATCCATGAACTCTCTTACAAAGCGCACAATGCGCTCATCAGACATGGCCTCGTCAACCTTTCTGTAGCCTGTGAGGAAGGAAGGGTAGCTAAGCAGGGTGTGGGAGGCATTGAGGAGGCTGAGTTTCATCATCTCGTAGCTGGTGACATCATCTGTCATCTCTACGCCTACGCTTTCCCAATCGGGGCGACCCGCGATAAAGTTGTCTTCTACCACCCATTGGATGAAGTCTTCGCAGTATACAGGTGCTGCATCCTGTGTGCCATTTTTGGCATTGAGGCGTGTGATGTCGTCAGGTGTTGTTGCAGGGGTGATGCGGTCCACCATGCAGTTGGGGTAGGTGATGTTTTTCTCTGCCCAAGCGGCAAGCTCTGTGTCCTGTGCTGCAAAGAAGCTGTTGAAGGCACGGCATGCTGTGTTGCCATTGTGTTGCAGGTTGTCACAGCTAAGAATGGTGAGAGGGCCAGCACCAGCGGCGATGCGGCGACGAAGCCCCTCTGCAATGTAACCAAATGCTGTGCGTGGGCTGCTGGGGTTAGCAATATCATGGGCAATGTCAGGGCTGGAGGTCAGGAACTCTCCTGTTGCCTTGTCCATGTTGTAGCCACCTTCGGTGATGGTCAGAGAGATGATACGAAGCTCGGGCTGGGCGATGAGCTGCAAGATTTCTTCGCTCTGTTCCATTGCCCAATAGAGCTTGCTGATGGAGCGTACTTCCTCGCAACTGTCTTCACCTTTTCGACCGCATATGGTCAGTGTGTAGCGCTGCTCTTGCTGCTTGAGTGCGCGGTAGAGCCTTTCATCAGAGGGGAGTAACATAGCACCACATAGCTTCCAATCGGTGGGAGTTACGCTTTGTTGAAGCTGGTGAATATAATAGGCTTCATGTGCGCGGTGGAAATTACCGACACCGATATGGAGGATAGTGGATGACATAAATATAAATGGGGTTGAGTGTTACACAGGGGTGAAATTTTCCCTGTATCACTAAACAGGCTAGCAAATTGATCTGTTATGTCAAGCTAAAAAGGAAGAAATCTGTTAGGAAATACCTTTCTCAAGAATGCCTTCTTAGAACACTCTTTCTACTAATTGCTGTCTTGACTTGCGTGCAAGTTTTTGCTAGAGTGGGTTAACAGCATGCGTATTTCCTCAGTCATTTTTCCTCTTCTCGCCCTTAGCTTGTCCATCTCTGCCGAAACGGTGGAGGTTGGGATCTATCCTGCCAAGGTAACACCAGAGCAACTAGATGTTCTCAGTATAGGAGAACAGGGCATTGTTACACAGCTTTCGCATGACAAGTTGCACTATAAAAAAGGCGAAGTCATCGCCCGCGTCAACGAGGAAGAGCTCAAGGACGACAAGGAAGATTTGGAAATCAAGATACTCAGCGACCGTATCACGCGCCGTGATAATATACGCGCTCTCAAAAAGCAGCGTAGGGAGTTGGAATTCTACTTCAGCCTCACCGAGAGGGAACAGCGCTACGCCACAGAAATCCAAGTGGATGGAGAGCCCCCCACCAAGCAAGCATTGGAGGATATAGATGAGCGTATCGAGCTAGCCGAACGCGAGTTGGAGCGCGCACCTGTCCGCATGACAAAGGAGTTTGAAAAAAAGGAAGAAGCCAGCAACGTCATCATGCCCTTTGATGGTCGTATACAGTTCCAAGTTGTTTTACCTGATAAGGATGAGGTTTTTGAAACCAAGCCCATCCCACACTTTGCAACAGCCATTGATGATTCTGCATTTTACATTGCCATCCCCATCACTCAGGCTGTTTTAACACAGCTGCCTACGGAAAAATTCAGCGCTTCTATTGATTTGCCTGCGGGCAAGAAGCTCATGGGCACCTTTTCCCACCGTCGTTTGGAAAAATCGGGTAGCACGGAAGGTTTTGTTTACTACTTTATCCTGCCCAAGGAACAGGCTGACTTGGCCTTTTCCCTGATGGGTAGTACAGCGCAGACAAAGCTGCTCTACGAGGTGTCTGACAAGCTCAAGCGTGTGAACATGCATGAGCATTACTCTGGCGATCTAGCAGAGAGCAGCCGCGACAAAGAAGAACTCATCAAGAAGAGTTTCCCAGGTTACAATCTCCTACTGGAGACTGATGAGGAGCTGATATTGATTCCAGAGGGTGAAGAACCATGATTCTGCGCTGTGACGATATCTCATTTGCTTATATGAGAAAAGCTCCTGTTCTAGAGAGCTTTAGTCACGATTTTCACCCTGGTATTACTGTACTGAAAGGCTATTCTGGTTCGGGAAAGACAACACTGCTCAAGATTTTAGCAGGTTACCTGAGCGCGAAGAAAGGTAAAATAATCAGCCCCACCAAGAATAAGGTAGGTTCTCGTCTTTACCTGCAACGCGATATAGGTTATATGTTTCAGGGTATCAACCTCTTGCCCCTTCTTAGTGTGGAGCGCAATCTGCGCCTCGCTGCAGAGATGGCCATCCTGCCCAGCAGTGTGTGGAAAAAACGCTGCGAGGAATTGCTAGAAGACCTTGGTCTCAAGGATATGCGCCGCCGCCGCGCAGACAGACTTTCTGGTGGTCAGGCGCAGCGCGCTGCCCTTGCACGTACCCTCATGAAGAACGCCCCCATTGTCCTGCTAGATGAGCCCACGTCAGGCTTGGACGATGCCAATACAAAGATTATTAGCCAACGTATTGTGGAAGAATCCGCAGATAAAATCTGCATCATCAGCACCCATGATGCCCGCCTCTTTTCCTTAGCCCATGAGATCATTGATTTTGACACTCGTGTATCTTTGTAAAGATACCCTGCATCGCTGGTTGACTCGCCTGTCGAGTCCACTGGCGCGTATTCTCGTGGTCTTTTTCCTCTCTCTCTGCGCTCTGTTCTTTTTGGGGAGTTATGTGATTACAACCAAAACTATACAAGACCGCATCAGAGAGCAGGGGGCTGATAGCATCAATATGTATGCGCGCTCAGAAAATCCCAATGCAAGCTTTCCCAGCGAGAGCGAAATCACCAAGGTCTTGGCTGTGGAGTCATGGTGCAGCCGCAATATAGGCTATCTTTCCAACGATGCCCTGCTGCGCACCATTGCTATCATCACCTACGATCATAATCGCAATAGTCAGTACTATCCTCTCATGGTAAAGGGGCTGCCGACGCTCTTGGTGACTCCAGATCTAAAAGTCCCCCAAGGCTTTCGCAACGTGGAGACACGCGGGCATAGACTGACAGTGCATGTGCGACATCTGCCAGCAGAACACCCCCTCATGCGCTCCAACTCTGGTCGCGTGCTGTTGGTATCGCCGAAGACAGCTCTGACCTTTTCTGATGCAAAGCGCATCAAGTCAGCCCCCATGCAAATTGTCCTGCGCACGCAGGATGAGACCCTCAGTCTGGAAAAATTGCAGCAAATGGAGGCCTACCTGCGCAACTATGTCAAGCTAGAGGACATCAAGGGGCAGATTAACTCCGCCATACCTCTCATTAAAAACCTCAATGTCTACCTCAGCAATCAGGGACAGGCGAGGGCGGGCTTCAGCCTCGGCATAGCGGTCATCGTGGGCATTCTCCTCACCGCCTTGGCAAGTATGGAATACAGACAAAATGAGTACATCTACACCCTGATGAAAAGCTTTGGCATACGTCCCATCCTCTTAGCTGGAACATTCATTGTTGAAAACATTGTTCTCGTAGCCATTTCCTTCATTGCTGCCATCTACACCTTCATGGAAGGGCAAAAGGTAGTCTTTACCCAGTTTTTCAAGCAAGGAAAACACCTCTTGACCCTAGAGGAAATCATGTCCGAAGTGCAGCTTATAGGCGCAGCCCTGCTGGTATGCGTGCTCATTTCTGCCATCCCCATTTTCGTCGCTGTCAACCGCGAGATAGGACGCGTGCTGAAATAAAGTTTATACTAGCATTCGCGCTTTAGGCTTGATTTGCAAGCATGACTTTTTTATACTAACAGCATATGAAATGGAATGATCAGTTCATGCGAATTTTTCGCGAGGCAGTGGAGCGTTATCATGCCTCGCCGCATCGTCAAGTGGAGAACTTCTTTATGCCCGATGAGGTGGAGCTCTTCACTAGTATAGGTTATTATCCAACGGAGCTTTTTCCCTACATCAGAGACTACGCCACTATGGGGAATCCCAGTCCCTCAACCTGCTTGCTCATAGCGGCAGCAAGGCGTTCTTTTTTCAATATATCCCAGAGGGGGAGGCGCGGGCAGACTCAGTTTTTGCTGGAATCTCAATTGCCACGCGAGTCGGAAACCTTTCAAGACATCCCCTACATGCCTCGCCTGATACGCAAAGCGGAGGCAAAGCTGCACGGCATACTGGATCCTTCTGTCATGTATTACTGCGAAAAGGATAGGACCTTCCTCGCAGAGCATGGCGATATTCATCCCGCTGACTTTCTTTATCTTGTCTGGCATGCGCGTGGAGATAAACCAAAAATTATCAGCGTCATTCTCCAAGCCACCAAGTCTAAATCAGTTTAGCCCCAACCTCTCCTCATTTTATGATAGATCCATCGGATAGCGAACAGGTTCTCAAGCGACAGAGCGCGGAGCTCGAAGCGATGACTCAGCGTAACCTCGCGCAGCTGCAACAGATGCTCAATGAGCAGACACAGCGAGCCGAACAGATTGAAAAGTACGAGCACTCCCTGACAGCCGCGGCCAAGGTGCAGATGCCCAGCTTTGAGATGCCCGCGCCTCCTCCGCAGCCTTCCTTCAACATACCACAGCCTACGCTCCCACAGCAAGTTGCCGTGCCAGAGCCAGAGTCCGTACCCACACAAGCACCTATGCCTTCGGGGCTTCCCCCCATTCCCAAAAATATTCCACCTACCATGCTGCCTAATCAGTCTTGGCAGATGCCTAACGCGGGGCAGGAAACAGAAACCGAAGAGGAAGAAGAAGTATACATAGATCAGGACGATACGAAAGAGAGTTCTATCAGTGCTTATCATATCATTATCGGCATAATCATCATTGTCTTTTTCCTGCGTTGTAGCTAATCCTTGCCAAAAGCCGCTTTGCTCATTATAATAGCCGCATGCCATCGCAATACACAGAAGACGCCATCATTACATTAGAACCGCGCGAGCACATAAGACTGCGACCCGGAATGTACATTGGAAAGCTGGGCGACGGAAGCTCCCCCGATGATGGTCCTTATGTTTTGCTCAAAGAGGTCATAGACAATTCTGTTGATGAGTTTGTGATGAAGTCGGGCAACCGCATTGTCATCACCATAGACAAGGAGGGGCTTTGCTCCGTACGCGACTTCGGACGTGGCATTCCTCTAGGGAAGCTCTATGACTGCGCGGCAAAGATGAACACAGGGGGCAAGTATGATAGCGATGCCTTCCAAAAATCTGTGGGTCTCAATGGCGTGGGTATCAAGGCGGTGAATGCGCTTTCTTCCCATTTTGCAATTCAGAGCTTCCGACAGGGAGAGACGCGCCGTCTCGCCTTTGCAGAAGGAATACTGCTGGAGGGCAGCGACCACACAGAGGCAACTGAGGAGGCAGATGGCACCATGGTGAGCTTTTTGCTAGACCGCACGATTTTCCCCGAGAATGCCGCCTTTCAGCATGAGGTGGTGGAGCGCATGTGCCGCTATTACAGCTACCTGAACAAGGGACTGCAAATCCGCTTTAATGGAAAACGCTTTGTCTCGCAGAATGGTCTGCTCGACTTGCTGGAAGAGGAGATGACCAGCGAGGCACGCTACGCACCCATTCACCTTTTAGGAGACGATATAGAGGTGGTCATTGCTCATGGAGGCAATTATGGCGAAGAGTACTATTCCTTTGCCAACGGTCAGCACACCACCATGGGTGGCACGCACCAGTCTGCCTTTAAAGAAGCCATAGCGAAGTCACTACAGAATTTCTATAAAAAGAATTACGAAATATCCGACATACGCGGCAGCATAGAGGCGGCAATCAGCCTACGCGTCATTGACCCTGTCTTTGAGTCGCAGACCAAGACAAAGTTGGGTAGCTCCACCATGGGGCCGGGCAAGGAGACCATACGTACCTTCATAGGCAACTTCCTTTCACGAGAGCTGGATAACTACCTCCACCGCCATCCTCATGTCGCAGAGCTGCTCGAAGAAAAAATCAAGGAGAATGAGCGCACCCGCAAGGAAGTAGCTGGTGTCACAGGCAAGGTCGCAAAGGAGCGTGCCAAAAAAGCCAAAATACACACCAAAAAGCTGCGCGACTGCCGTGCTCATTACAACACCAAGCACAAGAGGCGAGAGGAGACCATGCTCTTCATCACTGAGGGTGATTCTGCCTCGGGCTCTATCACAACGGCACGTGATGCCGAGACGCAGGCTGTGTTCTCCCTGCGTGGGAAGCCTGCCAACTGCTACGGAAAGAGCCGTGCTGCCATTTTTGAAGAGAGCTGCAACGAGGAGTTGGACTTCCTCCACCTCGCCCTCAACGTGGACAAGAGTATGGAGGATCTGCGATACAACAAAATCATCATCGCCACCGATGCGGATGAGGACGGCATGCACATACGCCTCCTGCTGCTCACCTTCTTCATCCAATACTTTAAGCCACTGATATTGGAAGAGCATCTTTACATTCTCCAGACGCCACTTTTCCGTGTGCGTAACAAGAAGGAAACCATCTACTGCTACAGCGATGAAGAGCGCGTTAAAGCCATTTCAAAGCTGGGCAAGCAGGCAGAAATCACACGATTCAAGGGCTTGGGCGAAATCTCACCCAATGAGTTCAAGGACTTTATCAACGAGGATATACGCCTCGACAAGGTGAGCTTGGAACATGCCCAAAATATCAAAGAATTACTCGGTTTTTATATGGGTGATAACACTGAGAGTCGTCGCCAATATATCATCAACCACCTACAAGTTGAAGAAGACCCCGCTTAAGATACAGTATGAAAACACTCATCATTGCCCGTCATGGTAACACCTTTCGCCCAGGAGAAGAACCTACGCGCGTGGGTTCTAATACAGATTTGCCCCTAGTGGAACAGCAGAGGGGACGAGCCATTGGAAAATACCTTTTGGAGAAGAATCTCATCCCCCGCCGCATTGTTGCAGCACCCCTCCTGCGTACGCTTTCTACAGCGGCACTCGCAGCGGAAGAACTGGGCTGCCCCTGCGCTGTAATGCCAGATGAACGCTTTCTTGAGGTCTTCTACGGTCCTGATGAGAATCAGGTGGAGGCACAGGTAGAACGCCGCCTCGGCAAGCACTGCTGTGAGGAGTCTGGTATCAATCACGAAGGACTCTCCGATGATGAACTACGCGCCAGAGGCAAGGCTATCATTGACCTTTGGAACAGCAAGGCCATTGTCCCCCATGGCTGGGAGGTGGATGTTGATGCCATACTCAACAGCTGGCAAGAACTTTGTGACAGCATTGCCGAGGATGAAATTCTCTTCTGCGTCTCCTCCAATGGCATCATGCGCTTTGCGCCACACATCACAGGTGACTACGAGGCATTCTGTGCCAAGCATGATATCAAGGTGGCAACGGGCGGTGTCTGCATCTTCACCAGCCATGATGGTGGTGCTAGCTGGCAATGTGATGAATGGGGAGTCAAGGCGCACAAGCTTTATCCTGCCCCATGAACAAAAAAGAGCTCATCGCCCGCGTGCAGCGACACATGGGCATAGGTTGCACGCGTCAGACAGCAACAGCCACGGTGGATGCTGTGCTGACCAGTATTGTCAAGCTCAGCGCGCAGGGGACGCTGCGCCTGCATAACTTTGGCAGCTTTTCGCAAAAGACGCGCCCTGCACGACAGGGGCATCATCCGCTCAGCGGAGAGCCTCTTTCCATCCCTGCTTCACAGGGATTGCATTTTTCAGCCAGCGCTAAGCTGCTACGCCGATTTCAGTAAAATAATGCATCTCCTTGCGAGATCAATGGATTACCAAGTCTTAAAAGCGATAGCTAATTGAGGCAATCACCGAACGTCCCTAGCTTCTAGCTGGCAGCGGGCTAAAAGTTCACTTCTATGCTACAGCTTTCTCCGCATGAGGAGCATCCTTCAGGCTTATTTAGCTTATAAGCATAAATATCCTGTGCGTCGATGGCAGAGTATACTATCTCCTTGAACCGTGCCGCATCTTTTTCATTGAGATGATAAGGGGACCTCTTATATTGAAGTTTGCTACAATAAGCGCGGGAAGTTATAATAC
>CAZRZE010000083.1:0-8094 GCA_964604535.1 uncultured Akkermansia sp.
TGGTCAACAAGGTTGTACCTCTAGATCAACTGGAGGATGAGTACGTGGGCTGGGCGCAGGAGATGATGCAACTCTCCCCCATCGCACTGCGCATGATCAAGGCGGGGCTCAACGCAGAACTTGACGGGCAGGCTGGCATTCAACAACTGGCAGGTGACGCCACCATGCTGTATTACCTCTGCGATGAGGCGCACGAGGGCTCACAAGCCTTCCTCGAAAAGCGCAAGCCCGACTACAGCAAGTACCCCAAAATCCCCTAAGTAGGGACAGTCTGCGACATATTCTTGACTTTTTGTTTGGCATTCTGTAGAATTGTTGTACATCATGCTTCTTTCTATCAAACAATACGGTGATCCAGTCCTGCGTGCTAAAAGTGCTCCTGTGGAGCACATAGACGAACACATACACACGCTGGCTGATAATATGCTAGAGACCATGTATGCGGCGCAGGGTATAGGACTTGCTGCGCCTCAGATTGGGCTCAATATACGTATGGTTGTCATTGATATCCCCGAAGAGGAAGAAGAGGAAGCAGCAGAGCCAGAAACACTGTTGCTCAATGGTGAAGAGATGCCCATCTCTGCCGTGATGCCCCTTGTTTTCGTTAATCCTGAAATAGAGCCTTATGACAAGCAAGAACTCTGCACGGAGGGTTGCCTCAGTGTGCGTGAAATACGCTCTAGCGTTGCGCGTCCCAAACGCGTTCGTGCGAAGCTGACTCAACTGGATGGCTCTGTGATAGAGCTGGACTGTGGAGGCTTGCTTGCTCGCTGCATACAGCATGAGTACGACCACCTAGAGGGGATGCTTTTCACTGATCGCGTCTCTTCCGCTGCCCGCCTGACGCTGGCAAAGAAACTAAAGCGTCTGAGTCAGTAATGTGAATCAGTAAGCTTTTTTCCTTTGACAGGACGCAAGAGAGTAGGTAGAGTAGAGCGTGATGAAGATATTCCGCTTTTTACCTCTCCTTGTCGCCTCCCTTGGCTCGCTTTCTGTGATTAACGCTGACGACGCATGCCCACTGCCAGCTGATGGTGTGCATCATAGTGTCTGTGTAGGTATCTCCTATGATGTAGCTCTTAATTTTCTCAAATTACATCACAATACCGCGAGCGTGCATGATTCCCCACGTGCTTTTGCCTTTCCAGATGATAGACCTCGTGTGATGCACACCGCTACTTTGAAAAATGGCAAGGACACAGTCCTATTCATCGGTGTAGCAGAAAAGGAAGGCGAACCTTATGTGCTGGAGTCCATCATCTATGAGGTGGATTCCATTCCTGCTCGACCTGTTAAGGAAAGAGGTGACTCCATTGAAATGGGGTGTTACCCATCTACCAAGATACCTGCTGGTAGATAGTTTGAATCGGTCTTCTATTTGATGACAAACCAGTTGTAGGATTCGGCTGGGATGGTGCACTGGAGTTCTATGCTGTAATCGCGTTGGAGCTGGTAGCTTTTCGCGGCTGCTCCCTGTTCACTGATTTCTGCCTTGTCTGTTAGCCCTGTGTAGTAGAGCGGTATTCTGATTGTGCGCGTGATGTCTTCTTTGAGAGGATTAAAGAGTACTAGCATGCCCTTGTTCTCCAAGTCGGGGTTGACATGCAGGATGCCATCATAGTCGCGTCCATCAGGGCGTCTGATGTGGATGATGTCGCTGTTGAGTATGGCTCTGTACTGCTTGTACCAGCTGATGATTTTCTTGACGCTTTGTTTGGTCTGCTCTGTGTCATAGAGGCGGTGTCCTCGGTAGCAGGCCTGCACGCCAGATCCGTAGTTCTGCATCATATGGGCCTCATAGTCCTTGAGGTGCTGGGAGAGGGGCTCTAGCGTTGCGGCTGCGCCGCCACCATGGTACTGGGTGAGGGGGACAAAGGTCCAGCACATGCTGGGGATGCGGTTCCACATGCCGTCATAGATATTCTGCCGACCGATGACTAGCTGCCTTTCGCGGGGCAGAGACCAGTTCACCTCCCTGTAGCCTATGCCCACCTTGTTGCCACCGCTGTGCATGTAGCCAAAGTCGGGTATGTTCATGTAGATGCCCTGCTCGCACATCCACTTGTAAAGCTCTGCTATTTTTTTGCGCTGTTCCCATTGGGAGTCAGCTAGTCCACGGTGGTGCGCATGCTTTGTGGAGGCGCAGGAGTTACCAGGGTAAGAGCCGTCATTTTCAAAAACACGCATGCCTGTCTTTTCAAAGTAGCTTTTTATTTTGCGGAAGTAGTCGTAGCCCCACTCGGAGCAGAGGCAGGGTGATGTGCCAAATATCATGCCGCCTGTCTTGCCTGTTTTGGGGTTGATGACATCGACATCAGCAGAGATGCCACGGCTGGATAGCAGGGAGTAGCCACCCAGTTCTACCCCCTTAGACTTCGCGTAGTCGCTTAGCATCTTGCCAAATTGGTAGTTGGCGGCAGACTCATCCTCCATATTGAGACCCGAGCCAAAGCTGAGGATGACCATCTCATAACCGGTCTCCGCGCACTGGTCAATGGCGTTTTTGACTACTCCCTCGTTAGTGGAGGTGCAGTGCATGAAGATGGGGTTCTCTGTCAACCAAGGGGAGATTTTGCGGTACATTTGTCGCGTAAAGAGTCCCTTGCGTTCTCTGTCTTCGCTGTCAAAGGGCATTTCCCAGACGCGGAAGGTGCTAAAGGTCTCGCCCGCTTTCACGATTGCGTCAGGTCCCATGGGTAGCTTGACTTCCAAAAGGCAGGGGGTGGCGAGTGGGTAGTTGACTTGGGAGGTGTAGCGTGGGTCGGGCAGCCAGTGTTCTGTCTGGTCGCTTTCTCGGTGAGTCATGCCACGGAAGGCCCAGTCGGATTCGATGTGTATATTGGGTTTGTGGAAGAGTGGATCGCCTTCTCCTAGCTCTACTGGGGAGTCGGGCTCTGCAAGGGCGAGTTGCTCTAGCTTAAACTCATTGATAACTACATCCTTGGAGCTCTTGTTTTCTACTTCTATCCATTTGGAAATGGTTGGGATGCCGTCATAGAGGGCAAAGTTGATGGTGACGCGTATTCCTTCCAACTCCTTGGCTGGATGGGTGAGGACAAAGCTGAGCACCTGCCCCGTGGGGTCTTTCTTGTTGCTTGCCCAGCGGCTTTTTGCCCATTTGATGCGAGGTTTGAGGTCGGAGGCGTGGAAGTCCACGACTTGAAAGCAGTCCTTGGCAGGCTTCATTTTGTCCAGCCATTCTCGTTTGAAGTAGCCGTACTCAAATTGGCTTTCTACCCCGCCCAGTGCGTAGCTTTTGCCGTTGATTGTGAGGCTGCCTTCGTTGCTGACGGCGCGTAGGAGCTCCTCATTGTTCATGAGGTTGCGGTAGCCTACGGTGGCAAAGTAGGGGCTCAGCCTCCAAGAGCGGGAGACGAGACCGTTGCTGATGACTATTTCCTGTCCCGCATCGGTCTGCATGATTTGTGCCTTGGCTCTGTCGCGGTGGATGAGCCAGTCATACTGCGCTGGAGGAAGAGGGAGACTGCATGCGGTGAGTTGGCGCGCCTTTACCACTAGAAGGCAGTCTGTACTTATCAGGGCACTGCCGCTGACAGTATTGACATCGATGGCTATGGGAGCAGTGCCTGTGTAGGTGATTTGTGGATTTATCCATGCTACAGCATCGCCAGAGTGTCCGTCTGTGCCTTGATCTACGAGCAGTTCTAGTATGTCCACCTTGCTAATATCGAGGTCTATTTCTGTGATGAGCTCTCGGGATGAGAGGGCGTTGCTGCTGTAGAGTAGCTTTCCATCGCCTATGATTTTGAAAATGACTTGTCCATCATTGTCAATTTTGCCATTCTTGCCTTCGACACCGAGGAAGAATTTTTGCTCTCCCTTGTTGAGGTAAAATGTTCTTTTGCCATCGGCTAGGGGGATGCTGCTCACCTCATCGGGTTCGAGATCTTTTGACCTAGAGGTGAAGCCCACCTTTGCCTGAAAGCGCGTGGCCTGACCCTGTAGTTTGATTTTGAATTGGCTGTTAGAATGCGTGCCTATGCCCTTGCTAAAAAAGCTATTGCCTATGCGGAGGGTTTCGCCCGCTACGGATAGATTTTTTAGGGGCTGAGCGTAGGACTGGACAAAGTGCTCTAGGGGAAGTTCTGTGATATCCTGTGTCTTTTGGGCAGCAGTAGAGCTTGCCCAGAGAAGCATGGAGAGCAGGGCGCCTCTGTTTGCAAGTCGCATAAGGTGTTGGGTTGATTGGATCATAGCGTTAGTAATATAAATTCATCACATATCTTAGATTATGCAGAAGAAATAGCAAGTTAAAAAATGGACGAAAAGTGAACGAAAAAACTTCTTGCATTCTGAGAAAAAAAGGTTAATATCAAGTCGCACCATTATGTTCAGGTGCTTCAACGTTTTTTACCTCAAACATACATATAGATAATACCAGCAATGGAAATGGATTTCATCACCCCGAATATCGCAGCTCTCACCCCATCCTTGACTCTCGCCGTTACTAACCGCGCTAAGGAAATGAAAGCTAATGGCGAACAGGTCTTTGGTCTCGCAGGCGGTGAGCCTGACAAAGATACTCCTGATAACATCAAACAAGCTGCTATCAAGGCGCTTTTGGATGGTGTTACCAAGTATACACCCTCTGCTGGTCTGCCACAACTGCGTCAGGCTATTGCCGATAAGCTGAAGAAGGATAACGGTCTCGACTACAACATGAATCAGATTTGTGTTACTTCTGGTGCTAAGAACGCTGTGTTCAGCGCGTTGACTGCCACCATCGGTGAAGGTGATGAGGTAATCATCCCCATGCCCTACTGGGTCAGCTACCCCTCCATGGTAGAAATCTGCGGTGGTACACCCGTCTTTGTTGAAACTAAGGCCGAAAACGGCTGGAAGATTACCGCCGAGGAGTTTGAAAATGCAATGACTCCTCGTACAAAGATGATTATTCTCACCACTCCCAACAACCCAACGGGCTCTGTTTACAGCAAGGAAGAGCTTCTTGCCCTCGGTGATGTGGCTATTGAGGAAGACATTCTTATCCTCGCGGATGAGATTTATGAGCACCTGATCTACGATGAGGCAAAGCATGTTTCCATCGCTGCCCTCAGCCCAGAGCTTTATGACCTCACCATCACCATCAATGGCTTCTCCAAGGGCTATGCGATGACAGGATGGCGCTTGGGTTACTCCGCTGCTCCTCAGAAGATTGCTAACGCTATCCGCCTCATCCAAGACCACACCTGCTCCAATGTGACGAGCTTTGCTCAGTATGGCGCGATTGAGGCATTGGAAGGTGACCAGAGCTTCATTGGCGACCTGCGCGAGGAATACGACTTCCGCCGCCAGTATGTTTATGATCGCCTCAAGAAGATTTCCAAAATTAAGGTTGTAGAGCCCAAGGGTGCTTTCTACTTCTTCCTTGATATGAGTGCTCTGGGCATGGACTCCCTCAGCCTCTGCAATGAGCTCTTGGAGCAGTACAAGGTAGCAGCCGTTCCTGGTATTGCCTTTGGCAATGACAACGCGATTCGTATCTCCTACTGCACATCATTGGACGTGCTCAAGGAGGGCTTGGACCGCATTGAGGACTTCTGCAACAAGCACTAATCCTTCTCGGTCTGAACTGATTTTTATCACGCGCCGCTCGGTCACTATCTGGGCGGCGCGTTTGTTTTCTTATGATACGCCAACTTGCATTCTTATTCATCTGTAGTTTTGCTACTTTGCTTTGCGCCAAGGAAATGCCAGAGCACAGCCCGCTGCGCCTGCGTGATGCAGCCCGCTATGATGAGGTGATGTGGCTTTGTTCCCATAATGCGATGAGTAATAGTGATGACAAGTGGCTGATGCCCAACCAGATTTGGAGTATTAAAAAGCAATTGGATCGCGGTGTTCACGCCCAGATGTGGGATGTGTGGATGCATGAGGGTGAGCCCTACCTGCGACACGGCTCGGGCCTGTTGGCAGATCCAGCGAAGAAAAAACTCCGCCTAGCCTGTGAGGAGCTCAAAGCCTACCTTGACAAAGAGCCACGCGCCATTGTCACCCTCATACTGGAGTCAAAGGTGGATGATGCGCCTATTATGAAGACATTGGAGGAGGCAGGTCTGCTGTCCTACCTCCTGCCCAAGACGGAGTCAAGGGACTGGCCGACATTGGGAGAGCTGCGCAAGAGCGGCAAGAGGCTTATTATCTTTTGCGACAGGCGCACGCAGAGTTTCCAACAGCTCTGGCATCATGCTGTGGAGACAGATTGGGTGAACAAGGATGTCAAAGCCCTCACCAACCGCCTGAGAAGGGGGCAGAAGGAAAACACGCTCTTCATCGTCAATCATTTCGTCTGCAACCCCTTTCCTAATAAGGAAGCGGCAGAGCAGGTCAACACAAGGCAGAGACTACAGCAGAGGGTGGACGCGCTACAGCGGCTCTACGCGAGGCAGCCCAACTTCCTGACCTTGGACTTCATAGGTTGCAAGCAATCTGTGGCCTTTGTGCATGAGAAAAATGCTGAAAAGAAGCTAGTAGAGAAGAAATAAGGAGAAAAATGTATGACTCGTAGCACCCCTATAGAGATGGTCTTTCGCAGTTCTGCCTTTGCAGAGCAGCTGGGACGCTTGAAGGCGGGAGACACGCGGGAGTCGCCCCTTGTGATAGAGCGTTGTTGCCTAGCTAGCCTCTCTTTTTATATTTCCCTTGTCACGTTGGGCGCAAAGAAAAAGCAACGCCTCTGGGTCATCTGCGATGCTCTGCCCATGCAGGAGAGGGTGGTGGCAGAGCTGCCCCTCTGGTCGGGCACAGACTGTGTTAATATTCCTGAACAAGAATTGCATATCAACGGCGGCATGAGCGACCCAGAGCTGGTCGCAGAACGTCTCAGTGCCCTACAACGCATTAGCGAGCCTCCCACACAGAGGCAGTTGGTGATTGTCACGCGAGCAGGCTTGCACCAGCTCGCGCCCCGCTTTTCTGCCAGCGACAGGCAGCATATCCTGCGCCTGAAGCAGGATGAGGACTATGAGCTGGAAGAATTGCAGAGGCAGCTAGAAGGCGCGCAGTTCGAGCGTGTGGATCAGGTGACGGCACGCGGTGAGTGGAGCTTGCGCGGGGGCATTTTGGATGTCTTTCCCCTGCAATCCGCTTGGCCCATGCGCTTGGAGTTCTTTGGCGATAGCCTAGAGAGCATACGCGCTTTTGACGTGGATAGCCAACTTTCCTTCAAGAAACTTTCCCTAGCAGAGCTAGTGCTGCATGAACCCGATGCCCCGCAGCGTTTGGAAAGCTGGATTGAGCCACAGGATTTGATACTCAGCTGCCCCGGTGCGGGCATGGCAGGTGATGTTGTCTTTTTTGAAATACCGCCCGACCGTGCAGAGGGTGCGGAGCTACTGGATGTGGGGGAGAGCTTTGCGGAGCAGCTGGCAAGCTACCCTTCGCCCTTGGGCAGCTTTGAGACTGGTGACTTTGTGATGCAGGAGGCAAAGCGCGCGCTGGCGCGTCAGCAGCTTCTGCAATGGAAGGCGCAGAAGTGGCAGCTGCATATTTACTTCCCCCATGCAGGGGAAAAGGCTCGCTTTGAGGAAATATGCGGAGAAGATGATGCTTGGTCTGGCATTGCGCAGCATGATGGTGATTTGCCCTTTGGCTTTTCCATCCCCTCGGCAAAGCTAGCCGTCATCTCTGCGGCAGAAATTTTTGGACGCTACAGCTCCCCCCATGCTCGTCGCGCAGCAGATAGAGAAGAGCAGATGCGTCGCGAGCGCGCGCAAGCCCCCCTGCGAGAAATTGAAGAAGGCGACCTCGTCATCCATGCCTCGCATGGTCTGGGTCGTTTTGTTGGCGTGGTTCTTGATGAAAAAACAGGTGAAGAAGAACTCCACATACAGTACGCAGGTGAGATACTGCTTCGCATCCCCCTCAACCAGAGTCACCTCGTCTCCAAGTACGTGGGACTGGGTGGTAAGACGCCGGAGCTCAGCCGCCTAGGAGACGCACGCTGGCAGCGCGCCTGCAAGGCCGCCCAACAGGCCGTGGCGGACTATGCCGCGCAGCTGCTAGAGGTACATGCCCAGCGCGAGAGCAATCCGGGGCTCAGCCATCCAGCGGATTCCAGCTGGATGTGGCAGT
>CAZRZE010000084.1:0-8082 GCA_964604535.1 uncultured Akkermansia sp.
CGGGGGCTAATATGGACTTTTCCCGCCTGCGTGCCGTGGCAAGCAGGGCAGGGGAACGCGATAGGGAACGCTCCCTGCGCTACCTTCGTATCCCCATGCAGACAAAGCGCGGAGAGGTGCTCAAGTACCTGAAGCAAATCCCCTCTGGTGTGCAGCTGCGAGATGTGCAGTACGGACGCATAGAAGGCGATATACAGTACCCTGTTTTTGGCGTGTATGGGACGGACGCGGACTTTGCCATTATTGATCAACGTCTAGCCGAAAGAGGCTTGGAGGCTGAAGATGTCACAGAGGACATAGACGTGCGTATACGCATGATATCCTATGACCGTGCGCGTTTGCGCCACCCTGTGTTCTTCGTCATCGAATTCCCAGAACGCCCTGGGGCATTTTATGAGTTCATGTCCGTTATGGGGCAGCATGCCTCCCTCTGCTACTTCAATTATCAGTACACAGGGGAGCACGTTGGGCGTGCCCTCGTGGGCTTTGAGTTTGAAAGCCGCGAGGACAGAGAGCTTTGTCGCCAGATGGCAGATGGTATGAAGGGCACAACTATACAGGGATTGCATGAGCTCAGCGACCGCGTGCGCCGCCGCGTGCTAGGTCTCATGTCTCCAGAGGAGGGTGCAGCTCCAGCCGCGCCTCGTCTGATTCTTGCCTCACAGTCGCCCCGCCGTCGCGATCTCTTGCAGCGCGAAGGTGTGGATTTTGAAATACATGTCGAGGAAGTAGAAGAACTGCATGACGCGAGCCTTGCGCCAGAAGTACTCTGCGCACATAATGCCGCAGCCAAGGCAGAAATCATCGCGCAACGCTTCCCTCATGATATCGTTATTGGGGCAGACACGCTGGTCTTTATAGACAATGAGCCACTGGGCAAGCCAGTGGATGAAGCCGATGCCCTCCGCATGTTGGGGCAACTGCAAGGTCGCGCCCACTGCGTGTGTACAGCGGTAGCTGTGTTCATGCCTGATGGAGAACGCCGTGATTTTGTGGAAAAGAGCTACGTGCGCTTTCTGCCTCGCACGCGCGAGCAGTTGGAAGAATACATCAAGACTGTTTACGTGTTGGACAAGGCTGGCTCTTACGCCATGCAGGAACACAGCGAGATGATAGTCGAAAGCGTAGAAGGCGACGTGGACAACGTGATAGGTCTGCCCGTAAAACGCCTCTTGCAAGTAATAGATTTATAGAAAACCCTTATAATTCGACTCAGGACACGCAACTCAGTCTTGACAAAGGTGTACTTTGTTGTAAACTACTCGCGACCTTATGTCCAAAATCCCCCTTCTCACGCTCCCGACCTCCGATTATGAACAGATGCGCACGATGAACAATCGTCGCCTTATTCTCCTCTTGCGTAGCGCGGTTCTCAGTGAGGATAGGGCAGCGCGCTTTTCCCCTAGACCACCAAGAGATCATGATGCCTATGTTGTGCGTCACGAAAGCCACCAGATTCGCATCTCCCTCTGCTTAGATGGAAAGGAAATATTCCATTGCATCTTTGTCGATGTTGAAGAATAAGCGACTTCCAAAAGGAATCGTTAGAGCAGGAGAAAAAAGCTTGCCTTCCCCCCCCTCTATTTTGTAGAATGGCTCTCTGATATGACCAATTTGATGGGAAGGACGCGTTACGCTATGCTGGCTTTGTGCCTGAGTATGACAGGCTTGACACCTGTGCTTGCGCAGTCTGTTCCCCTCACTTCGCAGCGTCAAGCTGCTCAGAATGACAGGGATCGCCAATCTGGTGAGCTTTTCCTCAGAGCCTACCAGCTTGCCAAAAAGGCAGAGACAGACGGCGTTGCCCAAAAATGGCAAAGCGCTATCAAGCAATCTCAACAGGCAGAGCGCATCCTCGCCACCATTGTACGAGATAATCCCAAGTGGAATGTCTCCCTCGTCGAATACAGGCGCAAAATCGTGGCAAAGAATCTCAGCCGCTTCAATGAGGAACTCAAAAAGCAGGGACGTGTCCCCCAACGTGATCCCTCTACCCATCTCCCCGAGCATTCTCGAGAAGGTCTCGCAGGTGCAGCAGGTGCAACAGGTCACCCACGTGAAGGCATCATCCCTCTGGATGTTGCACCCGATGTTACACCAGGTACTATTGATGATAACCGCCAGCTGTACAGCGAATTGATGCGAACACGTGAGGAGTTGCGCCGCATGGTGCAAGCCTACAAGCAGCTGCGAACCCAATTCACCGAGGCAAAAAAGAAACTAGTCGTCTCAGAACGCTACAAAGAAGACTATGAGCAACAGCTAGCCAAGGCCAAGGCAAGTCTCAAGGACGAGCGCATTGCAAGCAATGACGTCATCGACACCCTGAGCAAGCAAGTGCGCGAGCTCGAGGAAAAACTGCGCGTGGAAACCATGACGCGTCAAGATGCCCAACAGCAAGTTGCCCAGTTGGACGCAGAGCTGCGCGATATGGAGATACGCCACCAGCAAGTTGTCGCCCAGCGCGACAGCCTCCTTATAGAAAATGCCCAGCTCAAGGAAATTGCAGAACTGAACAACCCAGACAAGGTGAAGGCCTTGCTCGATCAGAATCTCACTGTTACAGCTCGTCTGGAAGAGGCAGAACAGCGTATAGAAGATCTTGAAGCAGAGTTGGATGCCCAGTATGAGGAAAAGGATATCATCCTCTCCCAGCTAGAAGAAGCACGCAGCGAAGCACGTGAACTACGCGAAGAGATGGCTCGCCTCTATGATGAAAACCTCGGCTACCGCCGCCGTATTTCGGAGCTCACTAGCCAGTATCAAGAGATAGAAAACAGTCTTAATAATCTCAGCGGTCAACCAACAATTGATCCCGCTATGCAGGAGGAAAACAAACTCCTGCGCAGCATTGTAGAAAAGCAAAAGCGCAGCATAGCCGTGCAGCAAAATGCTCGCAAAATCTTGATTGAAGCTTATAAGCAAATCAAGGGCAATAACCCTGCAACGCTGGAGTCACTAGAAAAACTCGATGAGCAGAGCAGCCTAGACCTCACCCATATGGAGGGCATACTCCTAGAAGCAGTGCAAGGCACAGAAGAAGGGGAAGCAGAGGGAGCAGCAGCCGTACGCATTGGCTTGCAATTGGAAGCACTCGCAACAGGAGCGGTCAAGGCTTTTGAGGCCAAGCGCTACACCGCAGCAGAACAGCTGTACCGCACCCTCGTTGACGAAAAACCTGACCATCTAGCAGGATTGGTCAACTTAGGCTCTATTCTCCTCTACCGCAACAAGTATCAAGAAGCCATCGCCTACCTCAACCGCGCTAGCCATCTTGCGCCAGAGCAGGCAACCAGCTACTACATGTGCGGCATAGCCAACTACCTGCTGAACAACAATGGCGAGGCTGCGGAGCAATTCCGCAAATGCCTAGAAAGAGACCCAGCTAACGCCAATGCCTTTTTCTACCTTGCTAATATAGAATCCCTAAATCAGCAGAGAGAAAAGGCACTCAAGTACCTTGCTTCTGCTGTAAAGCTCAACCCAGCCTTGGGCGATGCTCATTATAACATGTCGCGCATCTATATTGAGCAGAACAAGTTAGCCGATGCTGCACGCGCTTACAATAGAGCCGTGCAGAGCGGAGCACTGCCTGATAGCGACCTTGAAGCCCTCTTGGCTCAGCACGAAGGAAATCTCGGTGAATTGGGGGAAGACCTCATCGCCGTCATTATCCCAGAGCAAGAAGCTGACCATCTTAGAGAGGCGCGCCAAGCAACACTAGCAACCGCTGCTGGTGCAGGTGAGAGCGATGAGCAGAACGAGGAGATGGAACTCACTGTGGCAGAGATACGTGCTCGCATGATGAAGGACATACCAGCTGCGCCAACCCCATCACCAGCAGGGCAGGGGCATGAGATAGATGATGCCTACTTCCGATCTGCCTCCATCGTACGTGGTGAGGTGGAGAAGGAGTTGCGCGTGAAGCTTGCTTTTGGGCAGCGATTGCGTCAGCGCGGAGGTCCCTTGCCAGAGATAGCAGGAGAGACGACAGAGGAAGAGCCCGCAGAGCAGTAGGGAAGGATAATATGCTCTTGCGCGAAGCGTTGAATGGGCGTTCGAGGTCCAGATTTTTCTACCATCGCTGACGCGAAGCGCTAAAAGTAACGATGTCAACTGTGGCGTATCCACGCCAAAAACTCCTTGTTTCCCTCCATCCCTGTTATGGGTGAATCTGCCAAGCCCATCCACTCCAGATTCAATTCCTCAGTTACAAATCTACGGATTTTCTCTACCGCCTTTTGATGCAATTCCGGGTCTCGTACGATACCGCCAGCACCAATATCCTCTGGCTGTAACTCAAATTGAGGCTTGATGAGCAATAAAAAATCACCACCTTCCTTCAAGCAAGTCAGTGCTGCGGGTAAGATTTTTGTCAGGGAAATAAAGGAAACATCGCTGACGATGAGTTCCACCTGCTCACCCAATATCTCGGGGCTGAGCTGGCGTGCATTAAACTGCTCTTTGACAATGACGCGCGGGTCTTGACGCAGCTTCCAGACAAGTTGGTTTGTCCCCACATCAACGGCATGTACACGCTGTGCGCCATGCTGTAAGAGGCAGTCAGTAAAGCCTCCAGTGGAGGAACCTATATCCAAGCAAACTTTTCCCTCAGCGGGAACGGGGAAGGCCAGTAACGCGCCTTCCATCTTGAGCCCACCACGGCTGACGTAGCGAGGCTTGTTCTTGACGGTGATGGGTAGGCTATCATCTACCTTGGTACCAGCCTTGGTGATGACTTGCCCCTTGACAGATACTTCTCCTGCCAAGATGAGGCGTTGAGCCTGCTCTCGTGAATCGCAGAGTCCTAGCTGCGTCACGAGTACATCGAGTCGTTGCTTGGGCATAATTAGTTATGTATCTTTAGCTGGGGCGCAGTCCGCGTCCGCGGCTAGGCATGATGGGGATGTTCTCCTCGACGTAGTTATTCAGCTGACGAGAGCTCGTTGGTGCGGGTGCAGCAGGAACGAGAGTACGTGTGTCAGAGGGCGATACAGGTGCTACATTAGCAGGATTGATAGGGGCTGTAGGAACAGTCAGCGTGTTCTGTACAACTGGATTGTTGCGGTTGATGATGACTGGACTACTGTTTCTCAGTGCGCTATCGCTGCATGCGCTGAGGGAGAGGAGCATGGCTGCTGCCAATGCGAGGTTGTGGTATTGCTTCATTTGATGAATGGGGATTTAGTTTTGTAGGAATAGAAGTTTTGCGGAGGATATCCACGTGAAGAGGCAAAAGAGTATGGTGACAGAGCTGAGGATGACGCGCGTGGTGTCGCGTTCTCCCTTGGGTGGCTTATCCGCGTCAGTCGCACCAAAGCTGATGACGCCAATGCTGCCTGCTACCAACCAGCTGAGGAGGTAAAAGGTAGACCATGTGTTGCCCTGCATGCTGGCTAGTAGCTCTGGAGAAAGCTTGAGGTAGCAGAAGAAGGCAAGGGGGAAGACGGTGAGTATGGAAAACTCTGGTCGCGCAAGCCCTGACATGAAGAGCCTCAGCCAAACAACAGCCCAGCACGCCAACAGGATTACACCGGAGATGATGAGCGCGGTAATCGGGGATACCATGCCAAAGAATTGCGGGATGCAGCTTGCTAGCGTAAAGAGCGGTAATGCCCAGTACATGTAAGTTTTTCGCGTCATAATAAAGGCAGCTGTACGGAAATGATGGGAAAAATTAGTCAGCCCATACCCATGTGATGGGTACCTCTATGTCGGGGTGGAGGCTCTGCATGGCGGGGCTTCCTAGGGCGCAATCGGCGAGGGCTGCACGGTGTTCTGTGTTAGAGGGGAGGGGGACAGAGATGGTGACAGTAATGCGGGCAATACGGCGTGGGGATGCTGCCATTTCCTTGACTACATCTATTGCTAATCCGCTGAGATTAATATTGTGGTCTTCTGCGTAAATGCCCATGATGGTTGACATGCAAGAGCCTACTGCACAGCACATCAAATCGGTTGGAGAGAAGGATTCACCCTTTCCTCTATTGTCGCAGGGCGCATCAGAGATGGTGCTTGCTCCGGAGTTGATGTGAGTAATCTCATTGCGTAATGAACCTTTGTAACTGATGTGACACTTAACCATGCCAACACTATACGCTAAGAGAGAGGCTAGGTCAAGGAAAGCTTTAAGGCTTTTCTTATATCCTATTTTGTGGCATAATTGAACCGTGATGCGAAAACTTCTTTTACCCTTTTTGCTTTTTAGTTCTATGCTCTTTGCTCAGGACGATTTTACGGATAATCCCGTGTATCTTGATTTTGAGCAACCTCTTGGTGTTGACCCTGTTTATAGTACGCCAACGGCAGCGACCATGGATTATGCGTCCTCTTTCCCAGAGACTCATCACCAAGAAATGCTAAGCGGAGGCTCTGCTGCTAAAAATCTGCATTACCGTCCCTTTAACTTTTTTGGAGAGCATTTTGGGCAACATCGTCTCAAGGGGACAAACTCTCGCGTGGAGTTCACAAACATTTACCTGACCATGCCCTTGGTTGACCCCAGAGTCTATCACACAATGGGTTGGCACTTGGATGTAAAGCTCAATATGCGCTACACTTGGCTCAATAGCACTGGGCCAGACTTTGTGGATGAGGGCTCTCTGTATACGAACGGTCTTCTCATCTCTGTCAACCGCAAGCTGGGGCAGAAGGGGCAGTTCATTTTCGGATTAACACCGCAGCTTTCAACAGATTTTGATGTGCTCACCAGCAGTAGTTTTTACTTTGGTGCTTACGTTGCCTTTGCTTATGAGGTCAGCGACAGGCTGCGCTTCACACTGGGTGTGTCCTACATGTCACGCTACTACGAGCATGATTTGTTCCCCCTCATCGGTCTCAGCTGGGAGGCTAAACCCAATTGGTTTCTGCGCGTTGAGGCGACCCGCCTTTCTTACATGAACAAGCTATGGCAGGGCTTTGAATGGGGACCCTTTTTGCAGTGGAACTCCTTGCTCTGGACAGTGAAGCGCGATCGTAGGACGCAGCAAATGCATGCAGAAAGCTTTACCGCGGGGGTCAGTGCTCAGTATCTTCTTTCCCTTAGTGGGGGGGAAGCCTTGATGATTATGGCGGATGTGGGGATGAACCTTGATCAAGAAATCGAATTCCGCGACAAGAGGAATTCTCGCACCATAGACCGTTACAAGGGTGAGACTGGATTTTACGCTAGATTTGGCATAGAGTTGTACTTTTAAAGCAGATTTTGGAACTTAAGGCATTTTTCTCTCGCAAGGACGTAGTGCATTTGCTATACTTCGAAAGAGAAAGTCATGAGTGAACAAACAATGCCAAGCTATCGTCGTATCCTTCTTAAACTGAGTGGTGAAGCCCTGCGCTCCCCCGGTAGTAGGGATAATATCTCCCCAGAAATCGTCGCCCGTATTGCTGGTGAGATTGTTAAGGCGCAAAAAAGCGCGAATCTTCAAATTGCCATTGTCGTAGGCGGTGGTAACATTTGGCGTGGCGCAAAGGCCAGTGTGCGTGGCATGGATAGACCAACGGCTGATTACGTGGGCATGCTTGCCACCGTGATGAATGCCCTGTCCATCTCCTCTGCTATCCAAGAGCAAGGCGTTGATTGCCACGTTCAAAGCGCGATTGAGATGAAGAATGTCGCAGAACCCTACGTCCGCAATAACGCCCGTGCCCAACTGCGCGATGAGCAGATCGTAGTCTTTGCAGCTGGCACAGGTAACCCCTTCTTTAGCACCGATACGGCAGCAGCCCTCCGCGCCTGCGAAATCAATGCCGATGTGGTCATGAAGGCCACCTCCGTCGATGGTGTCTACACCGCCGATCCTAAGACAGATGCTAACGCAACACGCTTTGCAGAAATTAGCTACGAAGAATGCATCCAGCGTGAACTCAAGGTCATGGATCAGACCGCCTTCACCCTTTGCAAGGATAACAAGAAACCCATCGTGGTCTTTGACATGCACATAGAGGGCAATATCACCCGCGCTCTGATGGGCGAAAACATCGGAACCATCATCAATTAACTTTTCAAATAAACTCAAACAAAATAGAATATATTATGGACGAAGAAACACTCTTAATGGAAACAGAAGAAGCCATGGAAAA
>CAZRZE010000085.1:0-7669 GCA_964604535.1 uncultured Akkermansia sp.
AACGTAGCGGTGCTCAGTTGCGCGGCTTGCAGATGGAGGATTTGCAGGAGGAGGGGTGGCACTTTGAGCTGCTGTCCCCCGAGCAGCAGAGGGAGCGCGCGATGCGCTATTCTCCCGATGAGCCTCCCGCGCTTTCGGAGTTTCCCCACTGGCAGGTGCGTGCCTATCAGTTGCGCTATGATGGTCTGCTACAGGGTAGTCTGGGGATGTCCTACAAGTATAATATACCTGTTTGGGATATGATTGTGGAGCGTCTGCCTGTTACTCTGTATTTGGGGATTTTGGGGGCTCTGATTAGCTATGGTGTCAGTCTGCCACTGGGGGTGCTCAAGGCGGTGTATCATAAGTCTCTCTTCGACCAGCTGAGTTCCTTTTTCATCTTTGTTGCCTATGCCATACCCGGTTTTGCGCTGGGGGCTATTCTCTTGGTTTATCTCGGGGCGCGTTTGGAGTGGTTCCCCATTTATGGGCTGACCAGTGAGGGCTTTGAGCACATGTCATGGTGGGATCAGTTGATGGATCTAGCGTGGCATACGGCCTTGCCGCTGTGCTGTTACGTGATTTCTACCTTTGCGATGACTACCATGATGATGAAGAACAACCTCATGGAAAATCTTTCTGCGGATTACATGCGTACTGCCGTGGCAAAGGGCTGTGGCTTTCACCGCGCGGTGTGGCACCACGCGCTGCGCAACTCCATCATCCCCATTGCCTCCACGCTGGGCTCTGTCTTGGGCGTGGTGATAGGGGGCTCTGTGCTCATAGAGCGTATTTTTGATATTCAGGGCTTTGGGCTGCTGAGCTATCAGGCCTTGCTGGATAAGGATTACTCCCTTATCATGGGTAGCTTGTTGCTCTGTTCTGCCTTTATCGTGGTGGGTAACCTCTTGGCTGATATATGTGTGGCCTTGATTGATCGTCGTATTCGCTTTTAATGTGTTGATTTTTTTGTTGTCATGATTCGTTTCTTTGCTTTACTCATGCTGATAGCGGCCGTGGCTGGCTCTCTGGGGGAGTACTATGGTCTGCTGCTGCCAACGCTTTCTTGGCCCTTTACGGTGAGTCGAGAGGTGGCTTTCTTGCATGCGGAGTGGCAGGGCTGGCAGGTATACTGGTTTGGCTGGCTGTGCATGTTGCTGCTTGCTGGCGTGGGCTTGCCTCTCTTGGTGCGCGGTAGTGGTAGGGGGACGCAGCTGCGATGGCAGCGTTTTCGCGCCATCAAGCGCGGTTACTTTTCGCTGCTGATTTTGTTGGGGCTCATGTTCCTTGCCGCATTGGATCAATGTCTAGTCGGGCATAGGGCACTGGCCGTGCAGTATGAGGGGCGTTGGTATTTTCCTGCCTTTGTGCGCGGTATCTACTCTGGTGAGGATTTTGGCGCAAAGGGCGATACCGCCAAGGCTGAGGCAGATTATCACGAGCTTTCCCAGAGGGCGGATTGTTTTGTGCTCATGCCGCCCATTCCCTTTTCTGCGCAGCTTTACACGCGGACGAATACCAGCAAGGAGCTGCAATCATCGAACGCAGGCTTGCTTTCTCCTGAGGAGGAGGGGCTTTACAATGGTCCAGCTGTGCGTCTGAATGCGGCTGGTGAGCCCCATATACGCTACCGCTACCGCGCGGGGCAGCGCGATGGTGCAGCGCAGGGCTGGGATGAAAAGCGTCAGGAAGTCTACTTTGCAAAATACGAGAAAGGTCAGCTGCTTTCAGAGCGTTACACGGGAGAGGGTACCGTAGCGGACTTCCTCGCAGGCAGTGAGGATGGGGAGATGTACAAGCTCTACTACCCACCGACACCGCCCCTGCTGGGTGGTCACCTTCTCGGGACAACGAGTCAGGGGATAGATATTGCGGCTTATCTCTTTGCTGGCTTGCAGGTCAATATCAAGGCTGTGATATTTTACCTACCCATCGTCTACGCCATTGGCTTGAGCGTGGGGATGATCATGGGCTTTTTGGGGGGTGTGGTGGATCTCTTCTCCCAACGCGTGATAGAAATACTGGCGCAGCTGCCCTTCCTTTTTGTGGTGATGGTTGTGGTGGACTTTGTGCCCTCGCAGATGCGCGGCATGTTGCTGATTTTGCTGCTCTTGGCGGCCTTTGGCTGGATGCAGATGACCTATGTGATACGCACCACGACAATGCGAGAGAAAAACCGTGACTACGTAGCGGCCTCGCGCCTCATGGGGGCGAGCAACTGGCATATACTGCGCCAGCATATACTGCCTAGCCTGACACCTATTATTGTGACTCTCATGCCCTTTAGTGTGGCTCTGGTGATTCTTTCGCTGGCTTCCATGGATTATTTGGGCTTTGGTCTGCCTGATAGCTATGCTAGCTGGGGGCAGTTGCTCAACGATGGTCTGGGGAAGCTGAATGCACCCTGGATAGTCAGCTCTGCCTTTGTGGCCTTGGTGGTCACGCTGCTTTTGATTAACTTTGTCGGAGAGGCTGTGCGAGAGGCCTTTGATCCCAAGAAACATAGTTTTTACCGCTAAGCCCACACTGTACTGACATGCGATTTTTTAGCTTGATAGCCTGCTTGCTGCTTTGCCTCTCTTCCTGCCGACAGGAGGAACAGGGCGCGCAGACGGGGCAGGGGGCTACGGCCTACGCGGATCTGCCTTATGCCTTTAGTGCAGCGGAAAGGGAGCAGCTACCCGACTACGCCAAAGTATGGCGCGCGCCTGCGGGCTTTGCTGGCTTTGTCGCGAGGTGGAATGAGCAGCACGCGGACGAGCAGCCCGCCATCCGCTTTGCCACTGAGGCTGATTTGCCCCCAGATTTGCACTGGCAAGAGGGGCTGGATGAGCCAGAGCTAGGCAGCCCCGAGGCAAAGCGTGGCGGACACCTGCGCCTCGCCCTGCTGCGCTCCTTCCCACCCAATGTCTTGGAAGTGGGGGCTGCTAGCAACCATGCCATACGTGCTTACCTTTATGACCTAGTGGACATTCCCTTGGTGCGTCTGCACCCCGGTACAGGGCGCGTCATTGCGGGCACAGCAAGGGCTTGGGCGGTGAATGCTGCCGGGGATGAGGTCTTTTACCGTCTGGATGAGGCGGCACGCTACTCCAATGGAGAGCCTGTGCGTACGCAGGATGTGCTCACCGCGCTGTATCTGCGCTACTCGCCCTTTAGCACAGAGGTTTTTGCGCAGGATATGTATCGTAGCAAGCTGCGGCAACTCACCTTTTACAGCGATAGGGTCTTTTCTGTACGCATGCCGCGTCCGCATCCCATGGCAGCCTATGAGGCCATGTTGCCGCTGAGCTGCACGAGTTTTTATGCAGAGTTTGGCCCCGACTACACAACGCGCTACCAATGGAGGCGACCACCGACTACGGGTTGCTACACCCTAGACCCTGCTGACTGCGTCCATGGGCGTCAAATCAAGCTACGTGCTGTGCCCAACTGGTGGGCGCGTGACCGCCGCTACATGCGCTACAGCTGCAATGTGGAGACCATCACCTACATCTTTGTCAATGACCTCATCAAGGCGAGGGAGCTTTTCCGCCTCGGGCAGATAGACATATTCAGCTCCCGAGAATCAGAAGACTGGTATGAAAACCTCGAAATCCCCGAAGTGCATCAGGGCTACATACAGCGCGTCCACTTCAGCAACCTCTGGCCGCGCAACGCCTTTGGTATACACCTCAACAGCAGCTCTCCCATGTTGCAGGATAGGGAGGTGCGCCTCGGCATACAGCATGCGCTGCATGTGCAGTCGGCCATTGACACTATATTGCGCGGAGACTTCACCCGCCTCGGCTCTTACTTTTCTGGCTATGGGCAGTACACCAATCCGCGCCTAGAGCCCCGCCCCTATGATGTGCAGTTGGCGAGGGATCACTTTGCCCGCGCGGGCTATACCGAGGAGGGTGAGGACGGCATACTGCGCCGCCCCGATGGGGCGCGCCTCAGCCTAACAATCAGCTCCCGCAATGATGCCTTTTACGAAAAAATCTTTGCTGTCCTCCGCACAGAGGCCGCCCAATGCGGGCTGGAGTTAAAGCTGGAGCAGATGGATGACACCCTCTACTACACCCGCATTCGAGAAAAGCAGGTGCAGGCTGGGATCTTTTCTTGGTATCTCAGCCCACCTTTGCCTGATGCTGTGCCCTACCTGCACTCCCGCTATGCAAAGCTGAACCCCAGCAACAACATCACCGCCATAGACCTGCCTGAACTGGATGAGCAGATAGACCTCGCCCAAAATGCACGCAGTGAAGAAGAACTCATCGCCGCCCATCACCGCATCCAAGAAATTGTCCACGAGCACGCTAGCTGGGTGCCAGGTTGGTCCACCACCTACTGGCGTTTTGCGCAGTGGGCGTGGTTGAAGTGGCCCGACAGCAGCTGTGATTATAATTTTTGCCCGCCGCGTTATTACAATCCGATGAATAGTAATCTATTTTGGATAGACGAAGCCGAAAAAGCCCGCCTCCTCAAAGCCCGCGCCAAAGGAGAGAAGGGACAAGAAAAGGAATACATCATCCCCCTACCAGCCCAGCCATGATAGAACACAACGCCCGCCCCGTGCTAGAGGTAAAAGACCTCTCCATTGCCTTCTACTCCGAGGGGGAAATACTCCCTGCCGTGGATGACATCAGCTTTTCCATACGTGCTGGGGAGTGCCTTGGCATAGCGGGTGAAAGCGGATCTGGCAAAAGCGTGACCGCCATGAGCCTTGCGCGTCTCCTGCCCCAACCCAGTGGGCGCGTCAGCTGCGGAGAAATACTTTTTCAGGGGCGCAATGTCCTGCGCATGTCAGAAAGGGAGCTGCAAGAGCTGCGCGGGGCTGGCATCAGCTACATCTTCCAAGAGCCTCTCAACGCCCTCAACCCCGTCCATAACATAGGCAAGCAAATTGTCGAAGCCCTGCGCCTCCATCGCCGCATCAGCCGCTCCAGCGCAGCAGAAATCGCCCTACAGCTTTTGCGCCAAGTGCGCATCCCTGCCGCGGAGAACTGCATGAGAGCCTACCCGCATGAGCTTTCTGGCGGCATGAGGCAGCGCGTTATCATCGCCATGGCTCTGGCCTGTCAACCTCGTCTCATCGTCGCAGACGAGGCCACTACTGCCTTGGATGTCACTGTGCAGCAACAGATACTAAGCCTGCTCAAAGAGGCGCAGGTGAGCAGTAATGCCAGTTGCCTGCTCATCAGCCATGATTTGGGCATCATCGCCCAGTCCTGTGATCGCGTCCTCATCATGTACGCGGGACGCATTGTGGAGGCTGCACCCGTAGCAGAGCTTTTTGCACGCCCCTTGCATGCCTACACACGCGCCTTGCTGGCCTGCTTGCCTCAGCGTAATGCTGTCGCAAAAACCCTCTTGCCAGCCATACCGGGGCAGGTTGCTAGCCTTTCAGAAATGGTCTACGGCTGCCGCTTTTGCCAGCGCATGGGTGTGCCCATCCACCTATTGGAGCAAAAGCCACTCATGCGCGAAGTCTACCCCGGCCACTGGGTGGAGTACTGCCCAACTTGCGTGGGGGATTTTTAACATTCTGCTCTGAGGATTTTATGTCTAGTGTGATTGATTCTGGAGAATTAGAAGAAGATGATGCTACTGATGCGACTCTGTACCTTTTTCATAATAATAATGAGGACAGGGAGGAGATTTTTTCTAGTTTGTCGCACTTGCTCCCGCTTGAGGCGGATGAAGAAGAAGAGGAGGAGGAACGCTGCTTTTATGTGCTAGCTGATGGCTTGGTTGCAGAGGAGATGCTATCCATGATGCGTCGTGTGTCGTGCTGTCTCGCGGGTGCTTCTATTGATCATGACGCAGCGCATGTCCAATTTTTGTTGCATCACTCAGTTCCCGTACCTCATATGCGTCTTTACCTAGACCAAGAAGCTAGCTTGCGTTCACTAGCCTCCTGTGCTGCTGATTTTAGCTGGGCAATAATGCCTGCGCGTGCTGTGAAGGCGCTAGAGTACGACATTTCTAGCTTTTTTACTCTGAGTGTCAATCATAGAGGGGAAGGTCTTCTCTGCCCCTCGTGGAGGGGCGTGGTTGACGCCCTTGATGGTGATGCAGAGCAGCTGGACTATAGAGAATGGGAGGGGGCGAGCTTTGTGATTTTTTCCTGTGATGTAATGCGCTCTTACAATGACTTTTTTTTGAAGGCCTTGGAGTCACTTCCTCGTGGCGCGGAGCTTGAGCTCTGCTATTGGATGGAGAAATCGTCTGCTTATACCGAAATAAGTCTCGAAGCCGCAGCTATACAAAATATCCATGCGAAGGGGCTTTCAATAAGGCTTGATGTTCGGCATGCTTGTGTGATGAATCCTCACATGCCCTCGCGCCTGAGCCGTCTTGTTGAGCAATTGCTACACGATGCGGCTTTTTGTGCCCGTCTGCGCGGGGAGGCTTGAAAAAAGAAGTACCTCCCTCATTTAATCAAACAAAGAAATCTATGCCAAATCAAAATCGAGTTTTCTGCTCCCTGTTCTGCTTGATATTAGGTCTGCTGTGCATTTCCCTTGTTCCTGAATCGGGAGCTGCAGAAGAAGCGGAACTGAATATCCTTTGCTACAACGTGAGGCGTTGTCGCACGGATGAGGGGAAATATGAATATGATAGATTTGCCAAAATCATCAAGAAGCATAAGCCTGACTATATTTCTCTGCAAGAGCTGGTGAAGTTTCCCAAGCAGTCAACGGGTGAAGAGTTGGCAAAGAGGCTCGGTATGCACTTTACCTTCGGTGCAGCCATCCCCCTAGGCGATGGCGAATACGGACTGGGCATTCTCTCCAAGGAAAAACCCTTGGATGTGAAGAAAATTGAAATACCCAGCAAGGAGGAAAAAAGGCTGCTGCTGCTTGCAGAGTTCAAGGACTGCTACTTTGCTGTGACTCACTTCCCTCTCAATACTCAGGAGAGGGAGCACGCGGTGAGCATCATTCTTGATACAATGCTCGATTTGAAAGACAAGCCTGTTATTCTGTCAGGCGACTTCAACGCGGAACCCGATGAAAAGTGCGTGAAGGACCTCCTCCTCCATTTCAAGGCTCTTACTAGCTTGAAAAAGCCCAGCTACCCCGCCACAAAGCCCCAAAAGGTCATTGATTACATTTTTGCTTTGAAGAAAGGTTTTAGCTACGACGTGGTAGGGACAGAGACCATAGAGACAAAGGGAGAGGCGTCTGATCATCTTCCTCTCTATGTGAAGGTGAGAGTTAGCAAGAAGGGCTTGCCTAGCTGATATGAGATATGCTAGAATGTGCATCATGAAAATCCCATTCATTATTCTTAGCTGTGCTCTCGTTCTTCTATTGCCATCCTGTAGCATCATTGGCATTTTGATCTAGACGAACAGCATATCCCAAATGACATCCCCCCCCCATCACTCGTAGCCGAGGAGGGGGGGGATTTTTTTACTGTGTCATGCAATACTCGTCGCTTCTCTGACTGTATAGGAGAATAGGGGCGAGTGGTTAGAAACTCTGGTTTTTCTTTAAATATTTTTCTATTAGTGGCTTATATGTTGTTTCTGTTTTGGGGGCTTTTTCTGCTCACAGGAAAAATGAAGAAATCCGCGCTCTTTGATTGACCTTTGGGGCGATTTGAGGTAGATTGTAGATAGTACATCCCCTTTAATCACTCACAAATAAACTTGCTGTGTATTCCAACGAAAACTATCTCATTGACCTGCTGATCGAAG
>CAZRZE010000086.1:0-7550 GCA_964604535.1 uncultured Akkermansia sp.
CGGCTTCTCAAATAACAGGAAACTGTTTTTTCATAGAGTAGGTGTAAGTAAAGTCGGGCGGGATACCTAGTGTCCCGCCTGAACTTTTTTGATTGTAAAGAAATGCTTTACCTAGAACTTATCGCCTTTTAATCCGAAAGACTGGATTTCTTCGTCTCTAACTCTCCCTCCTTAGCACTAGACCGTGCAATTTGAATGGCGTTCGCGATGTTGTGGTAGATGACGTAGAATGCTGGTGCGACGTAGGCGAGGGGGTGGGAGTATGGTTGACTGGCTATGTAGAGGGTGAGAATGGTATTTTTTTGACCGAGCCCTTGGGAGAATTCCTTGGCGAGACCGAGGGGTTTTCCTAGTTTGTAACCTAGAATGAAGCAGATGGCACAGATGATAGCTGCTCCGAGGGCAAGGGGGAAGATATCAAGGAAGCTCAGGTGCATGTCGATGATATTGACAGTGCCAGAGGCTGCTACTATGGTGAGGTTGATGCACCAGATGATGAGGGTGTAGGGGGCGCAGCGCGCTGCCCAGCTTTTGCAACTGGGTAGAAAGAGGCGGAGAATGAAAACGACTAGGGCTGGCAGCAGGATGATGATGCTGAATTCTCCCAGCAGGTCTATCACCATGTCAGTGTAGGGGACTCCTTCCGTGTTGATGATGTGGGGGAAGAGGAAGAGCATGAGCAGGATGAAGCTCATGTGGCTGAGCAACATCGCCGTGGTGATGTACTCCACCCTGCCTTTCAAGATAGAGATGATGACGGGGCTAGCGGTTGCGATGGGCGCTACAGCGCAGAAGAAAAATGCCTCAGCCACGATGGGAAAACCTAGGAGATAGGGCACACCCCAGCTGATGATCCATGAGGCTTGTAAGAGCAGCAGGAGGTAGAGATGGCTTTTTTCGGGCTGCAGCTTTTGCGTGTCAATGCCAATAAAGCTCAAAAAGAGCATGAGGCAGATGCTGTAGGGCAACCATTCTCTATGCGCTGCTATTTGGTCATGAAAGATACTACCTACGACGAAGGCCAAGAGGAGTCCTAGGCTGCGCCAGTGGTTTTTATTCATGACTAAGCAGTTTCTTTTTCTGTAACTGCTTGCGCGCTTTCCGTGCTAGCCACGCTAACAGTAGAAGCAGTAGTAGCGCTAGAATTACCTGTAGCTGTTGTTTCCTCTGTTGTCGTGCTGGTTACCTCTTCTTGTGGTTTGGGGTAGGCGATGCGGTTATGATGGACGGATTTGATGGTCTTGAGGAAGGATTGCTTCATGCGCTCTAGCTCTCCTAGGGTGAGTCCGCTGTCGTTGAGGTGACCGTCAATCATGCGTCCCTTAAAGATGCTATCTATCATGGCGATGATGTCGTCTTCCTTGGGGTTTTTGAGGGAACGCGTCGCACTTTCTACGGCATCAGCCATGCTGACAATGCCCGATTCCTTGGTCTGAGGGATGGGGCCTTTGTAGGAGAAGTCTACCTTGTTGACAGGCGAGGGCTGGGTGTCTGTCTGCCCATCGTCAAAACGCTTGTGCTCTTCTTCAAAGTGCTTGATAGCTTTGCTGTAAAAGAAGTAGGCTGTGGAGACCCCATGGTGTTCCCTGATGCAGTCGATGATGCGGCTGTTGAGATGGTGTTGCTGGGCAAGCTCTACACCATCTATGGCATGGTTGGTGATGATGCGCGCGCTCATCTCCGGGGTGAGCTCATCATGAGGACTCTTCATGTCATCCGCGATGTTTTCGGCAAAGTAGTGGGGGTTCTTGAGCTTCCCAATGTCGTGGAAGAGGGCGCAGACGGCTGCATGCGTGGGGTTAGCACCTATGCTTTCAGCTGCTCCTTCTGCCAGTCGGGAGACAAGTAGGCTGTGGTGAAATGTACCGGGTGCGGTGAGTTGCAGTTCTTTGAGCAACTTGTGATTCATGTCGCCTAGCTCCAACCATGTGATGGGGGTGCAGAGGTTAAAGAGCTTTTCCAAAATGGGCATGAAGCCACTGATGACGACTGCATAAAAGAAACTAGCGCCGACGGACAGTGCCAACTCTGCCAGCAACCAGCGCAGGTCTACTTCACCTGTGAAAAATTGCTTGCTGTTGTAAAGCAGACCCATGGAGAGGCTGATGATGAAGACGACGAGTCCTACGACAAAGCCAGCATAGAGTATGTGCTCTCTCTTGTGAACGCGCCCGCAGAGTGACGCGCTAGTCGCGCCAGCCAGCAGGCTGATAGCGAGGTAGGAGGCGAGGGCAGTCAGACTGGTGCTGTCGGGGAAGAGTGCCATACCCAACATGGACACGCTCAATGCAGTAAACATGCCCATGCGCCTTCCAATGAGGACAGAGGTGATGCCCGGTGCGACCATCCACGGCATGAGCAAAAAGAGCAGCCCTGGATGAAGGTCATAAGATATCCATTCTGGCACCTTGTGTATAATCTGTATGCACACCAACTGCGTGAGTATGGCTAGTATGGTGAGAAGACTGCGGCTGCTACTAATTTCTGCCGCATACACCCCACTGCGATAGAGCACAATGAGCGAGGTGGAGCAGGTGACCAGCCAAGCAATGCGGAAAATCTGAGAGAAGATATCCGCTGTGTAACTGGTAGCAAAAAAGCATATTGTGGTCACACAGAGTACGGCTATCAGAGCCATCAAGCGTGGGTCGCTTTCTAGCCTTCTAGCAAGTCGCGATGCGCCAAGGCGTTCTGCCAGTGTTGAAAAGATGGGATGCATGTAATAGAGTGTATAGGAGATAATAGTGAATAAAAAGCTCCCTGTCAAGAGAGCTTTTTCGCATCATATGCGTTTATTGTGGCAATAGGCTTTCTAGCTTTTCGCAGGGGTATGCATCCGCCCATTTTCGCAGTTCCTTCGCCGTGTAAGATGAAAGACCGTCCGCAGTGAGCTCTCGCGCGAGTTGAGGTGCAGGGATGAGCATGCAGAGAAAGTCTTCGTCACGGCTGTTACCCACGCGTATCGCTCCTTCTGTTGTCATGATGACACCTTCTGTGCGCGACATGGAGTTCTGTGCAATGATGGCCAGTGCGAGTTGTTCTCTATCTATTGAGAAAGTAGACATGGTAGGGAGGGGCTCTATTTAGCTGCGTTTGATGAACTGCTTGTACTTTGCCATGCGTTCTTGCCACTTGTCACGAGCAAACTTTTGCATGTCAGCCACCGTGTCTTTTTCGTCCATAATCTCGAGACCGAGTATGGTTTCCATCACGTCTTCCATGGTGATGATGCCTTCAAAGGTGCCGTACTCGTCCTCAATAATGGCTATGTGTTCGCGGTTGCTGATGAGTTTTTCCCAAGCCATGAAGACAGATGTCGTGTCAGGTAGGGCGAGGATGGGTCGCTTCAACTCTGCCAGTGTCATGTGGTGCTGGTCTTCGGCGAGGTATTCCATGATGTCAAGGATGAGAACATAGCCGGAGACAATGTCTTTTTCTTCCTTGTAAACAGGGATGCGGGAGAAGGGGCGGCGGCCTTCATCTTCATGGAAGGCTTCCAGTGTCTCGTCTTCATCGACTGTGGTGCAGACCACGCGGGGGGTCATCACGTCGCGGACGCTGATTTTCTCCATCTTGATGATGTTTTGAATGATGACGTTCTCCTTCATTTTGATGACACCTTCCTTGGTGCCAGCATCAACCATGGCAGAGACTTCTTCGCGGCTCATGCTGGCTTCTAGTGTCTTGGGGGAGATAAGATTGGTGAGCTTCTCTAAGATCCAAACAAGGGGATAGCATAGGCATGTAACCAGTTGGATAAGGCGAGTGCAAGGCATGGAAAGCACCCTGTAGTAGTTAGCGCCTAAGGTCTTGGGGATGATTTCTGAAAGGACGAGGATGAGAATAGTGAGAATGACAGAAATGAGAGCAAAGTATTCATCACCCCAGATTTTTATTGCCTGCGCACCAACGCCAGCAGCACCAAAGGTGTGTGCGATGGTGTTGAGCGTCAGAATGGCTGAAATGGGGCGTCCATTATTGATTTTGAGTTCCTGTAACGCTAGTCCAGCCTTGCTCCCCTCTGCTACCTTCATCGAAATGAAGGAATGAGGTGTCGATAGTAATATTGCCTCTAGCACGGAGCATAAGAATGAAATGCCAAGTGCTAGACCGAGATAAATAAAGAGTAATTCCATAGAATCGCGGACAATCTTATCAAGATTTGAAATTTAATCAAGCGTTTTTTTCTCAGTGTTAAAGATAAAGCTGTAGATGGTTGACAAAGTCTGTAAAATCGGGCAGAATAGGCGCATCTATGGCAAATGGAGCGAAGCAGTCTTGGCGAGCAGCAGGGAGTAAGTGTGCCTTACTGTTCCTTGCGCTGTTCTTTTGTCATACGCTACAAGGTGCAGAAAACAACAAAATGCTGCCCTTGCCTGATGAGATCTATCCCAATGCAGAAAAAATCGTTCCCAAGGAAATTGATTTGGAAAAGGAGGCTGTAGATCAAAGCAAGTCCTTACCATCTTACATTCCTGACGCACTCTCAATATCTGCAAAGAATGCCATCATCACCTATAGTGCAAAGGATGAGTTGATGTGTTACAGTTCTCAGACCGACCCTATTGTCCTCATCAGCAACAAAGGTGTGGAGATGCAGGCAAAGCAAATCACCATGGACTTGAAAAAGGCCGAGGTGAGCCTAGAGGGTAACATCGCCGCTTACAGTCGCAATATGATATTGCGCGCGGACTCCGCCCTGTATGATGCCAATACTGGTAGAAGCAGCTTTGAAGAGCTGCATCTGAAAGCAGAGGGCATCATCATGCGTGCCAGACATGGTGAGCAGTTGGTGGACGAAGATGGGGTGAGCTATCTCAAACTTAAAAGGATATACGTGACCACACATGATGTGAAGAAACCCAGCTTCTGGCTGGGCTTCAAGGAAATCACTATCTATCCTGGTGATCGTATGTCAGCCAAGGGGCTCAGTGTTGGTAGTGGGGATCATTTTCATGTCATACCTATACTAGGCTGGATTCCCTTCAGTCACTCTCTCAATCCCAAGGAGGGCTATCTGCCTCTGCCGGGTAGTCGTGGTATCTGGGGACTTTATCTGCTCAACCAATATGGTTTCCTCATAGGCAACAGACGTGTGGAGAACTTCATGCCCACGGCGGATTATATCCTGCTGACCAACCTTGATTACAGGCAAACACGCGGTTTGGGTTATGGTATTTCCTTGGAAAATCCCAATATGCTCAAGCGCTATGCCAATGCGACAGGTCTGAGTCTCTATTACACGCACGATTTGGACCCCAGTTATAACCCTGGTACAACACCTCGCATTGGTATAAAGTCTGACCGCTATCGTGCTGCATTACAGACCATCATTGACTCCAAGCCAACATCGGATTTGTCGAATTATTGGCGACTCAAGACTAATGTAAATGTTGTGAGCGATTCAAAGCTTCTCAGTGATTTCTTTGATGAGCTTAGCGCAGTTAATGACAAACCAGACAATACGGTAAGCCTCGTTCATCATCGTGATTATTCTGAGACTACTTTGATGACGCGCTTTCAGCCCAATAATTACTACGCTACCGATCAGAGAGTGGAGCTCACTCACTATGAGGTGCGTCGTCCCATCTTGGGCTCCATCATCAGCTATGAGTCCCGTAACAACGTTGGGATTATGCAACAGTATTTGCCAGATGTAGATCGCGAGGCTTATGAATTGCTGATTAGTAAAGCTCTTGACCAAGAAGCCAGAGAATTTTACGAGCGCGTTCTTAATGAGGATTCTTACTTCCGCGTCAATAGTGTGCATGAGGTGACAACCAGCTTCAAGTTGGGTGATATTTTTAACGTTGTCCCCAAGGCAGGTGTGGCTTACAATGGCTACTATGGCTTTAGAGAAATTGAGGATGACTCGCGTTTCAGTGCTTACTTTGCAACGGATGTTAGCATGAAGATGCAGCGTTCCTTTGACTCCTTGCGTTCTAGGTACTTCAAAATTGATGGGGTCAAGCATATCTTCCAACCCTATGCCAGTTACTCCTACCACAAAATCTCCTCCACCAATCCCTATGTCCCACATGTTGACGCATGGGTTGATACGTTGGGAAGTAGTACGAGTACCCCTATCCCTCTCGACTTGAATGGCTTTTCGGGAGTGGATGCTTGGGGTGATTGGAACATATTGCGCATAGGTTTTCAGAACTACCTGACCACGCGCTACGATGGAGAGACGCGCCGCCTGCTGCGCTGGAACATCTTTTTGAATGTGAATCTGGACTCGGAGGATAACTTCTTTCAGCACTCGACACTTTATTCTGTGCTAAAGCTCACACCCTCGGAACGACTATCCTTTGTATCGGACGTGCAGTTGCCTTTGCTGAGCTCGGAATACGAATACCGCTCTTTGAGTCATGGCATCAGTTACCAAGCCACTCGCTGGCTGGAGCTACAGCTCAATCATACCTACCTTTATGCCGCCAGTGAAGCGCTTAAATACAAAAACAAGCAATTCAACTGGAGGGTCAATATGCGCATAAATGAGCATTATAGCTTTTCTAGCAATATGTATTGGGATATGGATTTGGATACTATCCCGCTGCAACAATACTCTATCTTCCGCAACATGGGTGCATGGCAGATGGGTGGCACAGTCTTTATTCGCGATAACGGTGGGGTAAAGGAAACAGGCATAGGCTTTTCCTTCTCCTTGATACAGACTAACAGTTCTGTTCCTGTCAACTTCTTCTAACAACACTACAAAACAATGAATAATACAATCGAATCACTTAACTGGCGTTATGCAACTAAAAAGTTCGATCCCAGTGCCATCATCCCCGAAGAACAATGGAAAGCCATAGAGGAGACTCTGCGCCTCAGCCCCTCCTCATTGGGGCTACAGCTTTGGAAGTTCCTTGTCATCAAAACCCCCACCTTGCGAGCCCAGCTACGTGAGGCCTCCTTTGGTCAATCGCAGGTGACAGATGCCTCCCACTACGTGGTGCTTTGCGGTCGCCGCTGTGTAGAACAATGGGACATCGCCGACTTTGTTGCCCTCAAAAAGGAAGCCTACTCCCTCAGCGAGGAAGAGGCAACCGCTGCAGAGCAGCGTTACATGGGTTACTCCATCTTCTGGGACAGTCCAGAAAAGCTCAAGAGCTACGTAGAAAGTCAGGTGCACCTTGCAGCAGGTTTCCTCTCCCACGCACTAGCCCAATGGCGCATAGACAGCTGCATGATAGGTGGCATGATACCCAGTGAGTATGATCGCATCCTCGGACTGGAGAATGGTCCCTACTACGCTATTCTTGGCATAGCCTGTGGTTATAGAGACGAGAGTGACGCCCACGCCAATGACCCGAAGGTACGCTACCCCGCCTCCCGCGTCATTGAGTATCTTTAAAAAATTTTAAAAAAAAGATCAAACAAAAAGCCCAAATCCTATCGTGAGGATTTGGGCTTTTTGTTTGAATGCTTGATGGTTCTTTAACCACCTCCAGCGTTGGCGATGCCAGCGGATTCTGGTGGGAGGAAGTTGCGGAAGCGGGACTTGTCGATGGCCTTCATGTATGCCTCCTCGGGGGAGACGACAC
>CAZRZE010000087.1:0-7529 GCA_964604535.1 uncultured Akkermansia sp.
AATTCTCATCCAAACTGCTGCCAAAATTCAAAGCTGCTAATTTTGCAAGGTCCCCGTAAGGGCAGAATCTATCTTTCTATCTGCGAAAGCTTCTACGACAAGAACAAAAAAGGCACTGCTCATCGTACACTCAAATCACTGGGCTCTATTGAGTCCCTTCTTGCGCAAGGCGTAGATGATCCCATCTCTCACTTCAAACTTCACGTTGAGGCTCTCAATAACGAGGTGCAGATGGCGAAAACAAAAACCATTTCTAAGCATTCTCCACATCTACATCTCGGCTATTTCCCTCTCAAAAGTCTTTTGACGAAGCTCGATATCAAGAAGTATGTTGACTTCTTTAAACTTACTACCTCTTTCGGCTTCGATCTCTTCGAGCTTTTATCCACACTTGTTTATGCACGTGCTGTTCACCCTTGCAGTAAGCTTAAAACATTCCACGATATTATCCCTCAACTAGATTTAGACTGTAAGTTTTCATACGACCAGCTGCTCGATGGTCTCTATTTCTAAATTCTCTAAGCTAATGTGAGAAATTAGAAGCTATCTATTTTATCCTCTGTAGCGGGCGCGGGCGTGGAGGTATAGGGCGTAGATGATACCCAAGACATTGGGTAGCCAGAGTACGACATAGGGAATCCATCCTGATGATTTGCGAGAAATCTCGCAGAGTACTAATGCCATGAAGTAAAGAGCGGCTACCAAGATGCCCAGAGCAAAGCCCGTGGAGGTATCGCGGCGGCGTGCGGTGATGGCAAGGGGGACACCTATGAGGGAGAAAATGATACAAGAAACCGCAAAGGATGCGCGCTTTGTCGGCTCTGTTTGAAAGGCGCGTTCTACCTTCTTGCTCATGCCTCTTTTGTAGTAGGTGACATCATTGAGGGCGGTGCTCCACAGACTGGCCGCTGCGGGAAAGCTGTTTTGCAGGCTTGCTTGCTTTGCCAGCTTTTGCATGAGAGGGAGGTCTATATCCTCAATGGCGTAGAAATTTGCTAAGGCTTCGGCTATCTCCTCATTGGTGAATCTGTTGTCCTTGAGTCGCCTTTGTTGATTGAGAGGGACATCAATTTTGAGTGGCATTTTATTGATGAGGGACAGGTCGGAGGTCTTCTCATCGCGTCGCTCTATGGTGACATCGTAGAGGGTGAGCTCTATTTGTCGTGTCTCGCGATCAAAGTCGCCTATCTCTGCCCGCTGCGCGTGCATGGAGGCAAAACCCATGTCCTTTGCGCCATCGGGATAGACGTGGAGTCCGTAGATGGTGTCGTCTACGCGTTTTTCTAAGTAGAGTCGCCCGTCTCCTATCTTGATGGCTGTTTGGTTTGCGCTGAGTAGTTTTTTGGGGTCAGTGTGCGCGGCCTTGATGACTAGGTCACTCATGGCCTGCTTGCCGCGTGGGGCTACCTCTATATTGATATAATAGCAGAGCGCAGAAAAGGCTAGACCTAGCACAATGGCGGGCATGCTGAGCCTCCAGAGGCTCAATCCAGCCATGCGCATGGAGGTGAGCTCATTATCCGCAGCCAGACGACCGTAGACGAGAAGCACCGCTGTCAAAAATCCCCAAGGGACAGAAAAGGTTAGCGAAAAGGGGATGACCTGCACCATAAACTCCAGCACGATGCTGGCAGGTGCGCCGCTTTCCACCAAGAGGCTCTGCAATTCTTGGAATATCTGCCCCAGTAGCAACAGAGCAGTCAGGGAGAGAACCCCGAGTACTGTTACCACGACTAGCTGGCGCAGAATATATCTATCAAGAATGCTGATCACAGGGTCTTTTTGTCTGGATTAGAGAGTTAAGAAGTTTTTGAGTAGCTGTATGCCCAGCTTTTGGCTTTTTTCGGGGTGGAACTGCGTTGCCACCAGTCGTCCACGCCTTATGGCAGCGGCGAAGGTTTCTCCGTACTCTGTTCTCGCACTCACTAGGGAGCTGTCTTCTGGTACAGGGAAGAAGGAGTGAACGAAGTAGAGAAAGCCCCCTTGCCCTATGCCTTCCCATATGGGGTCGCTTTCGTCTGAAAGTTGAAGACTGTTCCAACCCATGTGCGGGACTTTTAGCTCTGTGCTAGAAAAACGCTTCACATGCCCTGCAAAAATGCCTAGACCCGCTTCACCGGGGCTTTCCTCACCTGATTCAAAAAGAATCTGGTAGCCCACACAGATGCCGAGAAAGGGTCTGTCCTGTGCTATCCATTCTCTGATGGAGTTATCGAGCCCTTGCTCTCTGAGAGCACGCCCACAGTCACCAAAAGCACCCACACCCGGTAGGACGAGATGAGTGATGCCCTCCAAGTCCTCGGGGCTGCGTATGAGTTCAGCTACCTGTCCAGCTGCCAAAAAGGTATTGAGAACGCTTTGCAAGTTGCCCGCGCCGTAGTCAATGATGCCCAGCTTCATCTTAGAGCACACCTTTCGTTGAGGGTATCATACCAGCTTGACGCACATCCTGCTCCATGGCGATGCGCAGAGCGCGGGCCATGCCCTTGAAAATAGCTTCAATGATGTGGTGACCATCGCGACCGTAGAATACCTCTATATGCAGGTTGCAGCGCAGGTTGTTCATCAGTCCACGGCAGAATTCCTCCACGAGGCTCATGGGCATGTTGGGGGCACCCGGTAGGCTGGAATCAACGCGGAACTCCAAGTAGGGTCTGTTGGAGAGGTCAACGACAACACGGCAAAGGGTCTCATCCATGGGCAGGTAGGCATGACCGTAGCGGTTGATGCCTCTCTTGTCACCTAGGGCACGTGCCATGGTCTCACCTAGGACAATGGCTGTGTCCTCTATGGTGTGGTGGGCATCGACTTCTAAGTCACCCTGTACATTTAATGTGACATCCATCAGGCTATGACGTGCAAAGAGATGCAGCATGTGGTCAAAGAAGGGGTGACCTGTTGCAATGGCGGCACAGCCTGTGCCATCCAAGTTAATTTCCAAGGCGATGTCGGTTTCTCCTGTGGTGCGTTTTGACGTGGCTGTTCTCATAATATGTATTGTTGCGCTCATACTATAGTATAAATTGAAGCAAAGGTCAAACGCATGTGCGTCCTATTGACAAAATACACTAAAACGGCGCATGATGACGTGCGTATCATTTGAATTTTTGAGATGCCTATGTTATGCTGCATACACATTTTGCAATGATTTACGATATCACCACACCTGCTTTGATTTTTTCGGCTATTTCTTTGATTCTTCTAGCCTTCACTAATCGCTTCTTAGCCTATGCTGCTCTTGTGCGTTCTCTTAAAACACAACTCGAAACTTGCCCTGCTTGTCACACTTATTTGAGACAATTAAAAAATCTCTATAAACGATTGCACCTTGTGCGTGCCATGCAGCTTTTGGGGCTTGCTAGTCTAATTAGTTGTGTATTAGCTATGTTTTTGATATATATTGGGCTTGATACAACATCAATTTGTCTTTTTGGTTTTGCTTTATTATGTTTATTGGGTTCTTTGATTGTTTCCGTATGGGAAGTAATTATATCTGTAAATTCTTTGGAGCTGCACCTCAGTGATATACGTGAAAAATTGAAAGAGGGCGATGTCTTTGAAACTACATTTAAAAAGTAGGATATTATAAAAATAACAAAATTCTCGTGCTTAAAAATGCTATTCTAACATTTTTTTAATTTTTTAATTATTGAAAATGAGAGAATTGAGAAAATTGATAAAAGTTATCGCTTGACATAAATAAATTATTTATTACAATGAGGTCATGTCATTGACAACATCCCCCAACACCCATTTATTGAATAAGCTACTGTTCATCGTTGATGCGCTCCGACGCAAAAGCGTGAAGGATAGCAGCGTGAAAAGCAATACTAAGCAGAAGGCTACTAAACTCACTGTCCGTCAGAGCAGTGCGATTCGTCTCCTCAAGCTCCTGACCGACAAGACTCCTGAAGGCGTTTCCCTTAAAACACTTTCTACAGGTCTCCAGATGACAGTGCCCGCTACTTCCATTCTTGTAGATACAATGGTTGTTAGAGGTTACTTCGAGCGTCGCCCCAATCCAGCTGACCGTCGCGCGGTGCATATCCGCTTGACCGACGCAGGCAAATCCGTCTTTTCCGAACTCTCAACCAAGTTGACCAAGGATTTCAAAAACATCCTTCAAGAACTTGAAGAAGACGAAAAGAAGCATTTCGCTCAAATTGTTGAAAAGCTCTACAGCGGTATCAACAATAAAGACGTTATCTAATAGGCTCAATAAATGTTCCTAAGAAAAAAGCTCTGGTTAATCCCAGAGCTTTTTTGTGACTTATTCCTTCCAGAAGTTAGGTAAATCCTTTGTGAGTATCTTTGGATTGTTTTTGAGTCTGTTTTGATCGACACTGCTAATGAGATAATCCTTATCCTCAATGCCGAAATCGTTGAAATCGACAGAGAGCTGAATGTTCTTCATAAGTGTGAGCCAATAAGCTCTGAAATCGGAAATGTCTAGCATGTCGAGCAGCTCTTGCATGCAGTTTCTGACATAGTCAGCGCCACGCTCATCTTGGCAACTTTCATCATCGCAGTGCAGATTGGCTTCAAAGAGATCAGCCATGGACAGGGCAACAGCATGACCATGTGGTATTCCATACATTGAGGTGAATTTGTATGATAGAGCATGCGCTGCAGTGGTGCGAGAAATATTGATAGCCTTGCCAGCCCAGTTGGAGGAGAGAGCCATCCCTTGACAGGATGCTTCGTTCTGGGAAAGAACGAAGTCCTCAATATGCTCCTTTGCCAGTAGAATAGATTGCTTGGCGTACTGCTTGCTTTCATCTGTGGCTCCAACAGCCCAATAGCTTTCTATAGCTTGGCAGTATGCGTCAATGCCACTGCATGCCTTGAGGTAAGTGGGGGCGTGCCATAGGAATTTTGCATCTAGGATGGAATAGGTGGGTAGGACACATGAGTCATCTAATGCTTGCTTTTCACCTTCTTCGTAATAGACTGCAAATTGTGTGACCTCACTACCCGTTCCTGCCGTTGTTGGGATGGCAACGAGTGGCAGAGATGACTGGGTGAAGTACTTGTATAGTTTGGCAAAATCAATGGCGCTACCACCACCTATTGCAATGATGATTTGATACTTGTCAGGATTGTATTTTGCAATTGCTTCATCCGCTTGATCTTTTTTGGGGTTAGCGTCGAAGGTATCGCATTTATCAAAATCACATGGCAGGTGAGGCAGCACCAAATCCTTGTAGAGAGCAAATGTTCTCTTGCCTGTGAATATCAAGGCCTGTTGGACTTGATGTTTTTCGATAATGGATTTCAGGGATTCTATAGAGAAAAATTCTTCTTGTTTCATGGTTTTAAAGAGATGATGAGTTTTTTTGCAAAAGGCAGGTAAAACCACCTGCGCCGAAGCCATGGCTGGGCATGAGGCGGTAACTGGGAAAGCTGCTGAGCTGGGAACGGAAAGGCGCAAGGGCAGGGATGTCAAGGGCGCGCAGTTCTGGATGGCGTTTGAGCAGGTAGGTCATGACCTTTTCGTTTTCTTCTGGGGTGTAGGTGCAGGTGGTGTAGAGCAGGTGTCCTCCTTCTTGGAGGCAGGGAAGCAGGGAGAGTAGAATGCCCTTTTGTCGCTTGGCATTGCCATTGACCATGGAGCTACCCAAGCAGCCTGTGTTCTTGATGCCCTTGGCTAGAAGGGATTGACCGCTGCATGGGGCATCGACTAGGAGCAGCTCAAAGCTTTCGCCGCTCTTTCCCCACTGATCGGGGCGTAGCCCCGTCACGCGCAGTGACTCATAGCCTGCGCGCTGTAGATTTTCTCTTAAAATACCACGCCTACCAGCATGTACTTCATTGCACACATGTTGTGGGAGGAGACCATAGCGTCCCAGTGTCAGCATGCTCTTGCCACCCGGTGCGGCACAGACATCAAGACTGTTAGCTGGTGGGGGGACTAGATTCAGAGCAACGCTTTCCCAGCAGGAAGAAAGATCCAAGAGGTAGTAGTAGCCCCGCGCATAGTCATCCAAAAGGGCAGGGCGCAGCTCTGGGTCAAGGGGGACAAAGCAGCGCGGAGGCAGCCAGTTGTACTCCTCTCCTTCTGCGCAGGCAAAGGGTGGTTTGTAGTCCGCAGGGGCGTGCTCTGTCAAGACCAATGCCTGACGTGAGCATTGACCAGCATGGAGGGCGTGCAAAAACTCTGCCGCCTCTTGCTCTCCCAGCTGTAGGCTGGCGCAGAGGCGTGCTTCTCCCTTTGCTGATGCTTCTTTACTCACGCTCCAAGCTGCGCAGGGTGTCCAGTGCCAGTCGTCCTGCGCCTATGATGCCAGCCTCATCTCCAAAGCTAGCAGGTAGAACCTCCAAGGCTTCAAAGTAAGTATCAAAGAGCTGGCTGCGCAGGGCGCGTTTCAACGGGATGATGAGGGAGTCACCTGCGCGTGCCAAGGTACCGCCTATGATGATGGCCTCTGGGTTGAGGATGTAACAGCAGTTGGTGAGGCAGGATGCCAGCATCTTTGCTGCCTCATCCCATATGCGCGTTGCAACAGGGCAAGCGTCACAGGCGTAGTTTGCTAATAGCTCTACCGTACACTCTTCCTCTGGGTGGTAGATGCCAGCAGCAGCATAGGCCATGCTAGCATCGCGTGCTAGGGTGGCTGTGCCTATGTAGTTTTCTATAGCACCTCTATTGCCGTAGTGACCAATGCGTCCTTGGTAATCAACGCTGCTTTGTCCGATTTCTCCCGCGACACCCATGTGACCGCGCAAGAATTGACCATTAGCAATAATGCCTGAACCAATGCCCAAGCCCAAGGAGAGGCAGACTAGGTTGTCCATCCCGCGACCTGCGCCCATTTTCCACTCCGCATAGGCAAAGCAGTTGGCGTCATTGTCAATGGTGGCAGGTAGCCCAGAAATCTCTGTCAGGATGCGGCGAATGGGGATGTCATGCCAACCGGGTACAGCACTCAGGGAGTGAACAGTACCTTCTTCATAGTCAGCAAAACCAGTGAGACCCATCCCCACAGCCTTGACAGAGGGGAATATTTCTTTGAGCTCTAATATCCTCTTACCTATCTCTGCAATGGCCGTATCCGGTGTGGGAAAGTCGGATGTGACCATTGCATCAGCACGCATTACCACAGTGTCATTGTGAATGACAGCAAAGTCAATGCTATTACCATCCATATGGATGCCAATGACGGGTGGATTATTTGTCCTCATGAGATAGGTATTGTGGTATGGGTTTATATTTTAGCCCTGCATGATGGCAGCGCAGCGCGCGCAAAGACATTCAGCATTGACGGCTGGTTCATAGCGGCGGCAGCGGGGGCACATGGGGAATTGTGTCTTCTCTACGATGGCGAATAGGTCTGCGCCATTGTTGATCTTGAGCTCTGAAACAATGAAGAACTCCTTCGCGAAGTCTGCGTCATTGAGCAAATCAAGTACTGTTTCCTGCTCTCCTTCGGGGAGAACAAGGGTGACAGAAGCCTCATTATTCTTTGTGAATGCTTTTTCCTTGATGCGTGCTTCAATAGCAATTTGGATGGTGCTCTTCAACTGCTGGA
>CAZRZE010000088.1:0-7422 GCA_964604535.1 uncultured Akkermansia sp.
TGTAGGCGGCTATAGAGCCAGTGATACCGAGGACGATAGTCGCCATTGCCTTGTGATGTTTTGCAGGCGATTAAGCCTCGATTTCCAGTATCATGTTGATTTCTACAGCCACGCCTAGAGGCAGGCTGATGACACCTACTGCAGAGCGGGAGTGCGCTGCCTCTGGACCAAAGAGCTCTACCAGTAGCTCAGAAGCACCGTTGAGCACCTTGGCTTGGTCGATGAAGTCAGGCGTGCAGTTGACAAAGCCATTGATGGCGACAATGCGCTTGATGGGCTCAAAGCTACCCAGCTCCTGCTTGATGACAGCAAGACGGTTCATGATGCAGAGAGCCGCAGCACGTTGACCTTGCTCTATGCTGATGTCATCACCCAGTTTGCCATAGATGGCTTCTTCGCCATTGATAGCAACACCACCTGAGAGGTGTAGGTAATTGCCTGTGCGTATGCATTGCAGATAAGAGCCAACAGGTGCTGGCGCGGGGAGAAGGGAGAGTCCCTTCTCACTGAGAACTTGTTCATTGAGTTGCATGCCACCTACGATACACCCTTTACCCGCCTATGGCAATAAAAAAGGGAGAATTGTGGATTATAGGATAGCAGAAAGGGTGCAGGCAGACAGTGACGGGGCTTGTCTCTGGGGGGCGTTTGTGCTATGCTTATGACATGACTTTTAGGCGCAGCGATTATCACACCCACACTCCACTTTGCCTCCACGCAGAGGGCGAGCCCGAAGCCTTTGTTGAACGCGCATTGGAGCTGGGATTGACTGAGTACGGCATAGCCGACCATGCCCCCATGCCCAAGCGCATGGAGCCCTTTGATGAGTGGCGCATGCGCGAAGAGCAATTGCCTCTCTACTGGGACTGGGTGGAGCGTGCTCGCGCCGCTGCAAAGGGGTCAGATTTGCGCATACGCGTGGGCATGGAATGCGATTGGATTGCTGGTATGGAGGACTGGATAAGCGAGCTTCGCGCACGCTATGATTGGGATTACCTCATAGGCTCTATTCACTACCTTTCTACTGAATCTGCCTTGGATGACCCCGTTTTTGGCAACAGACCAAATCAGGTGCAGCAGGATTGGGATCGCTACTGGGAGAATGCTCTGGCCATGGTGCGCAGTGGTCTTTTTGATATGTATGGTCATATTGACATCATGAAAATATGGGGTAACTACCCCAAGGAGGGCAGTCTCATGTCCTACTATGAGCCTGTGCTCAATGCCCTGCAAGAGGGTGATAGCATAGTAGAGCTCAATGTCGCGGGTTGGCATAAGCCCTGTGCCCAGCAGTATCCCAGTGAGGAGATGCTCTCAGAGCTGCTGCGCCGCCGCATTCCTATTGCGGTTAATTCTGACGCGCATATGCCTAGTCAACTTTCTCGCGACTGGGAGCGTGCTGTGGAGCTGCTCTCCCAGCTGAGTCCTACTGGCAGCCTACAACAAGTGCGCCATCGTACAGGTCTTTTTACTTTCCTATCTGCCTAAGATTATGGATTTATTCGCGCTAACAGAGGAGAATACTAAAAAACGCTACGAGGAGCTCATCACACAGCTCCGCCATCACAATGAGCTTTACTACGCACAGGCTGCGCCAGAAATAAGCGATGCAGAGTATGATACCCTCTACCGCGAGTTGGAGCAGATAGAGCATGATTTTCCCGCCTTGCTGCGATCCGATTCACCCACTCAGCGCGTGGGTGATGACCTCAGCGAGGGCTTTTCGCGCATCACGCATGAACAGGCGATGATGAGCATAGATGACATCTTTGAGCAGAAGGAGGGAGAGGGTGTCAGCGATGCGGAGTTGCTGGACTTCTACCAACGTCTCTGCAAGAATGTCGGCACTGAGCCGCTTTGCACCGTAGAGCCAAAAATAGACGGCTGTGCTGTCACGCTTATGTATGAAAAGGGCGTTCTGCGTTACGCTGCCACACGTGGCGATGGCAAGCAGGGCGATGACATCACCGAGAATATACGCACCATTGCCAGCATCCCCCAAAAACTGCCTGCTGGCGCACCAGCACGGCTGGAAGTGAGGGGAGAGGTATTCATCAGATGGGCAGACTTCGAGCGCATGAACAGCCAGCGAGAGGAAGAAGGGCAGCCCGCCTTTGCCAACCCTCGCAATGCGGCTGCTGGTAGCTTAAAGCTACTGGACAGCAAAGAGGTGGCAAAGCGTCACCTCGACTTCATCGGTCATGGATTGGGTGTTTATGAGGGTGAGGAAATGGAGAGCAGCGCAGATTTTCACCAGCTTTTAGAGAAAATGGGCATTCCCAGCAATCAGCCCATCACCTTCACCCACAATCTCGCGGAGCTGCAAGAGGCGGTATCGCGCATCAGCCAACTGAGGCATGAGCTGGGCTACGGCACGGATGGTGCTGTTATCAAGCTAGATGACCTCGCCCTGCGCGAGGAATTGGGGATTACCGCCCGCGCTCCTCGTTGGGCGGCTGCTTACAAGTTTTTGCCAGAGCAGAAGGAAACTCTGCTCATGGACATTACCATTCAGGTGGGACGCACTGGGGTGCTAACACCTGTGGCAGAGTTGCAGCCTGTTCTCATTTCTGGCAGCACCGTGTCCCGCGCGACCCTGCACAATCAGGATGAAATCACGCGCAAGGACATACGCCTGCACGATACTGTTCTCATTGAAAAGGCAGGGGAAATCATCCCCTCTGTTGTTCGTGTTATCAGCGAAAAGCGACCTGCTGAAACACAGCCTTATTCCCTGTATGATGCCCTAGAGGGACAGTGCCCCAGTTGCCATGCGCCTATCAGTCAAACCGAGGGGCAGATTGCATGGCGTTGCACTAATTTGACCTGCCCAGCACAGGCGGTGATGCGCAGTGTGTACTTTTGCCGCCGTGAGGCACTGGATATTGAAAGCATGGCACAGAGTGTTGTGGAATCACTGGTCAGGCAGGAAATGATACACAGTCCGCTAGATTTATTTGATTTACGAATAGAGGATATCGCTTCTCTCAATCTAGGCACAGAGGATGCCCCTCGACGCTGGGGAGAAAAGAATGCGACCAAGGCACTCGCAGCCCTAGAGACGGCAAAGTCTCTGCCCCTCAGCCGCTGGATTATTGCCTTGGGTCTGCCGCAGGTGGGGGTGACCACGGCACGCGACATAGCCAGTCTGCACCCCGACTTTAGCAGTCTGATGCGGTCTGATTACCTGCATGACTACCAGCGTCTATCTACTCTGGTAGAGCAGTACAACGCCCTGCCCACCCGCACGCGCTATGAGGATGGGACAGCCCTCCGAGAAGAGATGCTACAGCTTTCTACCCCATGGCAGCAACGTGGCTACCTAGAGTGCAAGCCCGTAGGTAGTACGGAAAAGAGCAAAATGGGGCTACGCAATGAGCTGGGCCCTGTGGTCAGCGCGGAGCTATGCCGCTACTTTGACTCCGAGGCTGGTCAGATGCTGCGAGAACGTCTGTCAGAGCTGGGCATCAATCCCCAGTCTGATAACTATGTGGAGGACAAGGCGAGCTCCGCTGCCTCTGGTGCGCTGGCAGGCCTTAGCTTTGTCATCACAGGCAGCCTTTCTCAACCGCGTCCGGAGTTTGCCCGCATGGTCACCAAGGCTGGTGGCAAGGTTAGCGGCAGCGTGACCTCCAAGACTAGTTATTTGCTAGCAGGTGAGGGCGGTGGTAGCAAGCGCAAGAAGGCAGAACAACTTTCCATCCCCATTATTAACGAAGAAGAATTTTTAAACATACTCCATTCATCATGAACAAAGATCATTTACTCATCTATGGCACAATAGCCATTGACACCCTCATTGCACCTACTGGTATTGCTGATTCCGTCTTGGGCGGTTCTGGTTCTTTTGCTGCGCTGGCGGCTCGATTCATCACCGACAAGGCAAAGCTTATCGGCGTTGTGGGTACAGACTTTCCTGCGGACTTTCGCCACACACTAGAAAGCAATGAGGTGAGCATGCAGCATGTGGATGTGCTCGATGGTCGCAGCTTCGCATGGACAGGTCGCTATGAAGACGACATTAATATACGCGAGACAGTGGAGACCGTATTGGGTGTGGAAGTAGAGTGGAAGCTAGAGCTCCCCGAGTCCTTGCAACAACCAGCCATAGCTGTTATTTGCAACGCGAATCCCCATCATCAATTGCGCTTGATTGAGCAGTGCCGAGGCGCTGGCTTTATCATGCTGGATACCATGAAGCTCTGGCTCACCATCAATCCCGAGGAGGTGAAGGAGTTGCTCTCCAAGGTGGATTTAGCCTTGATGAATGAGGAGGAGGCAGAGTACTTCGCAGGCACTAGCGATAGCGTGGAGGCTGCTCGTGCCATCCTTGCAGCTGGTCCTCGCTATGCTATTATCAAATTGGGCAGCAAGGGTTCTGTCCTCGTCTACAATGACGCAGCAGGTGTGGAACAGGTCATCACTTGCCCCGCTTGGCAGCTAGAAAATGCCATTGACCCCACAGGGGCTGGCGACTGCTATCTAGGTGCTTTGGCTGCCTACATAGCCGAGAAAAAGCTGGACATGAGCCAGCCTCAGTCAGATCAATTGCTTTCTGCCCTGCAGTGCGCTGCCCCCGTGGCAGCGCGCGTCGGCGAGGACATGGGCACGAAGAGTATTATTGATTTTGATAAGCAGGGGTTAGCGGAGCGCATGATGAGATTTACGCCTTAGACCTGCGCTTGCGTTCGGGGAGATTAAATCACTTCTTCACCTCATAGCCGCCGCCCATGGCGGTGCAGAGGCGCGCTAGTTCCTGACGGATGGACTGGCGCGTGGTGATGAGGGTGAGCTCGCTGGACAACCAAGCGCGCTCCGCAGAGGCTACGTTGAGGAAGTCTGTCTGACCCAGCTCATAGAGACGCAGGGAGTATTCTGCTGACTTTTTGTTGGCTTCGTTGACCTTCACTAGCTCTGGTAACTGACGTGTCAACTGCGCGTAGGTAATGAGGCTTGACTCAACTTCTGCAAAGGCGGCAAGAACCACTTTTCTGTAGTTTTGCATGGAGGATTCATTTTCCAGCTCGGCAATGTCAACAGCTGCATTGAGCGCGGTGCGGTTGAGCAGTGTCTGACTGACGCTAGAGCCGAGGCTCCATGCTGAGTTGCCCCAGAAGTTGGCAAAGTCAGTCCCTGCATTGCTTGATGTACTGCCTGTCAGAGAAATGCGTGGGAAGAGGTTGGCTACGGATATGCCAACGCGTGCGGTGGCTTGATGCAGCTGATGCTCTGCGCGGATGATGTCAGGTCGGCGGCGCAGGAGGTCAGATGGCAGATTGGTGGGCACGCGAGGAATCTTGTTGTACACCGAAGCACGTGGCATCTTGAGGGAAATATTATTCACCGTTGTACCAAGAAGCTGGGCTAGGGTGTTCTCAAAGCTGCGAATGTTGGCCTCGTAGCGTGGTATAGAAGAGCGCGTGGAGGCGATAGTTGCCTTGGATTCTTCCAAGTCGAGAGCGGCACTCATCCCAACGCTGAGGCGTTGTTGCACGACGCGGAATGTCTTTTCCTGATACTCCAGCTGCTCACGCGCGATGCGCAAGTTTTCCTTGGCTGTAATCCACTGGAAGTAGGTAGTCGCTATCTGAGAGGCTAGAGCGGTACGCGTGGCATCTGCTGAGGCCTTTGTAGAGCCCAGTGAGGCCATGCTTGCCTCTATTTCGCGGCGTGTCATGCCCCAAACATCGGGTGACCAAGAGGCAGATAGGCTGCCTGTCCATCTACCGTGGGAGGTGGATGTGTCGTAGTTGCCGCTATTGCTTGCACCAGCACTGCCTGACAGACTGGGGAAGAGTCCCGAGCGCGTGGAGCGAAGGGAGGCTTCTGCCTGTGCGATGCTCAACGCGGCTTGTATCATGTCAGGGTTGGCAGCAAAGCCTGGGGCCAGTAATTGGTTGAGCTGGCTATCAGAGAACTGATTCCACCATTGGGCGAGGTCGCCTTCCTTGGTGGCAGGAGGCATGGCATTCACCCATGTTGCGGGGAGCTCGGGAGCAGTTGCGCCTTCGAAGTCAGGTCCCATCATGCAGCTGCTGAGTGATAGCGCTAGCAGGATAAAGCTTAGTTTAGCTGAAGAATATTTCATGTCATATAAAAAGGGGAAGAAGTTATAAAATTATTCGTGACGCAGGGCGTCGATGGGGTCCATGCGGGAGGCTTTCCACGCGGGGTACCAACCAAATACAAGTCCAATGATGGCGGAGACAGAGACAGCAAGGATGATGGCATCTACGGAGATAGAGGTATTCCAGCCAAACTTTGCACTGACAATCACAGAGGTCAGTCGTCCTATGCCTATGCCTATGATCCCACCTACGATACAAAGAAGCACTGCTTCTAAGAGGAATTGGTACATGATGTCACGGGGGCGCGCACCCACGGCCATACGGAGACCAATTTCGCGTGTGCGCTCTGTGACAGATACCATCATGATGTTCATGATACCAACACCACCGACAATCAGAGAAATCATCGCTACAATGAGGAGCAGGGTGCTGATAGCACCAGTCATCTCTGTGAGGGCGTTGGAGAACTGCGCGCTGTCGCGCATTTCAAAGTCGTCTAGCTGACCCGTTTTGAGTCCATGTTCTCGGCGTAGGATGGGAGTCATCGCATCCATGGCAGTTTCGGCGTTTTCCTTGTCCTTTGCCTGAATCATCAGAAAGTCAACCGTCTTGGTGCGCATGGGGTGGGGCGCATTGCTGAAGGGTTGTAAATCCGTACCGGGATAAAAGTTCACACTGCCAGAGGCGAATGTATTGCGCACACTCACGTTATTGTTAGCCTTTGCTGTAACCGCTGACATCGAAGCAACGCTAGGAGAACCTTGCAAACGCATGCGCAAGCTGGTCCATGGCATGATAATCACGTCATCTTGGTCTTGACCGTTGTGACCTGCGCCCTTTTCTTTGAGTGTACCGATGACGGTAAAGAGCACATTGCGTATACGAATGTCTCTGCCTATGGGGTCGCTATCTCCGAAGAGCTCAGTGACAATGGTCTGACCGATGAGGCAGACGCGTGCCGATGCATCGACCATTTCCTTGTCAAAGCCACGGCCTGATTCTACCTCCCAGTTATCAATGGCAAGGTAGTGTTCATTACCGCCAGTGATGCTGTTGGGGCTCCAGTTCTTGCCGTCAACGATGGCCTGACCGCTACTGCGTACAACAGGTGTGGCAAAGTTGATTTGATCCGCGTTGTGCTCCATCAGGGCTTCGGCATCAGCGGGCTTCATTGCAGGGCGTCCACCACGTCCGCTGCTGACACCAGCAGTGCGCGTAGATGCGCCCCAAATCATGACTTTGCCCGCGCCGAGTGAGGCAACCTGCTCTGCCACTTTCTTGTTAGCGCCTGCTCCAATCTCGGAGATGGCAACAACGGCAGCAATACCAATAACAATACCCAGCACGGTGAGCG
>CAZRZE010000089.1:0-7344 GCA_964604535.1 uncultured Akkermansia sp.
TAGACCAAGCCACGCGACACTTTGAAAATACATTCGTGCCGCGTGACGGTTGGAAAGCGACTCTGCTCTTCGCAGAGAATGAAGAGGACTAAGCCTCCTTGCTCATCTGCTGGCGGCAGGCTCTGACTGTATTTGCCATGAGCATGGCAATGGTCATAGGTCCAACTCCACCTGGTACGGGGGTGATGTATGAGCACTTTTCCTTCACTGAGGCAAAGTCTACGTCACCGACAATGCGATAACCACGTGGTCTGTCAGGAGCATCGATGCGGTTGATACCCACGTCGATGATGACTGCACCATCTTTGACATAATCTGCTGTAACCATTTCTGCACGTCCAACGGCAGCCACGATGATGTCCGCTGTGCGGCAAAGTGCTGGCAAGTCTTTTGTGCGAGAGTGGGCAACAGTGACAGTAGCATTAGCGTCTTTGCTCATCAGGAGATGTGCCATGGGCTTGCCTACGATATGGCTGCGTCCGATCACGACAGCATGTTTACCTTCTGTGCTGATGCCATAGGCCTTGAGTAGCTCCATGCAGCCCATTGGCGTGCAGGGGACGAAGCCGTCTTTGACTTCAAGCGCGAGCTTGGCTACGTTAAGGGGGTGGAAGCCGTCCACGTCTTTTTCTGGCGCAATGGCGTCGATGACTGCTTCTTCGTCAATATGACTGGGTGGAGGGCTCTGAACGAGTATGCCGTGGATTTTGTCATCGGCATTGAGTTCTTTGATGAGGGCGATGAGCTCTTCTTGGCTGGTGTCAGCAGCTAGCGCGTATTTGCGTGAGTGCATGCCAAGTTCAGCGCAGGTCTTCACCTTGGAGGCAACATAGACCTCGGAGGCGGGGTCATTACCAACGAGGACAACTGCTAGACCTGGTTGGTGTCCCTGTGCGCAGAGTTCTGCGATTTCTTCTTGTAGTTTTGCTTTTATTGATGCTGAGGTTTCTTTTCCGTCAATAATGTTACTCATGTTCTCGTGTTGTTGTGTTATTCAGGTGTTTTGGGTTGAAAGTCTGGGGAGCCTATGCTGATGGCGTCGGCTACTTGCTGTTCGTAGGCTTGGTGCTCTTCTTCGCTGATGTCCTTGGGGACATGTATGGGGGCGCTCCAGTAGATGTCTACACGCGAAAAGGGTTTAGGAATAATGAATTTGTCCCAAGCCTTTTTGATGCGCCAGTAGGAGCTGAAGTTCATGGAAAGTCCCACTAGAGGTACACCTGTGACAGAGGCTAGGCGCACGCAACCAGCGGTCATACCGTAGAGAGGGCCTTTGGGGCCATCTGGGGCGATACACATGCTCGCACCGCGCTTCACTTCCTTGCACATGCCTATAAACACAGCTACAGCACGTCTGTTGCGTGATCCTCTCAGCGTGCGCATGCCAAAGAGCTCTGCCACGCGGGTGAGAAGTGCCCCATCTTTACTCGCGCTGGTTATCATGCACATGGGCACGCTGGGGCGCGGTTTGATGAGGTAACGGTAGGCGTAGCAAGGTGTGAGGGTTCTATTATGCCAGAGGGTGAAAATGCGCTGCTGCTTGCCCGCATTTTCTCTTTCCTCCTCTGACGCATAGTGGATGCGAAAGCGCAATGTCGCTGAAAGAAGTCGAATGAAAAGCCATAGCATCCATCCCAAAATCTTGGTGTAGCGCGCTTGGCGCAAGTCCGTATGCTGAGATCGACTCATTAGAAGAGTGTGGAAGAGGAACCTTCTGTACGCACTGGTTGTGGCAGTGGCTTGAGATTCTGAGCTGGGGGCAGCACAGTCTTTCCGTTTTCGAGCTGAGGCACTCTGCCATCTGCTGGTAACGCAGGTGTTGGTAATGCAGGAGCTGGTGCTGGGGTGTTAACCGATGGTACGGTGGGCGCAGGAGCAACGACTGATGGAGCAGGAGCTGTCGGAGTTGGTGCAAGCACTCCCTGTGTAGGAGAAGCAGGTGTAGGTGCGCCACCGGTAGCATTCGCATTTTGATAGCGTTCGCTCAATCTCTCAACAGAGGTGTCTAAGGAACGACGCTGATCTGCGCGTGCAGCGCGCTCTTCGCTCTTGGATGATTCTAGCGCAGCGGCATTGTCCTGAGGAGCACGCGCTGATCCTGTAACTGTCGTGTTAAGCCACGCGAGTGTACCTTTTTCTTCGAATATGGGGTCACAGACACCATCCATGTATTCTGCCCTCATGAGGGTTGCAGGCAGACCGTAGTTGAGAACTCCATTGATATTACCAGCAGCATCAATTTGGAGTGAGCCCTCGAGGGTAATCAGATGTTTCTCAGACATGCCTTCTTCGTCAAACTGAAGACTGAGTTTCTCACTAGTAGCATTAAGCTCTATTTGGGCACGTGGTATAGAAAGAGTGATGTAATTACCACGTCTATCAGCTGGCAAGTGGCTCTGAATGATAGAAAGAGCGGGTAGCCCCTTCCATTGCACATTTTCCAGATAAAAGACACCGCGGCTATCAGGAGTTCCACCCTGTGGGCTGAAGCTCATCTGTGATTCTGTGTTACCTTCACTTTCTACAATATTTGATTTCAAAGTACCTGTGAAGAAGGAAATAAGGCGTGAACCAGTGAGAACATCAAGAGGCATCGCATTGCAGCTCATGTTATAAGCCCCGTACACAGAATCACCACTCATCACGGCACCTGATATACTCATACGCGCATCCTGTGCATCGGCAGATGCCACAGTGCTCTTACTAGGTATAGTGAGCTCCATATTCAACTCATTGATACCAGCATCAGAGACGCGGAAACGAGCATCAACAATATCAAACTCTTTCCAGTTGAGTACGGTAAAGCGACCATTATCCAACACTGCGGTATAAGATCTCTCCGTCTGTTTGTTACGTGTTACATAAAGCTCTGTTTTAACGATAGAAAGGGGAGATGTGCTCGCTCTATCGCCAATGGTGAGATTGAAGTCTGGGCAAATGAGACGTTCTATCTCTATCATCTCCGTCAGATCGGGGAGAGACATGCGCATCTCATCCGCATCGTCACGCATGACAAAATTGATACGATTGACCTTCATCGAGTCAGTCGCGTAGACTCCACGCAGAACACCTGACTTGAGCAAGTCTGCACTGATACCTGTAAGCTCTATACGGTCAATAAGGGAATGACTAGATTCTGCAAAGTGTATGGTAACACTATTGACCTGCATCTCAAAGCCCTTTACCTCAATATCATTGATTTCAACAAGCTCCGCTCCGAAAGCAGTCTGTAGCTTTTCAGAAAGTTTATCTAAAGAATCAGAGTTACTCAGGTTGTAGAGATTCCATAAAAAATAGAGAATAAAACCGGCCAAGCTAGCCAAAAGAACAAATACGCCTAAGAGGAAGATGCGACGGGAGTGGCGGCGCTTATCCTTTTCGGTAAGAAGGACACGACGTTTGCGAACAACTCGCACCATCTTGCTGCCATCATCGCGGGTAACGACCTCGCGGCTACTCTCCTGTCCAGGTCGCTCATCATGTAGCTTATTGATGATGTCGCGAACTTGTGCTTTTTCCTCTTGCTTGTACTTGTCGTTGGTATTCATTGCGGAGTGAACCTTGATAAGAACAGGGGGTATTAGTTACCCATGACGTCGATGGGGCGTTTCCCCGTCTGTGCGTCTAATCCTGTCGGGTCAATGATACTCACTTGTGCAAAGAAAAGCAAGACTCGTTTTTCTGTACGAGAGCCAGAGGAGCGAAAGAGACGCCCCATGTAAGGAATATCACCGAAAATAGGCACCTTATCCTCAAACTGTATGGACTTCGCCTCATGCAAGGCTGCAAACACAACCACATCGCCAGTTGAAAGCTCCAATGAAGTATTAACCATTTGACGATCAAAGATGGGTTGCAGAATACGGTTTTCTGTAATAGGTACAGATTGGATGGTATCATCATTAGCAATGGCACTCAGAATGGGGCTGCCCCAGTTCACGAAGCCAGAGAACTCATTGAGCACAACTGTTAAATCAACAACCGCGGAGTCACCAGCAGGGCTGAGCTGAGCGCGATGTACGGCCATGGTAGCACCGATACCGTTGAACTGTTCTTCCGTCGTCCCGACAAACTCAAATGCTGAAGGATGCGCAGGCGCCGCAATGGGAGCAGATACAATACCGCTACCACCCTGATCATCGTCATCGTCATCGTTATCGTTATTATCAAACTGATCTTGACCTTGATCATTGCTCTGCAATTGTGGTTCCGTGTACTCACTAGGGACAAAGAACTCTCTCACATTAGCAAAGAGAATTTGTCTATCTTCTCCAGCAGAAAAGAGCACCTGTGGATTGGAGAGCATGTCGGTACCCTTCTTTTGGCTGAGACCACGCATGAGAATGGTCAAGTCTGCGCCAGACCAAATACCTCTAAAGCCGAGAATAGTGGGACTCTTTGACTGCCCCTGTGCAGCAAAGGCTGTAGCAGATCCTGCAGTAATCAATCTATCAATGCTTGCGGTGTTGAGCACCTGCGCACCAGAGCGCAATCCAGTTGTTACACTGGGAGCAGAGTTTGTTTCATTGATAACAGAATCTCCCTCAGTAAGTCCACTAAGAATAGAACTAGCAGCCTGCACACCACCGCCCGCAAAGAGCGAATCAGTGACACTACCTTGTATCAGCCAGTCAAAGCCGAGCTCCTCAAGATTTTCTTCCTTCACGCTCATTGAATAAACGTTGAGCAAAATCTGCCTATCTGTAGTCTGATTAGCAGAGAACAGCTCACCAAGGCGGCTGAGGTTGAAGTCGGTATTGACCACTGTCAGCGTTTGCGTAGCTGTGGAGTATCGCGCACTCGCGCCAGCGGGGAAAACAACACCCATGCTCTTAAGAACATCTTGAGGACTGACGCGTCGCATTGACACACCAGCGGAGTCCCCAAACTCACTTTCTTCTTCCTGTTCTCTAGATGCACCAGAGCGGAAGAATGAAGGATGCACCGTGTACTGGCGCGTGCGCAGCGGACCAAAGTCTTCACCAGAGTAGGTCAGCTCCACGCCTTCGGGAAGCAACTGATACTGTATACCCAATTGCTGAGTAGCGATATCAAGCACCTGCAGCAGATTAACATTAGAAAGATTGAGAGAGATAGTACGCTTCTCCAGTGATTGATAATGTGGACTATCGGCAGAGCCAAAGTTTTCGATTACATTGAAGCTACCGCCAGCGAGATCACCGCGGGAAGCGGCTTGGCGAATCTGTCCATTGAGCACATCGACAAACTCCGACACACTCACCTCATCCAGATCAAGGCGAGGAACATTAATGGATGCAAGAGCATCGTTGACGCGGATAGCCGCATCAGCTAGAGACTGCTGATTACCTGGAAGAATAATACCTGTTTGCTCCTCCCAAGTAGCACCGCCTTCCTTGGTCAGATCAACAGACCAACCACCGTCTACCTCCGCTAACATTCGAGCTCTTAGCTCATCATGCGCAGTATCAAAGTATTCAGAGCGGTGATTATGCGCTTCTGCTATACCGCGCTGTGCAGCCTTATTATAGGGATCAATCTTAAGCACAGATTCAAAGGTCTTGATAGCCTCATCAAACTTCGCCAAATCCATATAACTATAACCGAGAGTAAGGAGTCGATTCACCTCATTAACATTGCCTACATGTTGAGGATCAAGGGCAGGATTGGTTTGAATAGGGTCTTGAGTTATCTCTAACTCTAACTTCGCGCGTGAACTTTTGGGGTTGAGATCTATCGCCTCTTTGAGGAAGGAGATCGCCTCGTCTCGGCGCCCAACCTTGCGGTAGTCCATTGCTTTGGCAACGAGGGCATCTGCAAGACTGTGCTTGATAAAGCTTACCTGTGACTTGGTTGCGTCTGCCTTTGGGATGAGTGAAAGAGCCTTACGATAAGATTCCTCTGCCTCGGTATAACGCCCTGCACTGTATGCATGTCGGGCCGTCTGCACCTCTAACATAGCAGAGCGGACAGCCTCTTGTCGGCGGTTAATCTCTTGCTCCATTTCTTCTTGCTTTGGCATAACAAGATGAGCGACAGGGAGTCCACTTCCGGAGAGAGGAAGTGAAAGACTCAAAAGGAGTAATAAGCTGGATGCATGATACTTCATCATTAGTAGAAGGAACTCTAGCACATTAGCCCCCCCAAGTCACTCACAAAATGAGCATCTGATGAAAAAAATGGCCAATAGCGACTAATTTGAAACAATAGCACAAAAACTCTTGACATCCTCCCCTCACTACGTATAATCACCCCCACAGACTTGCCAGTTTGGCGGAATTGGTAGACGCGCTCGACTCAAAATCGAGTTCTTCGGAGTGTGGGTTCGAGTCCCACAACTGGTAGTGCAAGCATAAAAGCCCCTCAATCATAGCCGAATGAGGGGCTTTTGCTTACATAAAAAATAATCGTGTTACATCTTCCACAGTGGTACACTTTTGGGTACATTGATGGAACATCATTTTTACAACTGTATCATCAATCAGAGAATCGCTTGAATACAGCCTTTTTTTACGAAGAAAGCCACCTCATCGTACAAACTCCACGTGCATGTAGTCGCGGTCATTATGCAACCCGAAGGGGCGTGCGCCGACACTCATCCATGCCAGCCACCAGAAGTCATACTCAGGAGCAGCAAAGCGGGCTTGGCTACCCCTTGTTCTATTTCCATTGTGGGCAGCGCCAAAGTCGAGGGCTATTGCCCACGCGTGCATACTAGTCGCACTGCCTCCCCTCACGCTGCGATTGTTGTAACAACCGTCGTATACATCCAGCCCCAAATCATGCACTCGTGCTGCGCCATAGTGCATAAACACGCGCTGCAGGGCTGTCATCACCGCTACCTCCACGCGCTCATGCACACTGATTGCGGGCACTGCTTTACCAGCGTAGTAGAGAGTGTAAGGCGGCTTTATTCTTTTGAGAGGTACTTTTCCAGCAACTCCAAAAATTGATTCCCCACTGCGAACCTGCGACTTACTTGGCCAGAGCGCAGGCGCATCATCGCCTGCATAGCGGGCAGCGGCGCTCATTGTTTGCTTGCCAATGATGCCATCTTGCCCCACGCCCAATATGCCTTGAAGGCGTTTAGTAATCGTCCTGTTCATCGCCTTGTATACTTTTTTGCATGTATCGATCGAGGTACTCACGCAGGGCTCGATTTTCGTCACCTTTGCGCCTCAGTTCTTCTTGATAGTGCTTGACCAACCAGACGGCAGCCATAACAACCAAGCCTATAGCCCCCAAGCTTTCGTTGAAGGAAAATCCAAATGCCGTAACAGTGCCTACAGTCACAGCGGATGCCAAATTAGTCATTTCACCATCTCCTGTTCTACTGGTACAGTGATCGTATATGCTTCCCAGCCA
>CAZRZE010000090.1:0-7213 GCA_964604535.1 uncultured Akkermansia sp.
CTTCTAAAAATGCCTTATTACTGGTGTAGCGCTCGTCTCGTGCAATTTCCCAGTGTACCACATCAGTTACTACTTTGCTGAGTCGCGAGATAGATAAATCAAACCATCCCGCGTAGTTACCCTCTACTCGATTGATATTGCGGTATTCTTCAAATACAGGCGTGTTGTAAGTACCCAATCGCACCCCCCATTGGATAGTGTTAATTACATTATTATGTTCACAGTCTACAAGCCAGCTTTGACCACCACCGAGAGAGGCAGCCGTGCCCGGATTGGAAACCGCGCTGAAGTCTGGCACAACAGGGATGACCCCTACCACATCGCCATTGATGTCATAAACCGTAACATCTGTCGCTCCTGGGGTAAAAGGACCACGATTCTCGCCTAGGTTACGATAGGTCTGGTAATCTATAATGCCATTCATGTGACCCGCTTGCGTTGTTGCATTCAGGGCAAGTATCGTTAGAAGAGCTTTTTTTAAGGCGATGGGAATGTGCAGTTTCATCTTGAGATATGGGTGAAAATGTGAAAAATTAATCCACCCATAATCTATCAAAAATTAGTTATGATAGTCAAATTAAAAATTGATGATAAAGCAGAATACTTAGAGATACAGTAAGAGGCAGCCAGCGGGCGATATGCATCCACAATGGTCGAACGCGGTAGCGTATAAAAAGCAGTTGCCGCAGGCTGTTTTGCGGGCTTTTTTTCACTGCTCGAGCGAGCAAAATGGCAATTTCTACGAGGAAAAAATGCAGCAAAAACCCCCATTGCCAAAAATACAGCAAGCTCATACCCTGTAGCCAGAGCAAGAAGGGGATGATGAGAAGCAGAATGAGGTAGCAGAAGCCACAGACAGAGTACACGATATAGCATGCGCTCTTTTCTGATGCCTTCATATCCTCCTTGGCCTTGTTGAGTGACTTGTTGCGACGCGCCTTGTCGTCGTATATGCACTTGTGCAAAGCGGCCTCGAGGATTTCCTTTAGAATATCATCTAGCATTTAAGAAGAAACTGTAAGGAATTATATAGACTTGACAGCTCTATTACAAGAGTATTAATATATTCAGTAGTAAAAAATGAAAACAGAACTTGAAAAGTGTATAGCTGGAGAATGGTATAATTGCCATGATGAGGTTTTTCTAGAATACAAGAGAAAATCCTCCGATCTCACCCAGCAATACAATGCGCTCTCCTATGCCGATAAGGAGAAAAGAAGGGCTATTTTGGAACAGCTCTTCGGGCGTATCGGGCACAATGTCTCTGTTGGCACTCCCTTTGTCTGTGGCTATGGATGCCATATTGAAATAGGCAACAACGTGTCTATCAACCACAATTGCATGTTGATAGATTGCAATAAAATTATCATAGGGAACAATGTGCTCATTGCTCCCAATGTTCATCTCAATACGTCTACGCATCCAGTTGAGCTGGTAGATCGTCTCACGCCTGACCATGGTCCTGATAGCATGGAGTATTTTTGTCGAACCTATGCACTGCCCATAGAAATAGGGGACGGCTGCTGGTTGGGTGCCAATGTTGTTGTTATAGCTGGTGTCAGTATAGGTGCTGGCTCTGTAATAGGTGCAGGCAGTGTGGTGACAAAAAATATTCCGCCTAACTGCTTGGCAGCGGGAAATCCCTGTCGCGTCATTCGTTACATCAATGGCACAGTCTAGGAATTCTTCAATCTGCGGCGACGTGCTGACAGGGCAGTGAGGGCGAGGAGACTCAGTGTGACGGTAGAGGGCTCTGGGAGGAGAAAGCGCACGCGAAGGCCCCCATCTTCTAGCTCTTCGACCACGTATTGAGATTTGCCCAATAATGTTCCTCCTAGATAGAAGGAAATATCGTAATTTTGATCAAAGGTGATGTTACCAAAACCATCACTGACGATGAGGTCAAAGTAGTCGTTAATTGTTGCTGTGTCAATTTCGAGCTGGATAAAATCAAAATCGAGAGAGCTTCCTTGAGTCAGGATGATTTGCTCTCCCAAATTAATTTCGTCCATGTTTGCGCCTTTGTAGAGAATGGTGTTCGCATCGCAGCTGACAGCCGCTGCCAAGGATAGATTTGAGTCGATATAGATTTTGTCAGCATAGACCTTGGGTGCTTCTTTTGCGGTGGTTTGGATTACTGCTTTATCGAACGTGGTGTTGCCTAGAATGTGTAAATCACCCAGCATATTGGATGCGTCATTAATGCCAGTGTGCAATGTGCCTCCAGTGAACTCTATCCTGCCCTCGTTGGTGATATAGGTGGCCTCTTCGAAGTAACTGGCTGTAGTATTAACCGTCGCCTCAGAGTTGACTGTGAGGGAGCTGTTGATGAAGTTTGCTTCTACGTTTTGGGTTGTATTTCCCGAAGAATCGGTATAGCTATGCTGGGCGCTTCCCAATATCAGTCCTCCTGACACGACAGTGAGATGGGTGTCTGTGACGGATGCGTTGATGGACACATCATATTGCTTTGATGAATCACCTTGAACCTTGATGGTACTGGAGCCACTGCCTTTGATACTGTCATTGAGGGTGATCATGCTGTCGTTTTTAGCATGCAAGGTAACAGTGCTGTCATGTGCATAAATGGCGTTGTAATTGCGTGACCCACTTGTATAGCTAACTTCACCGTTATCATCGATAGTTAAAGTTGCATCCCATGTTTCGTAATTGCCAGAAATGAGTACATTTTGCGTCTCCGCAGTGATGGTGAGATCAGTCCAATCTTCTAGATAGAATGCACCACCCTTGGCGTTTGAATCATTTGACGTTTGCGTAGCTGCGACATTATCAAGGATATCGGCATCAAGAATACTGAGCTTCGTGTTCTCAAGTTGCTTAGTGAGGCTCAGTGCTCCACCGCGACCTATTGAGGCTTCAGAAAAGGCGATGTTGCCTTTCATATCACCTGTGATTAATCCGTGGTTTTCATGCTTGAAACCACTATTATGCATAGCAATAGCACCACCCGATGCTGTTCCTGAGGTGACACGAGTGATATTGCTTGTAAAGTCGGCGTGGATGTCGCCTACGATTCCTCCATATAGGCGTATTGCCCCGCCGCCCGAGCCGCCAGTCACACTGGGACCCAGCTTTACTGTAGCAATGTTGTTGATGAAATTGCCATCTATATCTCCTACCGTAGCAGCGGGCCCAATGTAGATAGCTCCTCCATATTCTGCTTGATTGCCTTCAAAATTACCGTATATATTCCCCATAGTCAATGGGGTATTTGTAGGTGCTGAAATCCATCTGCTAATACTAATTGCACCACCTCTGGAGTACTGGCTGCCAGTATTTACAGCATTGGGTGTGAGTTTGTTGTTGGTGAAGTCTGCATAGATGTCACCCACTGTGCCAGAGCCCTCAACCCAGATGGCACTACCAGCAGAGCTGTTGCCATCGCTCGAGGCTTCGTTTCCATTAAAAATGAGGCGATTATCCTCACTGTAGCCTGAAAAGGTGAGGTGTCCTCCATTGACAAGAGCAAAAACCGCCCCACCTTCTAGTGTGTTGTCGTTAGAATCTGGCTTATCAGTGAAGTTAGTGAACTTGGAAACACCAGAAACGTTGATGCTCACATTATTAAACTGAGTTTTCGTCCCAGAGAATTGAAAGCCTTGGAATGAGTTGCCATTAACAACGGAATCACCATTTCCAGTAATGGTGACAGAAATAGGAGAAGTTGTTAGGGTGTAAGCTGAATAATCCGCATCAAGAATTTTTGAATCACCATGGTTGTAGGAAGAAGGAGCAGTTTGCCCACTGGTTAGTGCTGTTGTTATGATAGATAAAAGGATAATGCGTTTCATTCTAGTGATTGTGGAACTAGATATATGATAACAAAATTGTTAGGCTTTGGCAATTCTTTTTTTAAGAAATATGCATAGTGGAAGGTTAGTTGAACCAATTGATGATATTTGTGTTGTAGGGCTAATGGGGTGTTGCTTTGGATAGGGCTAAAGATCTTATCCGTCTCATTCAAGCAGTCAATGGCCGCCTCATGAAGGGAAGTAGGCAGGGCACTTCTCTACAATACAATGGTATCTGAGGTATCTTCTGAAGCGACAGAGTCAGAGCTAATGCGGGCTTCTTCCTCGCCTTCTGAGTTGATGTAGGAGACGGTGAAAGCATTCGGCTTTTTGTCAATGATTACGAGTCCAGCCTCTTTCAGTGAGGGGCCGCCTCCGACAATGATGGGGAAGTTGTTGCCCTGTAATTCACCCTTGGGATAAAAGGCGAATTCATGCGTGTGGCCGTTGATGCTAGCAAAGAAGGTCGCGTCTTTCAAAAGCGAAGCCCATAAATCATGGCAAGGATTGTAGTCTATTATTGATTCTGGCAAGTAGATGGGGATGTGGTGTATGAGGATGCGCTCTTGGGCATTGAGGAAGGCATTGGAATTGAGCTCTCTTTTCAGAAAGTCCACTTGCTCTCGCCTAAAGCCTGAAAAATCATTGAGTCCATAGTAAACCCAATGGTCATCAGGCTTGTCTTCTCCACAATCTAGGATGACGTATCGCGTGCTGCCCCAGCTGAAGCCCCCGTAGCTTTGGGGCGTGGAGTATTCAATGTAGTCTCGTAGAAAAATGGAGTAAGCACCGCGTATTTCATGATTCCCCCTAATGAAAACCATAGGGATGCAGCCCTTGCCCACTACGCGTGCGGCGTGTTCCAAAAAGTTAACAATGTCTTCTTCGTTCTGCGGATCATCAATGCAGTCACCATTAAACAGGGCGAGGTGGTAGGGCTTTCCATCAAGTAATTTGACGAGATGTTCCGTTGTTTTATTGCGACGATGTAGGTCGTTAAAGACTACAGCGCGGTAATCGTCCTTTTCTCTCGGGATGAAGAAATGAAAAAACTCTGATATGACAGCAGGTCCAAACTTCTTTTTGTAGGCTTGGTTGGTAAGTATTTCTTGCGATACGACTCGGTAGTAATAGGTCTTGCCTGCTTCTATATTATGGAGTCTGATGCGATGTATGGTGTTGCCCGCGATGACTTGTCCATCAACCATGCTGAGGGCTTTTTGTAGATTATCCTTATCCTCCCCATATTCAACATAGCTGTACGCAGGTGCATTGGTTAACCATGTAACGGTGATGCCTCCATCCGTTGGATTTTGCAGAAAGGGCATGGTGCGCATCAGTGATGGCATTGATTCTTCATCCGCGCTAGCAAGAGAGGATGCAAAAAATGCCCCCGTCAATATGCTAGCCTGTTGGATGAACTTTCGTCTGTGCGGCGAGGGCGGTGTTTGTTGCATGATGATGGGGGAGTTATCAAGATAGGATGTACTTTCTTGATGAAAAGCGAGAAAAGAAGTCCAATGATGAGGGTTATGGAAATAGCCTTGCGAGCGTGTCCTGAACGGAGAGAATCCAGACCATATTATGCCCGCCATTGTCGTCCCAGTAATTTTCGAAGCAGTAATGAGGTGCTCCTAGTTTTTTGACCCACATGCGCTGGGCGTGCTTATAACCACAGTCCAGTCCTATTTGCTGCACGCCTTCTTGGTCGAGCAGCTTTAAGATGCCTTCAAAAAGAATCATGGCTGTGCCATGGAGGCGGTATTCTGGTTCTACCATGAGACCTGCTAGCTCTAGCATGCCCTCGGTTGCGCCTTCTGAGCATTCATTCATGAGCTCATTGGCTTCTCCGTAGCTAATTGTACCTACGATGCGACCTTCTGGGTTGCAGGCAAGCAAAAAACAGCGATTCTTTCCCTGACTGGCGGCGTCCTCGCGGATGCAGCTTTTTTTCTTGGCTAGCTCATCCAGCATTTCATCATCCCAGCGTGCATCGACTTCGTTGTCGCGATAGGCCTTGGGGATGAGTCTTTCAAAGAATTGATCCAAGAAGGGAATGTCGCTTTCCTCTAGGCGGCGTAATGTGAGGGGCTGTGTGGTCATGTGCTCGTTGCTTATTTATACCTTTGTGCGCATCCAGCGCAATCCTGAAACCAAGCGGGAGAGTACGATGGCCTGTATGACGAGGTCGAAGATGTACAAGCACCACACACCCAAGAGGGTCATGCTTTCTGGCCAGAAGTGGTGCCACAGGGAGAGCACGCCAACACGGAAGACACCCATGCAGGCAAAGGTCACCATCATTACGCGACGTGTGTCACCTGCGCCACGCAAGCTCATACGGAAAATCATCACAATGGCCAGTATGGGCTCCCCTATGAGGAAAACATACATCAGTGGGATAGCCTCCTGCAATATGGCTTCAGAGTTCCCTGAAAAGAAGCCCACAAAGGGCTCTGCAAAGCTGGCAAAGAGTATGCCCATCGTCCCCATCAGGATGACCGCATAGAGGGCGCAACGCCTCATGGTCTCCAGCGCGAGACGAGAGTTGCCGCTGCCTATGTACTGGCCGACAAGGGCAGAGGCTGAGATGCCTATGGCGAATCCAGGCAGGAAGCTCATGGACTCCACGCGTATGGCGACAGAGTGCGCCCCCGTGGCCACTGTTCCCAGTGAGGTGATGAGCTTTAGCCCATAGAATTGTATCATCCAGATGCCACTCATTTCCATGGCTTGGGGGAGACCTACGTTGATGATTCTCTTCAGGTAACTCCACTGTGGGCGCAGGAAGGAGAGCTTCAAATAAAGCTGCGGGGCAAAGCTAGAGCCCTGCTGCTTCGCATATTCATCTAAGGACAGGTCACCTGTTAGCTGCTGCACCTTCTTCTGGCGCATGAGCATGATGATAAAGAGCGTGACCGCCCCAATCATCCAGGGGATGAGCAGCCCCCATGCTAGACCTGCAACATTCCATCCCAGAGTGACTGCGAGGTAATAGCTGAAAAAGATGGCCAAGCCATCTATGAGCAGCATGATAAAGAAAGGAGTCTTCGTGTCTCCAGATCCGCGCAAGGCCGCGTTCATGGAAAAAACCGCACCAGAGAAAAGCGCTAGCCATGCGGCCACGTTCATGAACTCCATGGCAAACTCATATGCCTTGTCACTGAGGTTGAGGATATCTCCTAGCAGGAAGGGGGAGAGTCCCAGCATCATGGTTGTAGCCAGCGCACCTGATAGGGCACCGAGAATGGCGGCTTGGTTGGCTGCCACGGTGGCGTCTTCGAAGCGTCTTGCCCCAGTGAGTCGGCTCACCAGAGCCGTAGCCCCTGTTGCCGCGCCCGATTGGACAAGGAAGCCCATCCACATCACAAAGCCCGTCACACCTATAGCGGAGAGCACGT
>CAZRZE010000091.1:0-7104 GCA_964604535.1 uncultured Akkermansia sp.
ATGACGACGATGACGACGATGACGACGATGACGACGATGACGACGATGATCGCGATGACGACAGTGACGATGACCGCGATGACGACGATGATCGTGATGATGATTAATCCTTTTTTAACTAAATTGACATGAAAATACTAAATAGCCTTTTTTTATCCTCCTTATCTAGCATTGCTCTTGCAGAGCAAGATAGCTTTGATTTGACCTGTGTCGCGGAATCACCCTACCAATGGACTGGCGTTGCTATGTCTCAGGAAAACCGCCTTTTTGTTAATTTCCCCACCTGGTCTATTCCTTCTCCCTACAAGGTAGCAGAGGTCATAAATGGCAAAACAGTTGCCTACCCAGATGAGGAATCGCAAAAAGAGTTTGCCTGCGTGCAAAGTGTCGTTATAGACGACAAGAACCGCCTGTGGATACTGGATCCTGCGCAGCGCGTGATGGAACGCGAGGCAAAGCTGTTCTGCGTTGACCTCAAGACTAATAAAATAGCCAAGATCTACGTCTTCCCCTTCTCGGTAGCACCGATGAAAAGCTATCTCAATGATGTGCGCTTCGACACGAAACGCGGTTTTGCCTACATCACGGATTCCTCCCTCGGTGGTATCGTGGTGCTCGACCTCAATACAGGTGAGTCATGGCGCGCCCTAGACGCAACAGTGCCTGCCATGATGGCTAATGTCAAGGAAATCAAATTTGCTACGACAAAACCCTTTGCGCGTCCTGTACACAGTGATGGTATTGCTATCTCAGAAAATCGTGATTGGATTTACGTCACTGCGCTCACTGGCAACATACTCTATCGCATCCCCACCGCAGTCTTGCGCGATCGTGATAAGAGCGTCCAAGGGCGAGAGCAGGCCATTGTCATAGAAAATACCCATAACGTCCCCACCGATGGCATGTTGCGCATAGGTAACAAAATTTACATGGGTGATCTTTCAGCCGAGGGTGTCTGGGTCTACGACCTTGACAGCAAAAAGGGAACTCGTGCGAAGCTACCCCATACGGTGCGTTGGGCCGACAGCTTCACACATGACAGGGAGGGCAATATCTACTTTACCACCACGCAGCTCAATTATCCTGCTGCGCAGTATATCCCCTTTAAAATCTACAAAATGAGCCCAAGCAAGAAATAAGCGAACGGCTCCCTCCCCCCAAAAAAAATGTCCTTTTCTTCGCTAGGAAGAAAAGGACATTTTTTTGAGAAGTGGAAGATTACTTCTGACCGTAGCGAGAGGCAACTATATTCCAGTTGATGATAGACCAGATGTTCTTGACATGTTCTGCGCGACGGTTTTCATAATCAAGATAGTATGCGTGCTCCCAGACATCAATAGCGAGGATGGGAGTCAGTCCCTTGGTTAAGGGGGTGTCTGCGTTGCTGGTGCTCATGATGCTGAGTTGACCTTCTGCGTCCTTGACCAGCCACACCCAGCCAGATCCAAAGACCTTTGCGCAGGTAGCATCAAAGCTGCTGACAAAATCCTCGAAGCTGCCCCACTTCTTTTCTATGGCTGTGAGCAGAGCCCCAGTGGGTTTTCCTGTACCCAAACCTTCTACTGGGGAGAACTGGTCAAAGTAAAGGCGATGATTATGGGTCTGCGCGGCGTTGTTAAAGAGTGCGCCCTCGCTTGATTTGACAATTTGCTCCAAGCTCATGTTTTCGTACTTGGTGCCCTTGATCATCTTGTTCACATTATTCACGTAGCCTTGCAGATGCTTGCCGTAGTGATAGTCTATGGTTTTTTGACTGATGACAGGTTCCAGTGCATTTGGTGCGTAGGGGAGAATAGGCAACATAAAGCGTGGGGTATCCTTGGCAGCCTCCTTGGCAGCGTTGAGGACAGCTTCATAGTTGGGCTGAGCGCCTAAACTCTTGACGTATTCGGCATAGGTGACTTTGCCTTCTGGGTCAATAACAAAGGCAGCACGTCCCAGCCACTTGGAGTTGGGTAAATTAAGCGCGTAGTAGTCTCCGAATTCTTCCTTTATATCACTGAGATTGAGCATGTTTTTAATACCATTTGTGGCGCAGAATTTGGTGAAGTCCTCGGGCTTGTCGCGGGATAGGGAGACAACTTGTATATTGTCACCCAAAGAGCTGGCTTCCTCGTTGAATTTACGTGTTTGTATGGCGCAAACTCCTGTGTTGATGGAGGGGAATACACTGATAATCAGGGTGCGTCCGCGCAATGATTTCAGAGAGAGGGGGCGACGGAACTCATCCACAGCGAAGAAGTCGGGGGCTACTTCTCCTACAGTGATTTGTCGCGCTGCGGCTTTTGCTGCGGCCTGTCTTGCCTTTGCTGCTTCTGCTTCGCGTACTTGCTCTGCCGTTGGAGGAATAGGAGCTTCTGCAAAGAGAGGGGCTTGACAGAGGCTGAGTGCACATAGTGTGAATAGTGTTATTTTTGTTTTCATGATGTTTAATATCTATTTTGAAGTATCTTCTTTTTATTAGAATATCAGCTTATTATATTTAATAAAAGAATACTTGTGACTTGTGTATAGTATATCATTGTACATCTTTCAAAGAAAGCTTTTTCGTCTAACGATGACACAGTTATTGATCGCAAGCGCAGCCTAGCTCGAGGTACTGTGCACGTAGCCAAGCCTCTTCGCTGCTGTGCTCTGACTGTTCCTTGTAGGCGGCAAACTCCCATGGTAGGAGTAGTGCCATTTTCAGTGTGATGGAGCTTTTGGCACGCCAGTAGTTCATCACATCGACGAGGACAGCGCGCTGCGCGTCGTTGAAAAGAGAGGTGAGTTCCAAATCTCTATCAAGATAAGCTTCATTCGAAGAAAGAGCGATGACCATGTCCTTCGTATGATAACTGAGGAACTCCGCGCGGAGGAAAGCGGGAACAAGAAAGCGATAAGCCACAGCATCAACGAAATAAAGAGCACTATCACAGGCGTACAGATATTCTAGAGGAATATTGCGCCAGTCACCGCGTATTTCAAAGCCTGAGAGCAGGGATTGCACGGCTTCGCTCAGATAATCTTCCTCTGCCTCTCCTGCTAGTAGTAGTCGGTGGCAGCCTGCATCGCTTACATCTGCAAAGGCTTGCTCAATGTGCTCTATGAGGAGTTTTTCTTTTGCTGTGTTGTCTCGGGGATGCTTTTCTTCCTCCCTATGGAACTGATCCATACGAGCATTGAGAGCATCTAGGAAGGCGTTGAGCTCATCCTTTTCCTCCTCATCCCATTGGGTGGGGATAGCAGCGCGTATTGCCTCAATGCGCTCTCTGCGTGTGGGGCCTTTGGGCCAAAGATTTGTATAGGTCTCGTATAGCCATTCTGCTGGGCGCAGGTTATCTGACTTTTGCTCATAGAGCTGCCACTCCCACGGCAGTAATTGCTGGAAATAGATCTTATCCGCGGACTGACGCTGTGTCAGGCAGAGACCTAGGATAAAGTCGCGCTGCTCAGCATTGAGTAGATGCAGATCAGCCATTGCCTTATTTGCTTCAGTTCTGCTGTTTACTAGAATGGTATACAAGGCACTATGAGTGGGATCAATTATATGATCCCTCAGCATAGCTGGTAGCACAAAGTAGATATCCTCTGCTGTAGGAAGCAGCATGATGTGACTGGCGTAGACCCAAAAATGCGGGATACTACGCCAATTTTCTCTTACTTCGTATTGCGCGAGGAAGTCCCGTGACTCCTTGAATCTTTCTGGTACAGAGGTGCAGAGCAACAGCTCTCTTGATACTGCCTTTCCTGCTTTGGGGAATAAGCTATCTAGTTCATCAAGAAGTGATTGCTGTTTCTCGCTCTTTTTTTGTATGCGAGAAGCTGCCATTTCCTCTTTCCCTTTGAAATGGTTCAAGAACCATTCCAAATCCTTCTTTTCCTCTGGCGTGATGCTATCAGGGATGGCTTTAATAATGTTATCTATTGAAGCTTGCATGTTTACAGTAATTTGTCAAAGCCCATCTTTTCGCTATTGTCAAAGCGCAAAATTCCCCTGTAGTTAAAGCCGTTCTTCTTGAGTATGTGTTGCATCTTTTTATTGCCTTCGTCCGTGTCTAGGCGAAAGTAGTTGATATTGCGCTGCTTGGCATATGCCTCCACAAGGGAAAAAATAGCGGCACTGCGCCCCTGTCCACGTTTGTCTTCGCATAGAGCCATTCTGTGGACGACCACGTAGGGCTGTTCTACCACCCACTGTCCCTTTAGCTGCTCATAGGCGGGATCTCCCTCTAGGTCAATGTAGAGGTAGGCAATGATTACATCCTCCTCTTTGACGAAGAAACCCTTGCCCACTTTAGCATCTGCTATAATGCGTTCTTCATCGGGGTATCCCATCTGCCACTGGTTGATGCCTTGCTCTTTGAGGTGCTGCTTCGCGCTGTTGATGATGGGCATCACCCGCGCGACATCGGTAGTTGTGATTTTTACCAACTTCATGCTTACTTCTTCTTTGTGTAATAGCGGAAGTAGTCAATGTAGAACTCCCCGCCATTGTCGCCTTCTTGGGGCAGACCCCACCAGCTGGGGAAAGTCTCGCTGTCAAAGTTGACTGTTTCTGGTTCATCCCAATGGGTGTTGGGAATGCGGTGTACTTCCTTGCCATTGAGGTACCAGATGACTTCCTTCTCGTTCCACTCCAGACCTGCTATGACATAGGCCTCTGCAAAGCGGTAGCTCGTGGGTTTGAAGGTTCCTCCCTTTTTGAAGTGCTCGTCCTTCTTGAAGTCAAGGTAATGTGCTGTCGCAAAGTACACATTCTCCGAGGAGCTGCCTTTTTGCCTGCCGCATATTTCAAAAATATCTATTTCCTCTTGCTTTTCATCATCCTTGGTGTAGAGCCAGAATGCGCTAGAGATAGCAGAGTCTGATGCCTTCACACGTGCCTCATAAAAACCGTAGTGCAACTTTTCCTTGCTTTGTACTGCCGAGGAGGTGTAGGTGTGGTACTTGTCATTAGGTGGATTTTGGGGTTCTTCGCGGTGAGAGGAGAGGATGAGATATCCATTCTCCACCCTCACATTTTTGGACAAGAAAAGCGAAGGTTCACGACCTAGCCAATCGGGGTTGTTTGGATGCCATTTTTTTGCGTCCAATGTTGTTTCGTTAAACTCATCACTATGCTTTTGACTGTAGACCCATTGCTCTGCATTGGGAGCGTGTGGTATAGGCATGCTGGAACTCACCTCCTTGACATGCACTGTGACAGGATAGCTGGGGATGGCTTTTTCTACCTTCTTGTTTTGTGCATCATCCGATTTTCGTGCGAATTTGTAGTACTGTTTCCCCGCAAAATCCATGAGGAGCACCTCCTCAGGACGGATGGCGAGGTAGATAATGCCATCGCGCGCGTCATTGTCAGGAATCTCTTTGATAGAGCTATAATTGTATTTCTCTCCTCGTAGATCAAGCATGATATAGCCCATATTGTTGTCGAAGAAGAATTCGTTTTCAAGATTTCCTACACGAAAAAAATCCAATTGCTGCTTAGGCGTGAACTCTAGCTTGTCATTAATGCTTACTTTTGCATAGTGAGAGGGCACTGTCTCAAAAGGAAGTGCTTCGTAGCTTTTTTGTTCTGCGCCAAATGCTGCATGAATACCGCATAGGAGGGGAAGGAGCTTTATCATCCCTAAACTATAGCAAAATTGACTGCACATTGCAAGCCGTGAGATAGACAAAAAAGCGCGTGCCTTTGTGGGGCACGCGCTTGATAATTGTTTGGCAAAGACCTGCTTTAGAAGCTGATGCTGTAACCTGCCGTGCAGTTCACACTGTTTTGTTGGCTGCGAAGTTCAAATCCTGCATCCATGAAGAGCGTGCCGCTAGAATCCCCGATGGGGATGTTGAGGCCTGCGCCCAGTTCAAGACCTACAGGACCTGCTTCACTGCCTTCTACGTTGCCGCTAGTAGTGTAGCCGTTGAGGGCTACGCTGGCGTCAGTGTAACGTTGACCAGCGTCAAACTTCACCATGGCGCGTGCTGTAAATACAGCGCTGCGGTTGAAGGTGTTTTCACCAATCAAGGCTTCGAAGCGTCCACCAATACCAACGGTGGCGTAGGTGCTTTCTTGGTCACCCACTGTCAGACCGCCGTCTGTACCATTTTCACTGTAACCGTCAATGCTGGCGTGTACAAGAGAGACGTTGACTACAGGGCTCCATGCCATGGTTGCTTCGTCATCAAGTGTGATGCTGTAGCCCATTTCGTACATGAGACCAAGACCCAAGCCTGTGCTATCGCCCTTTGTCTTGTAGTTTACATCACCGTATGCGATGGTACGCTCCAACGAGGTGTCAAACATACCTACTGTGGCGATAAAGCTGTGATTCCAGTTACCGTGTGCGACACGTGCATAGGCACTGAGGTTGTAGCTACTGAGGTCACCAGATGCGCTGTCTGCACTATTGGTGTCAACAGAGCCGTAGAGAGCTGTCACGGCAAAGCCCAGATTGAAGCCTGTGTCCATTGTAACATCAACACCAAAGCTACCTCCCAAGCTGTTGTACTCATGACCTGCAGCTGTGCCGTCAGACTCCAGAGTGTTGAAGGTGCTTTCACCTGCTATCCATGCGCGGCAGACGGTGTTTTCAGCTTCTGCCAGTATGTTGCCTCCTATGTTCATGCTGCGGTTGCGCACGTTTTGGAGTTGGCGATCCACCGCGGCAAGAGCAGAGCTGCCCAAGCTGGTGACGCTTGCCCCCGCAACTGCTGCGGCAAGATTGTCAGCCTGTGTACCAATCGCTTTGTCCATCTCGTTGAGCACAGCGGCGAGGTTGGGCTTGTCGTAAGCGCCTGCTGCATTCTTTTGCTGAATACCAGCGAAGATTAGCGGGTTGATTAACGTTGCGCCAGCTTGACCGTTGTGGCTACTTACTTTGTGGCTGTAAGCCTCTTGATTGAAGCTGATAACAAGGGTCTTGCTATCCTCATCATAGATACTGCTGCCAAAATATTTGCTAAAGGCATTGCCATCCCAGATGATTTCTTCGACAGTGCTGCCATCAGTCAGGTTGAAGTCGGCTATGGTGTAGCTTTGCGTTGTGTCAATGCCACTGAAGTCGAGCGTCGTTGCTGTGTCAGATTGCTTGATGAGCAGGGTTGTGCCATCTGTGCTAAGATTGC
>CAZRZE010000092.1:0-7035 GCA_964604535.1 uncultured Akkermansia sp.
CCCCACGCGCATGCCCACGCGCACGGACATGGTGTTGCGGCTCTTGAGCAGTCCCCAGCCTGCGGGCTTCATGCCCAGATAGCGACCATCGGCATTTTGAGGACTCCAGCTAGCAGCTCCCTTGACCTCTCCTCTGGCGATGCGGTTATCGGAGATGAGGCTATCGGGGCTGCCGCCCATCTCAAAGTAGCTGGCGTAGACTAAGGGCTTAAAGAGAGAGCCCACCTGTCGGCGGCTTTGTGTGGCGCGGTTGAAGGGGGATTCCTTGCTGTCGCGTCCACCCACAATGGCAAGTATAGCACCTGTGCCATGGTGTATGATGACGCTGGCGGCTTGGAGATAGCGTGGGGAGGGTAGCTTTGCCTCATCATGTCCCTCGGCGCGTAGCTTGGCGATTTTTTGCTGGTAGGCAGCGCGGGTTTCATGGGGGTAGCCCTGACGGCTTTCTATCTCCTCGCTCAAAAAGCGGTTCATGGCAGCAAGGGAGGCATTTTGCAGATTCAAGTCCAGAGTGGTGCGCACGATGAGTCCGCCAGAATACAGTGCCTCATCCCTCATGTTGAGCTGCGTACCCTCTAGGCTGGCAAGGATGCTGTCCAGCTCTGTGCGTACGCTGTCCAGAGCGTAGTTGGAGTCAGCAGGGCGTTCTGGCCAGCGTGGTGTGACGCTTTCGGCTATGGCTGCTTGGTAGGCTTGCTGGGTGATTTTTCCAAAGCGTAGCATGAGGGCAAGTACCTTGTCGCGTTGGATGATGGCGGCTTCCAGATTGCGATGGGGGGAGAACTCATTGGGGTTGCAAACAATGCCCGCGAGGAGGGCAGCTTCTCCCAGTGTTAACTCTGAGGGCTGCTTGGCAAAGTAGCCGTAGGCGGCCTGCTTGAGCCCCAAGAAGGTATGTCCCCAAAAGATTCTATTGACGTAGCAGGTGAGTATGGTCTCCTTGTCGTAGGTGCTTTCTATTCTGCGGGCTAGGAAGACTTCTGTGAGCTTTGCATCCAGATTACGATTGTAGTGCTGGAAGGTGTTTTTTGCCAGCTGCATGGTGAGGGTGGATGCACCCTGCGTGGCGCGTCCGTGCTTGAATACTTGGAGCACAGCACGCCCTACACCCTTGTAGTCTATGCCAAAGTGGGTGAAAAAGCTTCTGTCCTCTTGGATGATGAGGGCATCAATGAAGTACTGGGGGACTTCTTCTCGTAGATTTTTGATACGCAGTCGATTTTCGCCATGCAGTCGCCCTATTTCTGCGCCATGTCTGTCGAGCACCATGGTGCGCTCTGGCATGCGCAGCACCTGCGCCACATCGGCTCTGGACGCCTTGACAAAGTAAATACCCCCCACAATGAGCCCAAAAATCAGCAGGACAAAGCTGAGGCTGAGCATGAGCTTGATGGGGATGAAGATGATGACAGGCAGCTTTCGCAGGGTGAAGAGTATGGCATTGCAGGGCAGCCAAAAAAGTCGCCACAGTGCGCCCAGCTTGCTAGTGCCCTTGCTGGGTGGGCGCATGAACTCCTGCCAAGGCGGCACGTCGCTGGGCAGGTACTTGCTCGCGCGGCGTGGGCGAACACGGTAGGTGCGAGTCTGGCGGGCTTCTTTGGGCATTACAGCGTGGCTAGTCCTTCTCTCATGCCCTTGTCCAGTGCGTCAAAGGCGAAGTCTATCTCCTCCTTGCTGATGCACAGTGGGGGCATGAGCACGATGGTATCCTGCGTCACGGAGCGGGTGAGCAGCCCATGCGGGCGCATGGCAACACAGGCCTTTTCACCTGCGCGTTCTATTTGCTTGTAAGGGCTGCCATCAGCGCGGACGATGTCTATGCCCAGCACCATGCCTATGTGGTGTATGGCAGCGACGTGGGGGTTGCTCTCTTGCAATTCTTGGGCGCGCTGCGCGAGATGTGCGATTTTTTCAGGCAATTGCTCTAGCACGCGCTCTTCTTCAAAGATATCGAGATTGGCCATGGCGAGGGCGCAGCCCAGCGGGTGCGCTGTAAAGCTATGCCCGTAGTAAAAACTCTTGTTTTGGTCGTAGGGTGCTAAAAATCTGTTGTAGACCTCTTCCGTTGTCAGGCAGGCAGCAAGGGGGCTGTAGCCACCTGTGAGTCCCTTGGCACAGCAGAGAAAGTCAGGCGTAACGCCCTCTTGCAGGCTGGCAAACATGCTACCTGTGCGCCCAAAGCCTGTCATGACCTCATCACAGATGAGGTAGATGCCGCGTTGGGTGCAAAAGTCGCGCAGCTCACGCAGCATGCCCTTTGGCCAGACATTGATGCGGTTCACCCCTTGGACAAGGGGCTCAATGACGATGGCGCAGATGCTGGCGCAGTCTTCCTCGGAGAGGGCGTAGAGCTGCTCCATGCTCTGCACATGGGTGACATCCATGCCGTAGCCCTTGAACTTGTCAAAAAAGCTACCCACACCACCCAGAGAGGCCGCCCCCATGGTGTCGCCATGGTAGCAGTTGGCAAAGGCGTAAAAGCGGCGGCGTTCTTCCCTGCCTTCGCTTTGAACGCAGCTTTGGAAGGCCATCTTCATGGCTGTTTCTACGGCTGTAGAGCCATCATCAGAGTAAAAGACGCGGGAGAGTGTCCCCTCGGGGAAGAGGGCGCAGAGCCGTGCCGCCAGCTCACTAGCCAGCCCATGGGAAAAGCCCAGATAGCTGCTGTGGCAGATTTTATCCGCTTGGCTCTTGAGGGCAGAAAGCAGCCTAGGGTGGCTGTGTCCATGTATATTCACCCAGATGGAGCTATTGCCATCCAGATAGCGGCGACCTAGGGAGTCGGTGAGCCAGACACCCTCACCGCTCTCAATGAAAAGCATCTCGCTTTCCTGCCCCCAAAGGCTTTGAGGTGTGAAGGGATGCCAGCAATGGCTTAGGTCTTGTTCTCTCCAGCGTGCGGTCTTTTCCTTGCTCATGGTCTTATTCTTCTTCCATTTCTTCGTCAGTGGGTTCACGGGGGACAAACTTGGTGAACTCCCCGTGGAAGGTCAGATGTATCATGCCTACAGAGCCGTTACGGTTTTTGGCGAGTACGAGGTTGGCCTTGTTGCCAGCGCGTTCCTTTTCCTCATCTGTTTGGGCGTAGTAACCAGGGCGGTAGAGCAGACCTATCATGTCTGCATCCTGCTCGATAGCACCAGATTCACGAAGGTCACTCATTTGAGGCGTGCCCCTGTTTGCGCCAATGCGGTTTTCGGGGCCACGGTTGAGCTGAGCCAGCACAACAATAGGAATCCCCAGCTCCTTGGCAAGGTTTTTGAGACCGCCAGAGATTTCTGCAATTTCACGCTCGCGGCTGCCTAGAGCCTGCTTGGTGTGAGAGCGCATGAGCTGCAGGTAGTCAATCCCGATGAGGGAAAGATCGGGATGCTTTTGCATGACGCGTCGTGCCTTGGCGCGTAGCGCGGAGATGGAAATACCTGGTGTATCATCAATGACCAGCTGACTGTCTATCAGCTCCTTCATCGCGGCATTAAATGCCTTCATCTCATTAACACTCAAAGAACGTGTCAGTGATAGCTGAGTGCGGCTAACATGCCCGCGGGAAAAAATCAAACGCTCCACCAGCTGGACGCTGGGCATTTCGCAAGAAAACATGAGCACAGGCTTCTTCAAGTCGAGGGCAACGTGCTCTATGATATTGAGCAGGAAAGAGGTCTTGCCCATGGAAGGACGGGCAGCGATGACGAAAAGTTCACCTGATTTGAGACCATTAATTTTTGAATCCAGTACGGGGAAGCCGCTGGAAAGCCCGAGGTAGCCATCCCTCTGGCTGAGCATGCGCTCCACATTGGCCATGGCTTCGCGTATATCGGCTCGCATGCTCCACTCCTCTGCCTTGGCGGCACTTTGGCGTATTTTGAGCACATGCTGTTCTGCCTCATCCAGCAGCTGGTCTACCTCTGCTTCGCTGGTGTAGGCTGCGCTAGCGGAGTGATTGCTTGTGTGGATGATGGAGCGGCGGATGAATTTTTCCTTCAACGTCTCAAAGTGAGAATCAAAAAGAGCCGTTGATGTAGCAAAGGTGAACACATCCGTGAGACCAGCATGACCACCTACCGCCTCTAGGCGATTGGCATCGGTGAGCTCCTGCGTGACCGAGGTGGGGTCGATGGGTATACCCTTTTCGTAGCGCGCGCGGAAAATTTCCCAAAGAATACGGTGGGCGGGGATGTAAAAATAATCCTCATTCATCCCGCCAGAAATGGCTTGGGAGATAGTGCCCATGGGGTCGATGGTCATCATGGAAAGGAGGCTCTTTTCTATGCCCGGTGCTTGGGGCATGAGAAGGGCGGTGCCTGCTTCAGATGATTTGCTTTCTTTGAGATTGGGAGAGGTTGGTTCCATAGCTGTGTGAAGTTTATGTTAGCATAGCTGTGTCAAAAAGACCAGATGAAAAACGCATTTATGCGTAACTATGAAGAGACTCTATGTTAGGCAATAGGTTAACAATCAAAAAGCATATGAGTAGGGCGGCAAAGGCTATGAGCAGGAGCACGCGCCTCCACTGGGGGTAAACTCTCTCCATGTGAAAGAGCATGATATAGAGTATCCACGTTATTAGTGCCCAGACCTCTTTCATATCCCAAGCCCAGTAGCCACCCCAAGCCGCGTCCGCCCAGATAGCACCGCTAAAAAGCCCAAATGTCATCATGGGGAAGGCCAGCTTCGCCACAAAGAGGGCAGCGCGTATATGCTCTTGCGCCTCCTTAAGGAAGTAGGAGCGAATCACCATCAGAGTGGCCACCGCCATCAGTCCATAAGAAATGATATAACTGGTCACATGAGGCGCAAACCAAGGCGACTGCAAGGCGGGCATCTGCCGCCAGCTAGCCTGCATGGGCATGCAAAGACTGCCTATGAGAGCGATCACCGCCGCTGCTGCAAAGTAAGCAATATAATCCTGCTGAGAACGACGGCGCAGGAAGTAGTAACAGGGGCTTAGCAGCACAGGAAAGAGGCAGAGCACCTGCCGCATGTTGCCGAGAGGCATAGCCTCCGCTGCTATGGTATTGGCAGCTAGCAGGGTCAAGGAAAGTAACCATGCCAGCCAGTGTATCTTGGTAGAAAATGCCTGCTTACCACGCAAAAAACTAGCCCCCCACAGCAGGGCGTAAAGCGCGAGCGTGGCAATGCCTAGGCTCATCAATATCACAGTCATGCGGCATCTCCTTTCTTCGGCAGGTAAGCCCAGAGGGCTACGCTAATCATGAGAGCAATCATACCCCCTATAGCCCAGTAGCGACCAGGTGCATGACGCGCCTGCAAGAGCACATAAAGCCTATCACCGCTAGAACTCTTTGCATGGTTGAGCAAGGACAACTGCCAACCATTGAAAAGGAGGGGTTTATTCACCTGTATTGTGTGGTTTTCTACCGCCCCTGAGGGGCTTGTAATCTCGCAGTGGGCGGAATAATTTTTCACCGTATTGACATCTTGGAGAATCATGCGCAGGGGCTCACCCTCTAGGTAATGATAGCCTTGATCTGTTTCTGCAAAGCGCTGAAAGCCGCTTATCTCCCATTTCTCATCATTATGGGAGAGGGTATCACCCTCACGCTTTAATTCTGCGATGGGCTCCCACATATCCTTGCGTCTCTCATAGAGACGGTAAGGGGCGTTATCATAGTATTCTAAATCAAAGCCCACCAAGCGCACGCTGAATCCGAGAGGCATTATTTTTTCTCCCTCATCTAGGGAGATTTCGGAGTAGCTTTTGCCACCCTCCGTGAGGATGAGCTGGGCAGTCTTTTCGCTGGCAAAGTCCATGTAGACCCCAAAGGCAATGAGGGGCAGGCAAAAATGCACCAGTGCAAGAGCCCAGTGTTTTGCAAAGAGCCTCAGTCCTGCGACTAGAGAGAGGAAACTCACCAGCACGCCCAGCAGCAGCATGACCCCGCTTTGGTACACCTCGGGCACGCCAAAATAAGGCAGCCCCCCTGTCATCAACAAAAGTGCAGCTGCACCAAGCAGCATTTGACTCCAGAGTAAGGTGGCTTTCATATTATTATCAAGGGGGTGCAAAATTTTAGCAAAATGGGGGTCAAAAGGCAAGAGTGATTAGTGGCATCTATTGAACGCTATCGCGCAGGCGAAATGTGCAATTTTAAGCCTTGGGCAAGAAGTAGCCTTGCTGCTTGGCACTGATGTCCAATCCTGCCTTTTCCATCACGGTTAGCATATCCTCCCATATAGCCCTTCGCTCTGTCATATGCTTGGTTCTCAAAAGATAACTTGGATGCTGCGTGACGACTACTGGCATGCCCTGATACTGTCTCTCCTCTGCCTGATACTCCGATAAGGGGATAGCCCCCAGTTGCAAAACGCTGCGCGCTGCTATCACGCCCAATGCAACGATGACCTTGGGCTGCACCAAGGCGATTTCTTCCTTCAAGACGTGAAAGAGTAGCTCTATCTCTGCCTCGTTAGCTGGCCTGTTGTTGGTCATCTGACGCGGCATGGCTGGTCTGTACTTGATGGCGTGGGTGAGGTAGATATCCTGTCGCGCTAAGCCCATGGCCTTTAAAATGTCGTTGAGTTTATCTCCCGCTTCCCCAGCAAAGGGGCGCCGCGCTTGCTCATCTTTGTGCGTGGGCGCATCACCTATCATCATGATATCAGCGGTTTTGTTGCCTTCTCCCATGACGAGGGTGTTTCTGAGACTGCCCAAGTCCAATGCGGGTTTCCAATGTTGGAGAAGTTGCTCAAACTGTGACCATCTTTCCCCCGGTTCAACGTCTGTTATGCGGAAAATAGCGTTGTCCAATACTGGGTTACGCGGGGGTGGTGTGACTTCATTTTCCTCTGGGAGGCGTAGTTTGTTATTTTCTCCTACAGGGGCTGCTGCTTGCTGCGGTGTCTGTTGCTGTGCTTGCACCTGTTGCGCTTGCACCTGTTGGAGGATGGTGGGCTGCGTTCCTCTCTTGGCATCTATCATCCACTGACGTAGGATGAGGCGGCTTTCTTCGTCCAAAACAAGGCGCGTCTGCCCGCCTTCTATCAGACGGTTGAGGTAGTCTATGGTGTACTGAC
>CAZRZE010000093.1:0-6774 GCA_964604535.1 uncultured Akkermansia sp.
TCATAAACGAGGCACTGACGCTGTGTAGGCAGTTCTCCTATGTAGCGCACGATTTCCTCAGAGCTGATGTTGGTGAGCTTGTCTCCCAGATTCATCAGACGTGGCAGGGATTCTGCATCGAGAGCCTGTTGGATTTTTTCCTTAGCCTCGGGGCAAGAAGCAAAGTTTTCCATGATTTCATCACGGATGATGATGAGTTCCAGAACATGCTGAGGCTCTGCCTTGTCGCCCTCAATGTCTTTCTCCATCTCCTTAATAAGCTTCGCTACCAATTCATACTCGCCATCCAAGATATCAAGACGAACTTGATCAATGATGCGCACACAGGATTGCAAGGAGGTGGCAGAGCAGTAGTCATCATAGAGAGCTTCTGCTGCATTAGAGGATTGACGCATGGAGATGGTCTCACCACGCTTTGTGGGCAGACGGAATCCAGGGTCATCACGCATAGCAACGCGAGCGCGCTCCCACCATGCTTTCCAAGAACCTTCTTCAATCACGCGACCAGAAAGCATTTTTTCCATATCTTCTGGCAGCATAGGGAGAACCTCATTAATCCCCTCACGCAGAGAGTAGTTGTGTGTGAGCACCATGCGCACAAAGCTCAACATGGTTTCTTTGTCCTCTGCCTGCTTTTTGCAAGCCTCGGGGTCATTATAACAGGTGACTAGGAAGTGGCGCTCGGGCAGAGCAGTAAGCTGCTTGAAAGCTAGTTTGAGACCCAAAACGCAGTCTGGCTTTTTTTCAAAGTTAATCTTTACCATTTGCTTGGGTATAGACCATGCCGTCACCTTACCTACACCCCATTGGCTGTGCATAACATACTTCCCAGGAGAGAAGAGATCAAGTCGTGCAGCAAATTCCATAGGAATTTTACCAGCTTTTATAAATTTTTCTAAATCGGCATGCATACGTACTTACATAATAACATATCCTAAATCAAGGTCAACCCCTCAATTATAAAAAATACAAATTTATTTTTTATCGAAGGCACACCACGCAGCTGGACGATGAAAATCCGGCTCGCCAGAACAATCCGACGCTGTTGTTACAAATAGCTGCTCAGGGCTATTGAGAATAGCGCAGACTGCAATCTTGCATGTAGAAAGCTCTATACCAAGTGCCTCCAAATAGCTGAGGGGAAGTCTTGCCTCGCACTGCCATGCCTCATCAGACAGTTGTGCGCTGACTATAGCCTCGGGGGTAGCGTAGCCCTCCTTCCATATCACGCGCGGGGCAGTAAAGACCTCCGACCACCATGCACCAGCAGGGTTCACGTTGAATTCCAGATAGCGTTCCAGATTTTCCGATGCGATGAAAAACTCCGCCACATCATAGCGCCAGAGCTCTTCTTGGAAGCAGCCCTCCTTGCCCTCGGGGTGGATGAGAGGCTTGCACTCACAGGAAGCGCGGAAAACCAAGTACCCATCCTCTACAAAAAATCGGTAAGCAAAGGGCGCAGCCAGCGCCTCGCCGTACCATTCCTCCCTCAGCCAATCGGATGCTGAGCCAGCTAAATCATGGAGTATAATAGACATAGTGATATATTGAATAGAAATTTTGTTTAGCTCTCCCAGCGCAGCAGCTTTGCCTGCCCTGCGGCTAGGGAAAGGGTGAGCCCCGTGCTTTCCAGCTCTGCTGTGGCGATTTCATACTCACCCTCGTCCAGTACGGAGACAAAGCACTGCTTCTCCTTGGCTGCGCGACGGCACCATTCCAGAGCATTGCGGGGGATATGAATAGAAAGCTGCTGCTCATCGTTGATGGGGGATAGGTTACAAATCGCTAGGTAGCAATCATTCGTCCTCTTGTCATAGCGCAAGAAGGCGTAGACCCAATGCCCTGACTGCGTTTCGCCCCTATCCCTTCCAAAGTGTACTGTCTGCTGGTTAGCCCAATTGAGACCGTAAAAGCCCCCCTGCGCCAAGGCGGGTTGCTGCATGCTGCGCAGGAGTCGCGCTGCCCAATCGCGCTGTGCGCGCTGCTGCTCGCTGAGTCCAGCTCCGTCATAGCGCAGCTCATTCACCCAAAGTTGTAGGCGAGGCAGGCTGGTATAGTCAAAAATACTGCTGCGTCCATTATCGCCACCAAAGCCCCCTGCCCCCTCGGCTCTCTCCCCTAGCTCCTGCCCATTATAATAAAGGATGGGTCCTCGACTGCTGGCAAATTGCGCCACTGAGAGAGCGGGCGACACGACATCACCCACATTGCCCCAGTGCCCATGGCTACAAAGGCGGGGTTCATCGTGGTTTTCTAGGTAGCGCACGCCACGGTCAGCAAGTGCTGCCTCGTTGCCATGCTGCTTGTCCAAATCATTTGCCCAGCCATCGCCTTCATAAAGATGGCGTAGTGCTTCATAGCTGGGTGCGTCATAGACGGCATTGAATCCCGATGACAGCAGGGCTTGTTGCACAGGCTCATGCGTCATCTTCATATGGTCATCATAGGCTTCGGCTATGAGGTAGCAACGCTCATCACGTAGGCGGCAGCGCGCGCTGACCCAAGCCCAAAAGCGCATGGGTATCATATGCGCCATATCACAGCGGAAGCCCCCTACGCCCTTTTCCTGCCAAAAGGCAAGTATGGCATCCATTGTCCGCCATGTCTGCGGCACAGAAAGCGAGGTACAAAGCGGCGTGGGCAGGAAGTCACAAGCAGCAGCACCCTGTCTGTAGTCCACGCCGTAGTTGAGCTTTACAGTCTCATACCAGTCGTAGACACTAGGTGTCCAGCTAGCGGCATTGTTGCCTGTTACGCGTCCCCACTGGGATTCGCCCTCAAAAACGCCCTCGGGCAGACGCAGCGGCGGTCCTTCACCGTCTGGCTGAAGGTAATAAAAACTCTGTTCTCGCGAGAAAAACTGCCCCTTGTCATCCAAAGCCCCAAAATTATGTTCGGGGTGTAGCGGAGAGTCATAGTCACGCGAAACATGGTTGGGCACAAAGTCTATCATAGGCAGCATACCCCAATAGCGTACGCGGGCAAGCAGGGCTTCAAACTCCTCCATGCGCTGCTGCGGATTTTCTGCGAGATCGGCATCCACGTCAAAGTAATTGCGCACGGCATAGGGACTACCTGCCTTCCCCTTGACGAGGCAAGAGGGACTGGGCTGCTGCCCACCATAATCACTCAGTGTCGCATGCGCCAGCACCCCAGTGAGCCAAAGATGCGTCACCCCCATATCGCGTAGAGATTCTAGGGCGGCATCATTGATACCAGCAAAGGTGCCGCAGCCATTCTGACTTCTATCACCATGGGGAACTCCCTCAAGCTGGGTGTTGGAAAAATGGCGGACAAAAAGCTGATAGATGATAGGACGCATAAAAAATCTAAATTAAACTAGCACATCCCCCCTCATTTAGCAAGTCAATACAGCCCCTAAAAATAGATAATAACAAAAAACTTTTCCTGTATGTCCTACTTTTTTTATAGGAAAATCAGCAAAAGAAATACAAACTATCTTCACAACACAACTAATACAACATCAGCAGACAGCAATACAGGCAACCACACTTAAAAGCAGAGCATCAAGGCTTACACACAGAGCGCATGCAGCGATTTCTGCTTGCCATATTCTCAGAAAAATGATACACTTCATCGCATGCACCAATCAACAAAATGCATCCAAGCTGGCTGGTCACCCAAGAAGGGTGAACCACGTATCGTCCCCATTGTACAAAGTACCACCTTCAAGTACGAGACGAGCGAGCAGATGGCAAAGCTTTTTGACTTGGAGGAAGCGGGCTTCTTTTACAGCCGCCTGCAAAACCCCACCAATGAGGCCGTAGCGAGCAAAATAGCCGCCCTCGAAGGTGGTGTTGCCGCCATCCTCACCTCTTCGGGGCAGTCAGCCTGTTTTTACGCCATTATCAACCTCTGCGAGGCAGGAGACCATCTGGTCTGCACCTCCGCCGTCTACGGTGGTACGTACAATCTCTTTGCAGTCACTCTGAAAAAGATGGGCATCGCAGTCACTTTCATTGACCAAGATAGCAGCGACGAAGAGATACTCGCGGCCTTCCGCCCAGAGACCAAATGTCTCTTCGGTGAAAGCCTTTCCAACCCATCATTGCAGGTTTTAGACATCGCACGCATGGCAAGGCTTGCCCACTCTCAGGGTGTCCCCCTCATTGTAGACAATACCTTTGCAACACCCATCAATTGCCGTCCCTTTGAGCATGGTGCAGACATCGTCATGCACTCCACCAGCAAATACATGGATGGTCACGCTGCTGCACTAGGTGGCGTTATCGTTGATAGCGGTAACTTTGACTGGGCAGCGCATGCGGACAAGTTCCCCGGCCTCACACAGCCAGATGATTCTTACCATGGACTCATCTACAGCGAGGCATGCGGCAAAGGAGCCTACATCACCAAGTGCACGGTTCAACTTATGCGTGACCTTGGCGCAATCATTTCACCGCAGAACGCCTTCCTCCTCAACCTCGGACTGGAAACCCTTCACCTGAGAGTCCCACGCCACTGCGAAAACGCACAAGCTGTTGCAGAATTCCTGCAAGGACAGGATGAGATTGCTTGGATTAACTACCCCGGACTGGAGGGCGACAAGTATCATGAGCTTGCCCAACGCCAATTTGATAATGGGCAAAGCTGCGGTGTTGTCACCTTTGGTATCAAGGGTGGCAGAGAACGCTCCATCGCCTTTATTGATGCACTGAAGCTCGTCGCCATCGTCACCCACGTGGCCGATGCACGCAGCTCCGTGCTCCATCCTGCAAGCACAACACATCGTCAGCTCAGTGATGAGCAGATGGTAGCCGCAGGTGTAGCACCCGACCTCATCCGCCTCTCTGTAGGCATAGAGGACATCCGCGACATCATCGCAGATATAGAACAGGCTTTAAAGGTAATTTCCTAAGGTAATTTCCTAAAAAAAGCACCTTTACGTCAAGGGCTATTCATGCTACCCTTTAGGGCATGAATAGCCCTTGTCTTTTAGCCATCGCAGCAGCATTCTGGACAGCCGCTCTCCCCTGCCTTTCAGCAGAAAGAAAATCACTCCCCATTGTCAAGTCAGGAGCAGAGCGTAGCTACAAATGCCTCTTTAGTCCAGATGGGCGCTACTACATTGTCTCAAAGTACCAAGACCCTAGTCCCGTCAAGAGCGTCACCGTCGGCGACTTGCAAACAGGCAAGCAGTATCAGCTAGAATACGTAGGCAATGCTGGCATACACTTCGACCCCAGCAGCAGATACGTCATCCTTTCCTGCTATCAAGGCTACCAGAAGGGAAAAAATCTCAGCGAAAGAAATATCACCCTGCTTGACCTCAGCACGGGAAAACATCAGTACATCCCCTCCCCCTCCGAGGTACGCCCCATCTTCTCCCCCGATGGGGAGCATGTCATTTTCATGCTAGAAAGCAGCGCACAATTCATGCTCTACCACCTAGGGAGCAGGAAAATACTGCGCGACATCAGACTGCCCATAGGAGAACGCAGCAACAAAATCTGCTGGATTAATGAAAAGCAATTCGCCCTGAGCATGAAAGGCAAGCTACGCATCTACAATGTAGCCGACATGAGCCACAAAGACTTCCCTTGGCAGGAAAAAACCTATTCCCTCCTCCCCATCATCAGCCCCGATGGCAAGCATCTCGCGTACTCCCTCGTGGGACAGACGAAAGGGGAGAAAGAATCCCTGCGCATCCACCATGTAGAAACAGGCGATAACAAGCAAATCAGCGACATAGGTCCTCTCTTTTATGCCTTTTCCCCTGATTCGCAAAAACTCTACTACGCCCATGGCAAGAGCAGCTACACCCATGAGCTAGCAACAGGAAAAGTCACAGAACACAAATGGCCACGGGAGGTACTCTATGCCGACTTTTCCGAAGACGGCAGGCATGTCCTCGTCAGCACCCATGCTGGGCTATTCCACCTTTCACTAGAAACAGGCAAAACCCACCAAATCAACGACTACGGTGGACTCGCAATCAACAGCACCTTTTCCCCCTTTGACGCAGTAATAGCCTTCAGCGATGAAAAGGACAACTGCTTTTGCTACAACCTAGAGACCAAAAAGCTCAAGAAACTCAAAATGAGAGGACGCGGCATGGATTTTTCCTTCTTACCAGATAAGAAGCAGCTACTCGGCTCTGACTTTGATAGAACATTTGTAGAGAGAATTGACTAGATGAAATAAATAGAGTATCATGAACAGTACATGAAAGCCTCCGACACACGCGACATACTGCAAGATTTTTCCGTCACGCCCTCCAAATCCATGGGGCAAAACTTCCTCGTTGATGAGAATGTCGCGCGTTGGATTGTTGAACAACTCGATATACAGCCCCATGACTGCGTGGTGGAGGTAGGACCTGGTGCAGGTGCCCTCACAGAGCATATTGCCCCCCTCTGCCGCAAGCTCATCCTCGTGGAATATGATGCACGCCTCGCAGACTACCAACGCCAGCGTTGGGAACAATGCCCCCACGTAGAAGTACACCAAGCCGATGGCGCTAACTGGGACCCACGCCCCCTCTTTGCAGAACGACCTGTGAAGTTCATAGGCAACCTGCCCTACTCCGCTGGTGGTGCGATACTCAGCAACTTTCTCAGCTCCCCCTGCGCCTGCACGCGTGCCGTTGTCATGCTGCAAAAAGAATTCATCGACCGCATCCTAGCCAAGGCAGGAGACGATGCCTACGGCCTACTCTCCCTGCGCATGCAAATGGACTGGGTGCCCAAGGCACTCAAAATCGGGGGGGGGGGGGGGGGGGGGGGGGGGGGGGGGGGGGGGGGGGGGGGGGGG
>CAZRZE010000094.1:0-6706 GCA_964604535.1 uncultured Akkermansia sp.
TGCAGATGCGCATGATGTTTTCTGGTGAGGAGAAGTCCATGTCCTCGCCACAGGGGTTGCAGGGGCATTCTGGGATGGGAATGGGCGGAACAACAGCCGAGCTGGAAGAGCTGCTAGAGGAGCTGCTAGAGGAGCTGGAGGAGCTTTCCTTGGTCATCACTAGGTCTTTACAATCAAGTGTCAACAAAAAAGAAATTAGTTTGTATTACAAGATAACAAATTAGCCATCGGTAAAATAAGGCAAAATAGCGGCTCTTTAGTTGCTGATCAAAAAATGAACTCGATTTCTCCCTTGTCCCTCAGAAAAGTAATTGCTATAATGTCAGATGATGAGTCGTAAACAAATTGAAATTCTTCCCATTGTCCCGCCATTGCGGAGAGCCAAGGTTTTTTCTGACCATGGCACACAATATCTCATTAGGTATCATATTTCGCGGAAGCATGGGCTAGATTGTGTCCAATGCAACTGCCCAGGGGCAGAGAAGGGCTATTGCTGCCGACATGTAAAGGACTTTGTCAGTGGAGAGCTGCGCTTTTGTACCGAAATGGCAGACAAGGAAAAAAGGCGTGTTCGCAATCTGCTCGAAAGACACATCGGAACTTGCCCCATGAAACATACGGTTTACATGGAAATACTCAAGGTCAGATATATAGAAAAGTATTTGGAATCCACCAAGGCAGAAGTGGAGCGTCTGATGCAGGAGTCTTATGCCCGCACTCGGGAAAAGGAAAAGCGTGAGGATGCAATTAGGGCGCGTATAGAGGGAGATGCGCGGTGGCAGCTGATGCTGCGCGTGTTTGATGAATTCATGGACGGGCTGAAGGAAATCGAGCCAGAGCCTATTTACCTCTCAGAGATAGATGAATTTCTAGGCCGTGCTATGAAGAAAGAGAAGGATCTCTTGGATAGCTATCTCTCATTAGAGCAATTGAGGCGAGAGACCAATAGGTACCTGCATGAGAACCATCACTGGCTTTGCACCTTTCATCTGTGAAAGGTGCAAAGGAGGTGATAGATTAGTCCTGTGTCAAGAAGCGTGAGATGTCAGCAACGCTCTTGCGAGGAGTCGCAGCTGTTTCACCCTCGGGGAAGCCGTAGGTGATGAGGGCTGCAATTGTTTCTTCCTCGGGAAGCTGGACAATCTCACGAATGCTCTTTTCATCAATGATGCCAAAAATGCAGGTGCCCACGCCCTTGGCATGCGCTGCGAGGCAGAAAGTCTGGCAGGCTATGCCCGCGTCAAAGGCCTCCCACATGGGTGCCTTGGTCTCATCCACATTGTGCTTTGAGTGACGTCCGCTCTTGCCCTTCACAAAGCTTAAGACAACAACGGCTTGAGCGTTTTTGAGCGTCTTTGTGTTGTAGGCAAAGTTGTCTACACCGCCCTGTGCAAGCTGCTCCACGAGCTCTGGCCTGTCCACCACTGTGTAGCGTGCAATTTGAAAGTTAGCCCACGAGGGTGCCCAGCGAGCAAGGTCAATGATTTCTTCCATCAGTTCTCTTGGTACGCGCTTTTGCTCATATTGGCGAACGCTACGACGTGTTGTTAGAATGTCCGTATTGTACATAGGTGAAAAATAACAAAACCTCAGAAATCTAACAAGGTTAAAATTTACATTGACAAATTTCGATATGTTGGTTAAAATCCCTCCAGACATGACACAAGAAAACTTAGTAAAAATCTGCAAGGCTCTGAGCGACAAAAGTCGTATTCAGATTCTAGCACATTTGAAAAAATCAGAAATCTGTGCATGCCATCTAGTAGATGGGCTTTCCATTCCACAGTCCACACTGGCACATCATATGAAAATCCTCTGTGAGGCTGGCTTGGTCATTCCTCGCAAGGAGGGCAGATGGATGTACTACAGCATTTCGCAAGAAGCTGGTCAGCAGCTTGCTCAAGGCATTCTTTCTCTCACACAGGCAGACTAGAAGCCAATTTTTTTAACCTGACACATTGATAAACTTAAATATATAGATTGATATGCAAGAAATACAAAACTCGATAATTGGTGCCGTCTACAGCGCGATGTCTGCTGTGGGCATGCCTTATGAAGGCGCTGCAGGTGTGATAGGGACATTCATCTTTTTGATGGCAGAGTTGCTTGTGCTTTTTGTTCTCATTAGTTATATTGTGGCACTGCTGCAAATCTATATACCCAAGGAGACCATACAGCGTGCCTTGACAACGCGTTCCAAGTGGCTCAATAGCATACTTGGCGGCTTGCTTGGTTCTATTACGCCCTTCTGCTCCTGCTCCACCATCCCCATGCTCATGGGCTTGATCAAGAGTAAGGCACCTTTTGCAGGTATGATTTCCTTTTTGTTGACATCTCCTATTCTTAATCCCGCGATTATCATCCTCTTTCTGACATTCTTTGGGGTCATACCAACCATCATGTACGCAGGTATGGCCTTTATCATAGCTGTTGTAGTTGGTTATATTCTCGATAAAAAGGGCTTTGATCGCTACATCAAGATTAGTGAAGCACAGCCCGCCACGACTAGCTGCTGTTCATCCGCACCAGCACCTGCTGCAAGCTGCTGCTCGTCTACACCTGCTTCCAGCAGCTCTTGCTGCGATGCACCAGAGGAAATCCGCTACAAGGACTTGCGGGGGGCTTTCCTCGCACGTCAGTGGAAGGCTTCTCTATTTGCTATGAAGGATGCTGTAGGTCTTTTCCGTAAGGTATTGCTTTACCTTGTATTGGGTGCGGGTATAGGTGCTTTCATCTACGGATTCATCCCAACAGAGTTCCTGTCACAGTTTGCAGGTGCTAATGAGGTATTCTCCGTCCCCGTCTCCGCTGTTCTGGGCATACCCATGTACATACGTACCGAGACCATGATACCCATAGCAGATATCCTGACTCAAAAGGGTGTAGGTCTGGGCACTCTAGTTGCGCTCATCATAGGTGGCGCAGGTGCAAGCATACCCGAAGTATCCCTCCTTGGCGCGGTCTTCAAAAAGCAAATGGTCATTACCTTCGTCGCCTGTGTATTGGGCATAGCCATCACAACAGGTTACCTTTTCAGCATCTTCCTGTGATTGCTTAGATATCGTATATCATATGTGAAAGCCCACCATCAATGAGTATGTCTTCGCCGTTGATGAACTCGCTTTCCTCCTTGCAGAGGAAGGCGATGAGGTTCATGATGTCGGCTGGTGTGCCCACTCTGCGTGAGGGGTGATTGCGGTGCTCTGATACAGAAAGCACACTGGGATCTCCCGTGTGTATCCAACCTGGGGAAAGGCAGTTGACCGTGATATTGTATTCCCTCAGAGAGAGGGCGAGGGAGTAGGTGAGGGACTTAATTCCACCCTTGGAGGCATTGTAGGCTTCCCAATTGGGATCACCAACGATGTGGCGTATGGAGCAGAGGTTGATAATGCGCCCATAGCGTTCTTTGCCTTCGGGGCTGTTGCGGTGACGAGCCAGTGCGCGTGAGGTGGCAAAGGCAGAAGTGAGGTTCACGTCCAGTATGTACTTGAAGCGTTCTATGCTGGTTTCCGTCAGTGCTGTGCCTTCTGATATGCCGACATTGTTTACGATGATGTCCACATCTCCTAGTTGGGTGAAAAGATGCTGCATCAGCGCGTCCAGTGCCTCCGCATCACCTGCATCAAGGCAGTGAAAGCTTGTGCTAGTCGCGGCGGCGAGAGCCTGTCCTTCTTCCTCTGCAATATCGCAGAAGTGAACCACAGCACCAGCCGCGGAGAATCCCTGAACCAGAGCCTTTCCTATACCTTGTGCGCCCCCAGTGATGAAAACGCGTTTGTGCTCAAGCTGTTTCATGAGGGGTTTTCTTTGAGGTAGTCGCTGATACCCGTTGTGGGGAAGCGGTGGGTGTTATTCTGGTAGCGTTTAAGCAACTTGATGGCATCTTTTTGAGAGCCAAAGAGTTCTTTGATGCTCATGCGCTCGGATTCTGGTATATTGAGTTCTCGTTGCAGCACAAAGAGAATGCAGCTCACCGAGGGGTAGAGTTGGTCGGGATGCTCTGCAATGAGGGAGCGTCCCACCTCCCATGCTTCCTTCTCCCTACCACGAATGCGGGAAAGGTTGTAGAATACTTTGAGTTTGAGATTGGGGTGGTTGAGTCTTTCGTAGGCCTCCTTGTAGGCATCAACAGCCTTGCCAAAGCGAGGCATACGAAAGCGGTTGCTGTAGAGGTCGCCCAATTTTGAATAAAGGTAAGCACTGTCGGGATTGTTTTGTAAGCCTTTGAGAAGGAATTGCTCTCCTCTGTTGATGTAGTATCGTGCGAGTTTTGCACGCTCATGCTCATCCATTTTGCGGTTGCGTTGCGCGTCGCCAGCGGCGTTGTTCACCATCTCGTCAGATGCATCGCTCCATAGTTTGAGGCGGCGAGGTTCGAGGACCGTTGTTTGCTCGTAAATCTGTTCCAGCTTTGTCCAGTCTTCTGCTGACCATGCGCGTATGGCCTCTAGCAGCAGCAGCTCTACAGCGAGAGAGCGCAGACCGCCTAGGGCAAAAACCGCTATGTCCTGAGACAGTGCTTCCCTGCCTGTCAGGGGGACAGGGGCATGGCGTAGATTCTGCTCTTCCAGCCCTGCATTGAGGGTGTTTTTCCAAGGCAAAAGGATAGCTCCGCCCAGTAGGCAGAATCCTATGGCCACCAATGGGCGCAAGCGGTTGGGTACAGAGGGGAGGGGCATATCACGAGAGTTGGAGCAGTTGACGTATATCAGCAGCTAACTTTTCCCATTCTGGGATGTGGGCATTGACTTCTTGGGCTTTTTGCAAGGGGATGCCCCATATGCTATCGTATTCCACAGGGCGACCTTTGTTGTAATCAAAGGCGCTACTGGGGATGAATCCGCCCATGGGCGCGGTGCGCTTCATCTGGCGTTCTGGCAGATCGGGGGGTAAGGGATAGCCGCGTAGCTCCGCGCATTTGCATATTTCTATAATGATACGCCATGCGCGTTCCACCTCCTCGGGCATGGTAAAGAGTTCTCCCACGCTGATGCCGCCATGTGCAAGGCAGAGACCGTTGAAGGGGATGTTCCAAGTGAGTTTTTGCCAAAGGATGTATTCTATCTTGGGGAAAACCTGTGAGCGTACACCTGTACTATCCAAGAGCTTGCTGTACTGCTCTGCTAGGGAGAGCGCATCTGGCGTGGGGACGAGGGGGGCGATGTGAACATCGTTAGCCCCGCGGTGGTGAACCTGACCTGCCTTTTCCATCATGCAGGAGATGAAACACAGTCCGAGGTAGACATTTTCTGGCTTGAGATGCTGGGCAATTTGCTCTGCATTTCCCATGCCATTTTGCAAGGTCATGACACGTGTTTCCTCGTGCAGGAGGTGGGGTAGCGTGTCTGCAAGCAGATGATTGGAAGAGCTTTTCCAGCAGACGAGGACTAGATCAACCGCTCCGCAATCTTTTGCCTCTTTGGCTAGGTGAGGCTGCGGGACTTCGAGAATGCCTGATTTTGTGTCTATGTTAATACCATGCTCCAAGGCATAGTCATAACCAGAACGCATGATAAAGCATACTTCCTCCCCTGCCAGAGCAAGCTTTGCTCCGTAATAGCACCCAATAGCACCAGCTCCCAAGATTGCAATTTTCATGCAGAGAGCTTAGCATCTAGCCTCTTGCTTGGCAATAAAAAAGCTTTCCACGAGCTGTCTAAATATCACTCTTTTCGTGTCTTCTCTTTATGGATCATTATCGCTGCTGAGAGGGCATCTTTCGTCAGGATGATGGCAATCAGCTCATTATCATCTATCTTTTCACGCTTCTCCTTGGGGCGGTCCAAGAGAGAGAGTCCCTCTGCGGGGCGGTTGAGGTATTGCTTGAAGCCTTGGGCTAGTGGGGCTGGCAGCGATGCGAGATGAGGACGCAGGTGCGCTGCAAATTCTTCTTCAGAGCTTAAGGCCTTTTCCTTAGCCTTCATGATGAGTAGTACGAAGTCTTGCACTACGGGATCGTTGAGTAATTCCAGCTCCTTTTCACAGGCGGCGAGTACACGTTTAAGAGCAGGTTTTACTTTCTCATCATCAGAGCTGTACATGTGTACCAGGTTGTCAAACTTGAACGCGACGCTGTCATAGGCAGAATAAATGATGCTCATGTAGATATAATACTCATCCTCAAGATCATTAAAATCGGCCTTGGCGCCTGGCGCGAGCATGGCTTTGTAGGTAGCTAAGAACGCTTTCATCGAGGGGGATAGCTCGGACTGCTCTAGTTTTGCTATTTGTTCTAGAATATAAGTTTCTCCCACCCTTTTCTTTCTCCATTCAGGGTCTTGGGCGCGTGCAGAAAGGGCTTTTATAGTTGCTATATCGTGGATGACGATGAGTTTCATGAGCTCCATCTCTGTGGGTAATTCCTTTTGCTCAACAGCATGAAGAGCAGGGCACGCGAGGAGAAGGGCACAGAAGAGAGGGTAAACTTGATTCATACTCATACTCTAGATGAAAAGCATTTGTATGTCAAGATGGGATCACGTTCAGCGGTGATGGTATATTCTTGCTAGGCGGGGTCCCAGTCCGGTGAAGACCTCCCAAGGGATGCTTTTTGCGAGGCGTGCGACCTCGGTCACGGGCTGCTCGGGGCAGATTAGATCAACGATTTGCCCTGTTTCTAGCTCTGGGGCATCGGTGATATCAACCATGATTTGATCCATGGTGACGCGTCCTATCATGGGGTAGAGCTGCCCTTCTATGCAGA
>CAZRZE010000095.1:0-6574 GCA_964604535.1 uncultured Akkermansia sp.
GTTCGAATCCCTCTCGCTCCGCTTAGAGGGGGTAAGGTGAATCACCTTACCCCCTCACTGCGTTTTTGTGCATTACTTCGTATTTGTTTTGTCATAATCGCGTTTTCGATCTTTACAAGTAAAGTTTATATTATTATATTAGCACTTTATGAAACACTAATTGAAATAGAAAGAAACAATATGATTAAAAAACTATACCCTATACTAGCCACCCTAGCATTGAGTCAGTGCACGGAGAGCAGCATCGTATCGCAAGATAACAAGGCATTCGCACAGACTATCTCTCAAAAGGGGATACAACTAGTCGATGCACGTAGCGCAGAAGAGTACGCTGCTGCTCATATCCCAGAGGCGCAGAATATGGACGTTATGAGCAAGGATTTTGACGCACTTGCAGCAAATCTCAGCAAGGACCAAGCCGTGGCTGTTTACTGCAAGAGCGGAAAGCGCAGCAAGATTGCAGCAGGAAAGCTAGAAAGTATGGGCTATCAAGTCTACAATCTCAGCAGGGGCTTCAATCAATGGGATGGCGCAGTGGTGAAGTGAACATAGCAAAAAAATAACCCCGCTTTTCCTCTGAGAAAAGCGGGGTTGATTATCTGTTGTTCAGTTGATCTGATAGAAGTGGTATTACTTCTTCATTTGAAGGCGACCACGGATGACTTGTTTTCCTTGGTCAACACTTTCCACGCAGTAGAAGCCATCAATATGAGGAGTCACCATCTGTATGAATGCAGCTGCTTGGCGTAGTTGGCTAGCCTTGGTGTTCTGACCATTTTCTTCCATACCATCGGCGACGCTCTTCATGATAGGAACGATAGGAGCAAGCTTGAGGACAAATACACCACCAGTGAAGTTGGTGCTGTTGCTGAAGCTCTCAGCCAACTTTGCGGAGAACTGTGGGTTGCTGCCCAGCATCCAGTACTGGTCGCTGATCATGATATGGGGCTTGAGTGTTTCAGTGAACACGGGGATGGCTGGTGCGTAGCAGGTCATGTTGCCCATCTGCGTGGGTTGCAGGGTCAGAGCATCAAGCTTTGCTGGGTCTTCACCAGCTGTTTCTGCAAAGCTCTTGCATGTGGTCCAGATGCGATCCCAGCTGTCAGCAATGGCTGCGCGGTTTTTAACACCAATGAAGAATGAGCCCTGTGGTATTTGGATGGCGGGGGCTTCTGGATTGCCAAAGTTTGGCATGCTGCCTGCATTGTCGAGGATGAAACCAGCTGGCATGGTGAAGCCAGAGCAGGATGTTGCGATATCGCTGACCAGTTGCTTGACCACGGGGAGCGCGACATGCAATTCTGCAGGAATCTTTTCATCCATGGAAAGGGCAAAGCCTGTTCCTATATTGACAGCGTGGTCAATGACTTCGTTGGAGGTCATTGTGCAGTTGAATGGCTTGAGGCCAGCGTTTTCCATGTAAAGGATGTTGCTGTCAGTAGAGGCTGCATTGATGCCCATCAACTTGCCAGGGGTAAGTCTGCTCTTGTAGCCTGTGTAGGCTTCAAAGTTGAGGTTGCCATCTGCCCATGCGACAAAGCTCATTCTTTCGTCCACATTGTCCATCAGCAAGGAAACGAAACCATTTGCCATCACTGTTAGAGAGTTGGATGCTTTGTCATAAGCGTCTTTTTTCTCTGCGTCCTGTGCGCCGAGCTGTGTGAACACACTGTTAACAGCGGCAATGGCGATGTTCATCTGTTCCTTGTAGTCCTTGTTTTGCTCTGCATCGATGTTAAAGTTAGCAAGGAAGAAGGGGTTCTTGGTCATTTCTGCATTAGCGAAGTCGAGGCTGGGGCAAGTAGCAGCTGATTCTGCGGGGCTTGCGGGGAACTTGAGAGCCTCTTTGCTGCCAGCAATGATGAAGCGCAGGCGGTCATTTGTCTTGGATACCATCACATAGACATAATCGCTGGAGATGAGCTTCTTGATTTCCATGGCTTGACCAGCCATTTCTTCGCCCATCATGCTTTCAAAGTAGGCGAGCTTGACACCGACAGCAAAGCCGTCAGCTGTTTCAATTGTTTCCAAGCCCATGATGGCCTTGTCTTCCTCTGTAGCTGCACTCAGTACCTGGCCTAGGGACATTTGCAACATGGTGTAGAACTCTTCAATGGACTTGTTGCCTTCAGAGAATGTGACACTCAGGTGAATGGAGGGAAGGGCAGCGGGAGTAACTTTTGCATTAAGCGTATTAGTTGCTTCGGCGAAGGTCTTTTGGATGATTTCTCCGTGCGCGCTATTCATTGACCAGAACATGCTAGCCAACTGCAGGTTGGTGCCCCAGGATGCATTGTTGAAGGCTTTCATCAACTTTGTAGCATCACCAGAGACAGCTACAGCAACGCTGGTAATCTCGGGGACTTCATCAAGTGTCATGCCTGTTGTGTTAAAGAAGGGGGCAATCATGGGATGCTGGGTCACAGCTTCTGCCATTTTCTTGATATCGCCCAAGGCGAAAATAGACATACTGTCCTTGGGCAAGTCTGCAAGTGCAGGGAAAGCAGCGAGACGTGCTTCTACAGATGTATTAGCTGTCGCATTGCTAGCAAGTTCTTGAAAAATAGGCAGGGGTGAATTTTCTGCCGCGGCCATGCTTCCAAAGAGCATGCTAGAGGTGGCTAATAGTGAAGTAATTTTCATACAGGGGCGATATTACTATTTTTCGCTGTCATACTACAAGCAAAAAATTGTGTCATAATGTAAAAGCATAACTTGTTAGATTCTGACTTGTATAAAAAATGGCTTGTTGTGCAGCCGAAAAAAGGCTAGACTAGTTGGCATGTTGACAACATGCATGACGATGAATAACGGTCACACCATCCCAGTTCTGGGCTTTGGTACGTGGCAGTCGCCCGACGGAGATGTAGCTACAGCAAGTGTTTTGACTGCACTGGAGGCTGGCTACCGACATATAGATACAGCTGCTGTTTATGGCAACGAGCGCAGCGTCGGCAAGGGCATAGCCCAAAGTGGCGTACCTCGCGAAGAACTTTTTATCACAACAAAGCTATGGAACAACATGCGCGGACGTGAAAATGTGCTAACAGCCTTTGAGGCGAGCATGGAAAAGCTGCAACTCGACTACCTCGATCTTTATCTGGTACATTGGCCAGCTAATACGGTGACCAACCCCGATGATTGGAAGCAACTCAACGCCTCCACATGGCAGGGTATGGAAGAACTGTTGACAACAGGGCGCGTGCGCAGCATAGGTTTGAGTAACTTTATGCCAGAGCACCTGCATGCTATTATGGAAACAGCAGTGGTCAAACCTGTGATTAACCAAGTAGAATATCACCCAGGGCATACCCAACCTGCTGTTCTTGCAGCTAATAAGGAATGCGGTCTGATCACACAAGCATGGTCTCCTATGGGGCGAGCTCAACTCTTTACTCACCCAGTGATTGTGGAGATAGCGCAGCGTTATCAGCGTAGTGCAGCGCAGGTATGTTTGCGTTACTGCTTGCAGAATAACACCATTCCTCTTCCCAAGTCTGACACACCCTCGCGTATTATAGAAAACACGCAGCTCTGGGACTTTGAGCTATCCTTAGAGGATATGGCTGCTATAGATGCCATGTCAAGTACGGCATACTCTGGTGGTGATCCCTACACTGCTACATTTATGTAAAAAATTAGAGGCTAGTGATGTAACAGTCACTAGCCTCGGCGGGAATCGAACCCACATCTACCCTTTAGGAGAGGGTCGTTCTATCCGTTGAACTACGAGGCCAGCAATGATTGCGGGACTATTAGACAGGATTAAGCGCAGAAAGGCAAGACAAAAATCGATACATGCCGAGCGCATATTTATGTCAGCTTTTTTGCCATGATGCCAGTCAATGTGTCTTTTTTTCTTGACAAGCAAGGTCTTTCTTGTAAGTTAAAGCTATGAATTCCTTTACTTGCATACTACTTCCACTTGTACCTGTCCTTCTATCGCCTCTAGCCTCTGCCCAGCAGCATCAGGAGAGGATAAGAAAAGACGTAAGCAGCAATATGAAGATGGCACTGCGTCTACAAATTCTTGGCTTGGAGTTTGTTAGACAATTGCATGAGATTGATTTAAAAGACGAACCAGCAGCAAAATTGGGCAGGTATCGTTGTGAAGCCTTGCTGCAATTGATGGAAAAAATCCTCAAAGAATCCGATATATCCAGCGAATACCACGCAGGAATCAAGGCCGCGATGGCAAAAGTCCAAGCAGAAATCCAATCCAACAATGACAATATGCCACACTTTCCCAGTTTCTTCGATGACAGTCTTGGCTGTGAGCTCGTGATGTCTCTGCTGGCAACCAACGGTGCTTTTTTCCAAGGCGATGAACAACTCTCCAAGGCCATGTTATCCGCCCAAATAGCTGAGCCCGATAAAAAGCCAGAATTTCGTATGAAGATAGCTCAACGTTCTATAGAACTCGCCAACAAAGGCATAGCTCACCTCAAAGCAGAAATTGCCAAAGAAGAAAAGGTGAAGAAATAAGCTCTCGCAGAGCTGTGGCTGTGCTTATATAGTTTTATTCAATACAAGATTTTTTGGTACCCATATTCTATATAGGTGGAAGCTTTTACTAATTGAGATAGGCGAAGGCTTGGGCTCACCGATATTCTCTATCTTGAATGACTCAGGAGATAAGATATGCGTAACGGCATGGCTTCCGCTGAAATCATGAGATGCTTTCAGCTCAATTATTTTAAACTTTTTTTCTCTCAGCGACTTTCGGAGTAATCGTGGCATGTCGTCAGATGTTACGAGCAAAATGAATTGAGGACCTTCGAGTAAATATTGCCTGCAAAGGAGATTAATCAAATCATTAGCTGATATAGTCTCATGACTTAACTGTGTAAGCAAGGATAAGTCATCTGAAGCTTGATGATTTGAGTACAACTGATATTTATCGCCATGATCAATGAGGAAAAGATGATTGGAGAAAAAAGTTGAATACATCTGCGCCTCTGGTGATTTTTCTGTCGGGATATTATCCTGCCAGAACAAGAAACCTACTACTTTGCAAGATGGTAACAATAGTAAGCTACATAATAATATTATCTTTAACCTGTTCATTCTTATCTTTTTTCTTTTGACCTGAATATGAGAGGGGAACAAATGATAGCACAAAGAATAACTGGCATATTGACAATAGGATAGGCAATCAATCCGAAGCCTAAACCCAAATGTTTGGGTTGATAGTAACCCAACCACCAGTATGTATAACCTACGACAAGTGGGATATATGCAGCTACCCAAAATATGAACCACCATTTGCGTAACCTTACGTTGTCTATACCCCAGATTAGAGCGATGCCTAGGGTTATCGCTGAAAGGATAATGGTCAAGTAGGGGACAATGATATCTTCCGTAAAAGCTATGATCTTGTATTCAATATCCTCATGTATCTCAACATGCGTACGTAATAGAGCTGGCACGGGTACGGGCATAAAGCAGGCTAGCTGCCATTCATTGGGGCGAAAGTAGACAAAAAGGTGATTGACCTGCGGGTCATAGGCAAAACAGATAACGCTGGGAGGCTCTCCCTCGCTGCGATTAAAATCCCATGCTGCCTGACTGCGTGCAAAGTAGTATGAATCTGCGCGACGATCTACCTTCTCTGCATCAGGCGCAGCTAATATCGCAGCTTGCAGCATATCCTTATCCTTTGCGTCAGGTTCAATGCTTTGAATATCGAGATGCTTTATATTAAAATCCAACCAAAGCTTGCTAGGCAATAGGGAGTAGGCAATGGGCTGGAGCTCATCGTTTAAACATTCTGATTGGGACGAAGGGCTAGCTACAAAGCCCATCCAGTCTGCGTGATGCCAGCCTTGCACATTTTCGCTTGGTTTTTGCCAGTGACGGAATTGCTGAATAGTCAAGGCACTCGTCAATAGAGCCAATAGAATGAAGGCTATAGTGGCGATGTATTTTGTGGTTTTGAGAAGCATATCTTCTAATTATTATAGCAGTTTAGTTTTATTCGACAAGAAAAACATGCTTTGCTAGTATCTCGCCCCAATCAATTTTATATAATGAATATAGCAAGTACATTAAAAGAGTTTCGTGATTTTGCCATGAAGGGCAATGTCGTTGATATGGCAATAGGTGTCATCATCGGTGGTGCTTTTGGGAAGATCGTGGCCTCTATGGTTAGCGACATTATCATGCCAGTCGTGAGCATCTTCACAGGAGGCGTTGACTTCGCCTCTCTCTTTATCTCCCTCGATGGAGAGCACTTATAAAAGCCTAGAAGCTGCAGAAAAGGCACAAGCAGCTATTGTAAAGTATGGCTCATTTTGTGCAAAGGTAATAGACTTTATCATCATCGCTCTCGTTATCTTCTTTGCGCTGAAGATTATCATCCGTCGCAAGAAGGCAGAGCCCACACCAGCCCCAGCCCCAGCCCCAACAACACAGTGCTGCAACTACTGCAAGACAGACATCCATCTTGAAGCCGCACGCTGCCCCAATTGCACATCAGTCTTAAAGGGTTAATAAAACGACGTAAGCGAAAATATCGTAATTATTACCTTGGCAATAGTTAATGTAGATTTCTAATCAGCGTAAACAACATATT
>CAZRZE010000096.1:0-6424 GCA_964604535.1 uncultured Akkermansia sp.
AGGGCTGGGGATAGTGAGCGTTGCGCACGTGGTTGATGTTGCCGCGCTTCATGAGGATGATTTCCTTGCGGGCTTCTTCCTCAGTCACGGTGTGACCGTTGGCGTGCTGGCTTTCGTGGCGGTTCACGCCTTTGAGCTTCACAGGCATGCCGTTGACAAGGAAGCGACCGTCCACGAGACGTACATCACGGAAGCCGATCTTCTTGGAGATGATTTCTGTGGTCTTGCCAGCTGTATCCTTGAGGGAGATGACAAGGCGGTAGAGGTTGGGCTTTTCAGCGCTCCAGAGTAGGGGATTTTCGACACTGGCGGTGAGAGCCAGCTTTCCTTGCTTGCCAGCGGCTAGCTCGCCCTTGGCAGGGGTGAGGTCCATCACCTTCTTGTTGTTTGCATCGAGGAGCTCTGCTACGAGGGCAAAGTCCGCCTTGTCCTTGCCGAGGTTGCGTACATCGACATCAACCTTGAGCATGGCGCTCTTGTAATCGGGAGCACCAGATGGAACACTGGGGGTGAAGATGGTGTGAACAAAGAAGTCGCGCACCTGTAACTGTGGTGTAGCGTAGACGAAAACATCACGGAAAATACCCGAGAGACGCCACATGTCTTGGCATTCCAGATAAGAACCATCGCTAAAGCGGTACACCTCTGCGGCAATCACATTCTTGCCAGGTTGGAGGTACTTCGTGATATTGAATACAGCTGCTGTACGGCTGTCCTTGGAGAAGCCCACCTTGTGACCATTCACAAAGAGGTAGAAGAATGAATCCACACCGTCAAACTGGATGAATACTTCCTTGCCATCCCAATTTGCAGGCAACTCAATATCACGGCGGTAAGAACCAACGGCGTTGGGCTCCTTTTGGGGGATGGTCAGACGCTTTTCCGCCTCATTGCGAGGAGGGGTCATGACATAGGGCCAGTTGCGCACAAAGGCGTAGGGCTGGTTCATGTACATGGGGATGCCGTAGCCGCGCATTTCCCAGTTGCTGGGCACGTCTATTTCCTTCCAAGAGCTGACATCAAACTCGGGCTTGTAAAAGTCCACGGGTCTATCCGATGGCTTGGGCACCCAGTTGAACTTCCAATTACCATTGAGGGATTGGACGAGGGAAGAATCGTAGCGATGTCCTTTGAGTGCTTCTGCCATGGAGGCAAAAGGCACAAAGAAGGCGCGGGAGTTCTCGCGGTTAAGATGCAGATTTTCTGGCGTTTCCCAGTCAGGATGTGGTTCATAGGGAGTGGTGCGACCCTGTCCCTGTACCATTGATCCTGTCATGGCTAACATTGCTGTCATGACGGTAAACAATTTCATAAAGCCCCACTCTACTATATCTGGTATAACATGGCAAGTCAAAAATCCGACATGGAAAGAGCCCTGAATAGGAGGGGCCAGCGAGCTTGTTCATCCAGAGACCAAATAATGCTTCCGTCCTCTTTAAGGATCAGGGAGTATGTCTACATAGAGACCTGGACTAGAATCAGGGATGGGGATGGCGTTGACGCAGTGTTCGTAAAATGCGGCAGGTCCGACGCCACCGATGATGGCATAGACATAGCCCATGTCGTGCAGGTGATTGAGGGCGGCAAGGAGGAGAGCCTTACCCAGTCCTGCTGCGCGTGTGTCTTCACCGACGCCCATGGGGCCTAGGAAGCCTCGTGCGGTGACTTCGCAGCAGGCAAAGCCGAGGATTTTTTTCTCCCGTGTGGCGATGTAGCAACTAACAGGTTGCCTTGTGAAGGCGATGCCGCACTCGCTCACCCACTTGGGGCTGAAGTTTTTGCCTACCCAGTCCTGCACGATGTGCTTCTCATAGGGGCGGGCGCGACGTATGGTGATGCCTTGTTCTTCTAGCTGGCAGAACAGGTCTCCGCTTAGCGGGAGATTGTACAGCCTGACGAGCATGTCTATCATGGTATATGGGGGGGGATAAAAAAAGAGCCCGCGCAAGGCGAGCTCTTTTTTTTGAGGGGGGTGAGGTTTTATTCCGCAGCGGCTTTCTGCTTGGCGTTAAAGTAGTGCTTGTCTATCTTTGTCAGAGCAGGGTCGTTGAGGGGTTTTTCGGAGAGGGTGCGCGCTAAGCGGATGAGAACAACAGCTTCGCGGAAGTCGGCAGGTGCCTTTGTCCACTTTTCCTTATCCATGTCTGCAAGGACACCTACTTTTTCGACGTAGGCCTGCACGGTCTTGAGACCCCAGAGCAGCTTACCCGCGTTGAGCAGGGCATCTACTGCAATGCTGCGGTTAGCGCCGTGCTGCGCAACGGAGGCTTCGCAGAAGTAGTCCGCCGCGGTGATGGCGCGCTTTGCGACATCGCCTTCAAGTTGACCAGTTGCGATGGTGACGGCTGGGATTTGAGCCATGATGGCTGTAGCCTGTGCGTAGCGCAGGAAGCCGTAGAACTCCAATTCCACTCCAGTAACATTTTCCTTCTTTTCCAACCAAGCATTGATGCTCTTTTCGAGCTCTACAGCTTTTTCGGGGGTGAGGTCTGCAAGCTCGCCAAGGAATTTGGCGGCTTCGACGTCAAGCTTCAGATAAGGAGCTTTGAATGCACCTGCGGGGAAGCTAGCGCAAAGGCTCTTCACAGATGCCCAGTCCATGAGGCGGATACTGCACAGCAGCTCATAGTATGCAGCGGTGTCAGCAGGGCTGTTGGGAAGCCCTGCCATGGCAGCGTACTTTTTCTTGGCTGCACCAAGGCGTGTGCGTGCATTTTCCAGATTGCCCCTGCGGTAGCTAGTCATAGCCGCTACGATGTCAGCAGGTGTCTGAATCATGAATAGACGGCAACCGTTGAGGTTGACTTGCATGGTGTTGCTGCCTACCATGTATTCAAAGGCGTTCTTCCCACTGGCTCTGATGAGCTTTGCTTCTGTGGGGCGACCGTTCTTTGTCTGCAAGAGCAGGTTGACCGTGGCGGGACCAGCGTTGTCCTGTTGCGCAACTGCGGGCAGTATGCTGAGAGCGCTGAGGCTGAGAGCGATTGATTTAAATACGTTCATGTGTGTATAAAAAGAGGTTATGGGTTACTACATTACTTGGAGTTCTGAACATTGCGATCGTAGTCACGCTTTGCTCTGTCTTCTGCCTGAACGGTGGAGTCAGAGGCGTATTGCTCGACGAGGCGGGCAACGGCGCGGTATTTGTCGCGGTCACTGGGGGTGAGCTTGGGCTCAACACCAGCCTTTTCTATCCACTGAACAAAGGTTTCGCCCATGTTCCATGCTGCCCAACGGTCGGATGACTTGAAGTTGCCGTCGTAGAGGTCGCCTTCGGATGACTTGTTACGCTTCCACAAGAGTTCCATGGCGGCAATACAGGCGGGGGCAGAGTGACTGACTCTGGCGCGAGATCCGTTGTAGAGGTTGAGGTAGGTAAAGATGGCGTTTTGCACGTCACCTTTCTTAGTGTAGGCATCACCGAGGAGCATGTACATATCCAGCTTGTCTTCGTTGTTGGCGTAGGACTTGATGTAGTCATTAGCCATGGTGATGGCGGTATCGTAGTCTTCCTGTGCCATGAGGAGGCGTGTGAGGCCTGCAAGAGCACCACCGATGACTTCATCGTCGCCAGAGTTGATGACCTGCTTGTAGAGGTCTACAGCCTGCTGGCGTGTGGCCTTGTCAGTTGCAAGGGCGAGGGCTTCAGCCTTGCCCAAGATGGCGGCTGCATGCTGGCTGCGGTCTCTGCCTGCGAGAGCCTTGTCAAAGTAGGCGACGGCGGAAGCGCGGTCTTCTTGACGGGCATCAGGCAGCTGGCGGACATAGTTGACCAGATAGTTACCCAACTGCACGTTGCCGTAATCAGAAAGGTCACTTGGTTGGTACTTACGACGTATGTCGCGGAAGGTCTGGGTGATTTTGGATTCCAGTTCGGAGCGCGCTGCGGAGTTGTCAGCAGGGATGGAGGAAAGCTCCATTTCCATCATGGAGATGTGGTTGAGGTCGATGATGGAGCGCATAATCTTGTCGTCTGCAGCAATACCGGGGAAGTCTGTGTGCATGGAGTAGATTGTTGCGAAGTCCACAGGCTTCTTGAAGCCCTTCATGGTGTCGACGTACAGGTCAATGTAGCTTGGGAATACCTTTTGCAGGTCGAGGTTAGCGACCTTATTCTTGTGGGCGTAGTTTGCCTCACGTGCCAAGAGTTCCTTGAGCTTGTCAGCTGCTGCGAGGAAGGCTGCTTCGCCTTGCTCTACGGAGCGCTTCATGTTGAGGTAACCCATGTTGAGCGAGTAAGGGTCGCCTTCGCCGTCAACGTCCTTCCAGTAGATGTCTGTGTAGCTCTTGAGACGCTTTGCAGCGGCTTCTGCGCTTTCGCCAGACATGGTGATTTCTGGACCATAGGAGGTCAACCAATAGAGGGCGTTGGAGGCAACTGCCTTGCCCTTGCCGTCTGGAAGCTTGAGAGCTGCCTTGTAGCATTCTTCGAGCTGCTTGATACCCTGAGGCTTCTTGGTTTCATCTTCACCTGTGATTTGCATGTTACCTGCAAGGAGCAGGGAAACGGGGGCGAGTTCATGGTCAGGCCAGTTCTTCGCGATGGTCATGCAGTTCTTGTAGGCTTGGTCTATGTCCTTTTGGCGGTCTTCGCCTTCTTTAATGCTGGCGCGCTTGGCGTAGACATTAACAGCGGTGTGGTGGACATAGGGGAGTAGTCCTTGGTTTTCCTTCAAGTCCAAGCTGGGGAACTTTTGGAGATACTGATTGACGGTTTCAATCGCAAGATCAAGGTTAGCTGCATCAACAGTGCCGAGCTTGTTGTAAGCATCCATCAAGTAGAACAGTGTCTGTGCGTAGAAAGCAGGCTTGATTTCGCCGCGCTCTGGGTTTTCTTTGATGAAGTCCTTACCTGCTTCGATAAGTTCGTCAAGCTTCTGCATGTTGTTGAGGACAACAACTTTTCCGAAGAGTGCGCCTGTGTAGATTTCGTTCTTCTTGTCACCAGAGAGCTTTTCCAAGAGCTCGTCAGCCAAGGCGAGAGCTTCGTCGTTTTGCTTCTCTGTGATGAGGCGGTTGAGGCGGGTTGCCATGAGGACGGTTTCGTTGTCCTTGTCGATGCCATCAGGTCCCAAGGTCTTTTCTATGACAGAAGCTTGTTCAGTCTCTCCCAGTGCGGTGTGGAACATCATGAGGTTGTAGAGATTCTTGTTCTTGAGGTTCTCTACTTTCTTCTCTGCATTGCGTGTGGAGTAGTTGGGGTACTTGTCCACAATGATTTGATAGGCAGCCTTGCCCATGCGCTTGGAGTCAACGAGGTCACTCATCATAGCACCAGCCATCAGGCTCATACCATCAAGGGTGATATTGTCCTTGTTGAGGTTTTCAAGGTTGTCGAAAATCTGCTTTTGTGCAGCTGTTTCGTAAGTGATGCGTGCAAGGGGGTCGGGGAGACGCTTGACTGTGCTGTCCTTCATGTTGTTTACCTGCGCACCGAGTTGGTAGAGGGCACGATTGGTGTCAGGGATGTAGGCGAGCAGGGCATTGGCCGCGCGAATGGCGTTGAATGCGTCTTCTGTGCGACCAGCCTTCATGAGTTCTGTAGCAGCACCTGCACCATCAATACCCTTGTAGAGGAAGGTGCTGTTGTACTTGGAGCCACGGCGTATGCCGAGGTCGTACTGCTCTGGGCTCATGCTGATGATTTTGTCTACCCAGACGATGTAGGTTGGCTTTTCCTTGGCCAGTTTGACCATGATGTTGAGGGCATTCATCACCATGTCATCGGGAAGGGGAGTACGCGCTTTCTTGCCCATTTCCAGATACTTCTGAGCGAGGTCAAAATTAGGCTCGGGGCGCAGAAGTGCTGCTTGGAGCAAAAGGAATGCAAGCTGGGAGTCAAGCTTGAGCTGCTTTTCCGCAGCAGATACTCTACCAGATGTGTAGAGTTGGTAGTACTTTTCCAGCAACTTGGCTGCGTCTACGAAGAGGGCGGGGTCACCAGGTGTCTTTTCTGTGCCTACGGCCATGCGGTAGGTGTTGTAAGCGACCTTGAACTGCGCCATGGTAAAGTATTGCTCATATGAAAGGGGGCGACCAGGGTTGTTCTGGGCTGCCTGCTTCATCTTAGGGTCACGGAAGACCTCGTTGGTCAAAATGTTGTTGTAGTCTTCATTTGCACCTGTGAAGTCACCCATGAGCTCTCTGACTGTTCCGCGTTCCCACAGGAAGAAGGGAAGCAGGTAGTTGAACTGCGAGCCAACGCGGGATTTGGGGTTGTTGAGCATGTTGATGACCTTGTCGCAAAGATCAAGAGCTGCTTTGTTATTGCCTGCTTGGGTGAGGCGTTTGATTTCTGCAAAACTAGTCGTTGGGTTGAGCGCGTAACTGACGAGTGGCGCGGCTGCCCCTAAGGCGATGCTTGCGAGAATGACAGACTTGGTGATAGGATGTATCATATGAGAATGGGATGGGTTGAGAAGTG
>CAZRZE010000097.1:0-6413 GCA_964604535.1 uncultured Akkermansia sp.
ATATAAGCAATTATCATTACGATATGCTATCCCAAGCGCTAGTTATCAAAAATTTTGATTTTCTATTGTTGCTGTAAAAGAGAAGAAAGGAAGAGTATATGATATTCAAAAAGTCAGTTAGCAAGCGCAATGTAATGGTTCAGCCTTAGTCGGGATGTATTTTTATGTAATTGGAGATATGCTCTTTAAAAATGATTCGGAATTGGGGGAGCTTCGTGCAAAATACGAGCATGCTTCTCCATCAGATAAATCAAAAATTACTAGAGAAAAAACCAGAGTCGAAATCAAGATACATAACCAGGCCATCATTCGACAGTATGCAGAACTTATACGATATTATGTTTTGAATGGTATCGGTTTCACTTGAAAACAAGAGGGAAGAAGTGGCAACCCTCACCTACATCGTAAATGGCTTGACCCGCTATGTCTTCCGTGATACCCTCTCAGCCATGGTTCACACTGACTTGATACAGGAGATTGCAGAGCTCAAAAAGCAACGCAATGCCATCATCCTCGCTCATAGCTACCAGCGCGCTGAGATACAAGATATAGCTGACTTTGTAGGCGACTCTCTTGGTCTTGCCAGACAGGCAGCTATGACTCAATGCGACGTTATTCTCTTCTGCGGGGTTCACTTTATGGCCGAGACGGCCTGCATCCTCAATCCCACCAAGACGGTGATTATCCCTGACCTAGATGCACAGTGCTCTTTGGAGCAGTCCTGCCCCTCCGAGGAGTTGGCTGCCTTTCTTGAAGAAAATAAGGAGAAGAACTACTACGTGATTGCTTACGTGAATTGCTCCATAGGGGTGAAGGCTCTTTCCGATGTGATTGTCACAAGCGGTAATGCCAAGAAAATTGTCGCCGCTGCCCCTGCCGATCGTCCCATTCTCTTTGTGCCTGATGAGAATCTTGGTGCGTGGACGGCTCACCAATGCGGACGCGAGATGACCCTCTGGAAGGGGCATTGCCATGTACACCAAAAGTTTTCCCAAGAGCAGATTATTGCTCTGCGCGCCCAGTACCCCGATGCACTGGTTGTCTGCCACCCAGAGTGCCGCGAGATTGTGCGCCTGCTCGCCGATCATATCTGCTCCACAGAGCAGATGATACCCTTTTGCAGGGAGTCGGAGTCACAGCGTTTTATCATTGTGACGGAGACTGGCATTCTCCACCGCCTGCGCAAGCTGGTGCCCGAAAAGGACTTCATCGCCATAGATGCGACTTCTTGCAGCTGTGCAGAGTGCGAGTTTATGAAGCTCAATACACTAGAAAAGCTCCGCAACTGCCTCCGCGATATGTCTCCCGAGGTGCGTGTGGATGAAACTCTGCGTCAGCAGGCAGAACGCCCGCTGCTGCGTATGCTGGATCAGTCATGAATCTCTCGCCTCTTATCCATTCTAATGGGAACTGGCTTTCCATGGAGCAGTTCATGGACGTGGCTCTTTTTGACAAGGAAGAGGGCTACTACTCCCAGAATATGTCTGGAATCGGGATACGAGGTGATTTTTCTACCAGCGCAACACAGAGCCGCTTGTTAGCGCGCGGATTGGTTGCAGAATGGCGTCGTCAGTGCAAGGTTTTTGGCAATCTGCCTTTTATGGAGATTGGCGGAGGCACAGCTGTTCTGATGACGGATATTGCAAGGGAGCTTAGCTTCTGGGAAAAGCTGCGCGCGCGCTACTATATGGTGGAGCGCAGTGATAGCCTTCGTTCGCATCAGAAGATGTTGGGCGGTGGCTTTGTGCGTAGCTTTGAGACCATAGAGCCAGCCCTCAAGGCGGTGAATGGTCGTGCCTTTATTTTTAGTAATGAGCTGCCAGATGCCTTCCCTGCTCGCCAATTTGTGTTCCAAGAGGGGCAATGGCATGAGTTGGGCTTGGCCCATGTGGAGGGGCGTGTGCAGCGTCAAGCATGGCTGCGCCCACTGCCGAAGTCCACGGTCTTTGACCGCTGGGCGCAGGAAGGTCAGGTTGTGGAGGTGCATGAGAGTTACCAACGCTGGTACAGCAGTTGGCAGCCCCTGTGGAAGTCGGGCTGCTTCATCACTATAGATTATGGTGACACGGTGGACAGGCTTTATTACCGCCGCCCTCATGGCAGCATGCGTGGTTACAAGTCGCATCAGATGCTGTCTGTGGATGATTTGCCTGCTCTGGCGGGGCATTGTGATATTACCTGTGATGTGAATTTCAGCGATTTGCTTGATTTGGCAGAGGGCTGTGTTGGTGATGTGGTGGAGCTGGAGACGCAGTATGATTTTCTTTCTCCTTTGGCTGATCCTCAGTCGGCTGCTGATGCTCATCTCATTGCCCGTCCCGGTGCTGGAGATCACTTTCAGGTGCTGCGACAGTTGCGCTTTCCGTGAATATCCAACAGATATTCAACTAGGCGCTGCGTGTTGATGTCTCAGATGAGACATGATACACGTGGCACTCATTTCTGATTTGATAGGAGAGAACTCCCGCGCGGAGGCTTTGTTTAATGCGCTGGACAGGACGGATGGCGTACATCCGCGTTGTTGGGTGGATAAGAAGCGGCATGTTTGGGAGCACAGAATCAGTGGATTGAGGCGGGAGGACAGACGTGCCTTGCAGGCTGCGCGGATCAATGATGCTACGCCTTATGTGCAGCCTCAGCGCGTGCTGCACCTGAGCAATCCGCGCAGTGCGCGGCTGCGCTGGCGGCAGTTTTTACGCATGGGCAGTCCCATGGTCATGGAGCTGCATGATAGGTCGGATTTGGACATGCTCTTGCCTAGCGAGGAGGTCATTGAGCAGCGGGGGAGGGCTATGCCTCGCCTGTTGAAGTACTTTTTCACGCGGGCGCGTCACGCCTTGTCTCGCATGGGCGAGGCGCAGAATTTGCTGCTCGTCACGCATAGCGAGGAGATGCGGCAGGCGGTAGTCGCGACAGAGCTCGCTTCGCGTTATGCTGTCCGATACCTGCCAGCACCGGTGGAGACCGATGCCCTGCGTTCCTTTCCTAGACCGCATAGCAAGTTGCAGATAGGGGTGCATCCCCATACGCGGCTCATCGGATATTTTGGCTCGGAGGAGCAGGAGCGCATGGGGCATGAGGAGCTATTTGCCCTGTGCCGTCATTTAAAAGCACTGCACTGCGAGGATGTGATGTTCATGTATGTGGGGGACAGAGCTCCTGTGAACTTGCCCTATAGCGTGGTGCATAAGAAATACTTGCCCACGCAGTCTCTCCAGCTGGCAGAATTGCTCAGCAGCTTGGATGCCCTCGTGCTGCCACCAATGGGGGAGAGGGGGGAGCAGTTGATTTTGCAGGCAATGGCCTGCTCCTTGCCAGTGATTGTGCGACGCTCTCATCCCTTTGCAGAGGCTGTTCGGCATGAGGAAACTGGCTACGTGCTGACAGAAATCCACGGGGTGGAGGAATTGCTGAGTCGCCTGATGGCTTTGTTGGATGCTCCTCTGTTGCGCTTTCACTACGGGCTCAAGGCAAGGCAGCATGTCTGCCGCTATCATGATAGCCTAGCAGTGGGCAGGTCTTATAGGGATTTGTATGAAGGAATGCTCGCTTTTCGATGATATTGATTTTTGTTATTTTTGTTGACCATGGGCGCTACTTGGCGTAAGCTCCCCGCATGTCCAAAACCCTTGTTCGTGTCTTAGTGGCACTGTCTTTGCTTGCTATTTTCTTTTTCTCGCGCCCTGTTTTTGCGGTGGTTTTGGCGGCGGCTTTGCTGGTGAACAAGAGGCTGTGGGAGCCCATGAGGCTTTCTCGCAAGTGTTACGCGCTTTTGTCTGGGGTGATGATTGCCTATGCTGGTATTTTTATTGCCTACCAAGCTATTCGTGAGCAGGAGTGGTTGTGGATTTCTCCCCTCGTTACAATTGCGCCTAGCGTGATAGGCTTTTTCAGCTATGCCTGCTTGCTCACTGTGCTGAAGGATGTGCTCTTTCTTATCATGCGCAAGGGGCGTTCCATTGCCTACCAGCGTGTGGCAGGGCTGCTCATTGTCTGCGCTACCATGGTTCTGGGTATGCTCAGTGTGAAAATCAGCGGAGAGCTCCATGTCAAGGAGATCCATATTGCCCTGCCCAAGGGCGCAGAGGGACTGGATGGCATGACTATTGTACAGATTACTGACACGCATATTACTCGCGACACGCCAGCTGAGTGGGTGGAAGAGCTGGTTGCGCTGAGTAATGCGCAGAATGCCGATCTCATCGTGGTGACAGGTGACATTATAGAGAGCTCAACACCCGAAAAGCTCTTGCAGCTTGATGCCTTCAAACAGCTGCGTGCTCGCTACGGAGTATACAGCGTGCTGGGAAACCATGATTACTTTCACACGGACATAGAAGACATTCTCGCCCGCCTCCGTGCGTTGAAGCTAGAGCCCCTCAATAACGAAAATCGCCTCATTGAGCATGGCGGTGCCGTCCTGCTGCTGGCAGGTGTGACTGATCCAGTTGCCAAAAAGCATGCGGCGCTTCTTCCCTCTCCGGCCAAGGCGGCTGTACAGGAAAAGTCCAGTGACTACAAGCTGCTCTTGAGCCACCAACCTGTCCTCGCCCCCGAGGCGGAGAAGGCAGGCTTTGACCTCCAGCTATCGGGGCACACACATGGGGGACAATTTTACCCTTGGAATCTGTTGGGTGACGCTTTTGGTAGCTACAATCGCGGTCTTTTTGAGCTGGGTAAGATGAAGCTTTATGTCAGCGAGGGCACAGGCTGCTGGATACCGCTGCGCCTTGGAACGAAGGCAGAAATCACTGTCATTAAGTTGCATCGTTAGAAAAAAATGTGAATTTGGGCTTGCATTGGTCTTCACTTCTGCTAATATGTCCACATGTCCAAACATTGGGTGTTTGGGTGTTTTCTTAATAAACAATTAACATTTATAGAATAAACAGTATGGAAATTCTTCATGACAAGGACGCTGACACAAGCGTATTAAATGGTAAGACCGTTGCCGTTATCGGTTACGGTGCTCAAGGCCGCGCACAGGCGCTTTGCATGCGCGATAGCGGCGTGAATGTGATTGTCGGTCTCCGCCCTGGCAAGAGCTGGGACAGTGCCGTACAAGATGGTTTTGAGGTTCTCAGCGTGAAGGATGCGTCCACACGCGGTGACATCATCCACTTGCTCCTTCCTGATGAATCCCACGGCAGTGTTTTTGAAAATGAAATCAAGCCCCAGCTTACAGCTGGTAAGGCATTGAGCTGCTCCCACGGTTTTGCCTATGTGTTCAAGACCATCGTGCCTCCTACAGATGTTGACGTGATTCTCGTTGCTCCTAAGGGACCTGGTACAGAAGTTCGCCGCGTGTTTGAAGAAGGCTTTGGTTGCCCCGGTCTCATCGGTGTGTATCAAGATGCTACAGGTAACGCACGCAGCCTTGCGCTCTCCATGGCAAAGGCAGAAGGTCTCACACGCGGTGGCGTGCTGGAATGCACCTTCGAGCAAGAAACCTACGAAGACCTCTTCGGTGAGCAAAATGTCCTTTGCGGCGGTATTGTTGACCTGATGAAGTACGGCTTTGAAACCCTGATTGAGGCTGGCTACCCAGCTGAGATGGCTTACTTTGAATGCGTGCACGAAGCAAAGCTCATTGTTGACCTCATCTACGCAGGTGGTATTGAGCGCATGAATGAAGTGATTTCCAACACGGCAGAGTTCGGTGAGTACTACAATGGTCCTCAAATCATCCAGCCCGATGTGAAGGAGAAGATGAAAGAATCCCTCAAGCGCATTGAAAGCGGTGAGTTTGCCCGCGTCTGGTTGGAAGAAGCAGCCAAGGGTGCTCCCCTCCTTGCCGCAAAGCGCGCAGAACTACACGACCACCCCGTCGAAATCGTCGGTCGCAAGATTCGCTCCCTCTTCGAGCGCAAATAATTAAGCTTTTGCTCTTTCCTTCTGGCTCATGGACTGCTCTGATCTCGCTATCTCTATTGAGAACGCTACCGTGTTTTTATCGGGGCGTGAGATTTTGCATGATCTGAGCTGGGAGGTGAGGCGAGGTGAGCGTTGCTTTATTCTCGGTGCTAATGGTGCAGGGAAGACAACGCTAGTACGCATGCTGCTGGGCTACGCTTGGCCTCTTTTTGGGGCAAAGGTGGAGGTGCTGGGGCATCGCTTTGGACAGGTGAATATGCAAGAGCTGCGCCGTCGCATTGCTTGGGTCAGTCCCCTGATGCACAAGTGGCTGGATGGCGAACGCGCATGGACTGGCAAGGAGATGTTGCTTTCTGGGACAGAGGCGACAATTGGTCTTTTCCACACGCCCACACAGCAAGAAGTACAGCGTGCGGATGACTTGCTCTCCCTGATGCACGCAGAGCACCTTGCAGAGCAGCCAGTGCATCTCATGAGCAGCGGTGAGCAGGTGAAAATCCTCATTGCCCGCGCTCTGATGACAGAGCCAGAGCTGATGA
>CAZRZE010000098.1:0-6285 GCA_964604535.1 uncultured Akkermansia sp.
TCCTGCGTTCTCTTTGCACCCCTGCTAAAGAAACGCGACGCCTAATCACATCAAACAAAAAGCCCGCATAGCGTGAATTGCTATGCGGGCTTTTTCGTATCCTCTATTTAAATTTTCTATGAGCGACGGCGACGCGCGAGGAGCCCCGCCAGAGCGAGCAAGCTCAGTGTCGCTGTGCTAGGTTCTGGGACGAAGGAACCTTCACCGCGACCTATGGTCAAGTTCGTTGAAGTACCATCCATGGTGATGCTCATGCCTTCGGCATAATAGACTTTTTCGCCATTATACTTGATATAAATGCTTGAAAGGTCATCTAGCAAGGATCCTTCTTCTGTTCCATCACCGATAACGAGATCAGTTAATGAGATGAGAAGCTCTGTGCTAACACCATCCATAATCTCACCTGCTATCAGATGGATTTCAAAGTTTTCTGTACCCATTATGCTTTCACCCAGTGTGACATTGACAGTATTTGTTTCTGTAATGGTCAACATTTCATTTGCGGATACAACAATGTTGGAGTAATCTGCCACAGAGTTCACGTGAAAGCTTATTGACTCTGTGCCTACAAAGCGTGTGGAGTCCAGCAAGAGAACATTGCCAGTGCCCAATGTAGCACTGCTACCCATTTCTAGCTCTGAGACAAACCAGTAGTCAGAGCTGACCCTGTAGTTGCCCTCGTTATAAGTCAACACGCGCCCTATTGAGACAGGTGCAGGTTCAGGGGCGGCTACTGCAACAGCCCCGCCGCCGTCGCCGCCTTCACCACTGTCACCAAAGGGTTGCGCATCTGTAGTAATATCACCGTTAAGTGTAACTATTGCATCAGAGGCAGCATCAAGAATGAGCTGTTCAACAGTAAACTGAATCACATCGCCGTAGCGCTTTGCTTCACCCTCTGCGCCAACCCAAGCTTCGGCCTTTGCGCCATCTGCAAATTGAAGCGTACTGGCTTCTGTGGGCACATTCTTGGTACTGAGTATAGACTTATCCAAACCGCCACCGCTGTAACCTTCAACTACACGAATCGCAGCTGTGGATTTGAAATGGAATGTGGCATATCCATCGGTGAAGAATTCAGGATCATCAAGAGAGTAGTCCGCATATACATTCCCACCAGGATCACGTGTCAAGAAGTAAGTATTGTCTGTAGTGGCTGAGATGTTACCTGATATCATACCAGATACATTGCTACCTTCGCTCTGCATATTAGGCAAGTGATGTAGTTCCATACCAACTGCATTATATGCCCCTTTTGCGGTAATGCTTCCACTGAAGCTATCAAAGCCAGACTGGCGTATTCCGTCTCCAGTCAAAATACCAACACCTCCTAAATATCCAACGGCGTCACTTGTATAAGTGGTACCCGTAGTCGTTATCTTTAGAGTAGCATCTATTGCCCCAGTTTTCACGCGATTACCAACATCTAAAGCTAGAGCAGCATCTATCGCAGTAGCAGTATAAGTTCCGCTAACAGAGCCTATGGTAGCATAATAATCGCTATAAATTGCGGCAGCGGTAGCTAATCCGCCCGCATTTGATGTCGCTGTAAATTTTCCATTAAATGTAGCGACTGATTCAGTCGAATTAAAAGCATAATAACTCAGAGCAGTTGCATATTCAGCAGCTGTCGCACTTATGTTGGTAGTTGATGCAAATTGAGTGCCATACACATCTGTATCTGAGATTTCCACACCTGTGGCTTCACTTGCAGAAGTGATCGTAACACTACCTGCGAAGTTTTTAACACTTCCGCCGCCTATACCATACACTTGCGAAGCACCAGGAGCATGGTTAGTCAAGGAAATTTTGCTTGTGGTATCAAAGTCGATAATCGTAGAATTATCTATAGCATAAAGATAAGTGGCACCCTTTCCTGTGTTAGCGGTAAGAGTAATCGATGAGTTTTTAAGAGAAATAATCCCCTCACTAATACCATATAAATCATGGTAATCACTACCTTCAGGTTCTCCGTAGGTTGTAAGCGATAGAGCAAAGTCTTCAAAGGCTATAGTTTCAGCCAAGCCACCATCAATTGAAATCGCCGTTGCTTCATAAAAGTTTGTAGGCGCAGATTCTGTACCATTAGTAATGGTGAGAGATCCTGTTAATTTGCCATCTATGGGCAACTCTGATATTGTTTTGACTATGCCGCCGCTTGTTTCTATGACTTCGTTAATAGTCTCCGCTGACGCAAAGTTCGCGTAGCTGGTCAGAAAAAATGCACTAAAACCTAGAATACTAGGAGTTAACTTGGACTTAGTAATAGAGGTGATGTAGGTAATGATTCTTGCCGATACTTTCATTTTTCGATTAGGGTAACTGAGGGCGGTCATTCTAGTTGTTTTTTTATTATTGTCAATCATAATAACAAGAAAAAACTGTCATACAAATCAAATCATTCTAATCGGAAATACATGTAAAACAAAGAATATCAGAATATATAAACACGATAATATTACGTATAAAATTTGACATTAAGCAAAATAGCCCGCATAGCGCCAAGTAGGCAGCTATGCGGGCTATTTCTTTATATTAATAAAAGAAACTTACGCCACTCTGCGGCGACGACGTGACATCAAGCCAGCTAAGGCAAGGAGGCTAAGTGTCGCGGTGCTAGGCTCTGGAACAAGATTGTCAGGAATCTCTGGGGTATCAATTCCACGAGTGAGCGCGAGGGTGTTATCACTGCCTTGCAACTCTAATAGCAGTCCGCCGTCTGTGTAATCATACTTTTGACCATTCAACCACACATCCACTGTATCAAGATGACCTATATTATCCAGATCTTCCAAATTAAGAGTGAAGGATGTTGACCCATCACTTGTAATCAGACCATCTATCAACACGACGGTGAAGACATCCTGACTCAGCACATCAGCGCTCAGGCTCACGTTAATTTCCGTGAGGCTGGAGAGATTGACGTTATGATCAGGAGCAAGGGCGATCTGAGAGTGGGATGATTCCGAGTTCACATGGAAATTCAGCTTTGCTGTATCGACAAACTTTGTGCTATCAAGGAGATTAATCTGCGTTGTGCTGCGATCAGCCTTGTTCCCCAAGCCTACTTCGCTAACAAACCAATGAGATGAATGCACATCATACGTACCGTTTTCAAAAGTCAACTTGCCTGAGCTGTTGATAAACTCATTAGCGCCCGATATATCACCGGTTATAGAAATCTTTGCAGCATCAGAGCTCGCCTTGATATTGAGAGATCCTGTGTTGAAGTAGAGGGCATCACCGTATTTCTCAGCATTTTCTCCCACTGTGGCTGATAACTTTAGACCATCGTCAAAATTCAAGATAGCTGCTCGCGCATAGGCAAAGCGCGCTTGGTCAACTACACGAAGTGCAGCCGTTGATTTATAATGAAGCGCATCTTCAGCTGTGGCTACTTTGTTCATCATGTGGATGGTCTCATCTGTATGCACAGTGATGCTACCACCTATAGAGCCACTCTCAATTATAGGGTTGGGGTCTTGCTGATGAACACTGAGATTCAAACCAACACCAGCAGTACTGCCCTTGACCTCAATGGAGTTAGATGAAGCGATGCTTCCAAAGCCACTCAAACGGATATCCACACCCGTTGCAAAAGTTGCATCGGCATGATACGCCACGTAATTGCTGCTCAGTGTAATCTGAGAAGAAATAGTACCTATATAGCTTTTTTCGTTATACCCTAATGGGTTGCTACGTATACCATAAGTAGAAGAAGAGTTGCCTGTCACATCAATAATGGAGCTGATTGTGCCCACTTCGCTATTGACAAGACTGATCCCTGTCATGGACTTGTCACCTTGCGGGACTAGGGAGTTCTTAAGAGTGATCTCGGTAGAAATGGTGCTAGAGCGCAGGGAGCTAGCCTCTATATAAAGACCAGCGGTGTCTGATGAAGAGCCTGTATTCTCTATAGTGATTGCACCTGCAATATTACTAGGCAGAGAAGCATCATTAGCAGAATGCAATGCGATACCGTAGACATTCGCCTTGCTGCTTCCCATATAGGCAACAATGTTGATAGAGCCATCAAAGTTTTCTATATTTTGGGTGCGAATACCAAATACACTTCCGCTGATAGCTGCATTATCATCACGTGTAGAAATATCTATGCGGCTATTGCTATCAATGGAGTTGATCGTTGCGTTCTGTGCATTGATACCGTAGATGCCCTCTGCCCCTGTATTGGGATAGCCAGGGTTGGAGACAATCTCATCAATAATGGTGATTTGGGTATTGCGAATATCGCCCATATCATTATTTCCATTATAATGAATACCTACAACTGTTTGAGCAGAGCTGGAAGAATGAGTACCGGCAGAAGTCATCTTGATGCTAAGATTATCCAGCAGGTACTGCTGACCTGCTATATTTTCTGCTAACTCTAGCGCGAAGAGACTTTCATAGGCATTATAGTCACTTAATTGAGTGGAGTTAAGATTATCCACATCAATTGTACCAGAAATCGCACGATCAAGTAGCGCGCTGGATTCCACTGTCACAGCGGACAGGGAAGCGCCCTCTGCAACGGTAGAGTCAACAGTCAAGTCAACAATAGCATTGTCCTGATTAAAAACGAGGGATTCACTGCCCAAAGCAATAGTGAATTGAGGAAGGATAGTAGCAATGGCTACTAGTGAGCAAAGGATAGTTTTCGATGTAATTTTCATTGGATATAGTATTCTTTTTTATAAATACAGGGAGTTGCGGAATACTACACTACTATGATAGGAATACAAGAAAAAAAATGAAATTAATTATTATCTTTGTCATACACATTAAATCTAACAATACAGTATTCCAAAATTTAATAATACAAGAACCAGAATATTCACCTATTACAGATATAGCACCCCACCTTGAATACTCACCAGTCTCTATCTGGAAAGCTATAGATTGCTCCGCGTCGCGATTGCATAGCTCTATTCCCTTATCAGTATGGAGAGGTTCTTCTATTGGGAGCATGGCTTGCGCGTAGTGCCGTATCGCAAGCTCCACATAGTGTTCTGCTGGTTCAACAAGCTGCCTTTCTCCTTTGAGGCAACCCAGTAGCTCACCCAATAATTCTCCGTTGATGAAGGCATCCTCTTGTTGCTCTTCCATTCTTGGACTCTTTTCTTATGCAAATGATTGCAAATGAGAAAAACCACAAGAAGCAAAAGAATGAAAAGGGTGATAAAAATGGCTAGTGGCATAAAATCTTATTGAGGAGCGCATAGCACATAGACACCATATCCTGTGGCGAAAACCGTGCTAGCAGTTACTGTAACAGGTAAATCAATGGCGATAAAAGTTACAGCGATAAAAGGCCAAGCAAAAACGCTAGGAGAAGGAAAATCCATCACATCAAAGGCAGGGGAGAAATGTGCCGCCTTGAGTTTTTCTTGTAATTGCGGCACGGGAATACGGCGCACAATATTATAATCATCTATATCATCAGCCTCGAAGCCTCGGGGGGATTTCGAGAACACGTGCTTGGCTTGCTTGATACCCAGCTTTTCCAACAAGACTCTTTGCTCCGCCGCCCCCTTTGCACTGCTCATTGACGTGCCTAGTGGAATAAAGTATTCCCTAGGACCAATGATGCGTTCTTCAGCCTTTCCTATCTCCTTTCGCCATCCATGAATGGGATCATTCGTAATCACCATCAGCGGCTCTGCCTCGCTTTTAATCATCACGCGAAAGGGCGCAAAGTAACTGATACTGCCATCCTCGCCCTGCAATTCTAAGACCTCGTCCTTCACCACTTCCCAACTCTCAATGCCACAGTATGCGGAGATATCCGTCACTCCGCCACTCAGCGCATAGGCAAGACGATTACTGGATTTGAGACTTACACAGGAAGACAGGAGAATAGAGATAAGTAACAATGCGCAGGAACACATTGATACTTTTTTGAAAAAGGATAACATAATCTCAAAGCTATAGTATCACATTAGCTGTGTCAAGCACACATTTATCAATCCATACATTTCTCATTATAGGCTTGACATGTCGTTGCTTAGGGGGTAAACTTGCGCGTGTAATAGGGAATGATATTTATACCGTCTTGCACCAAATTATTTCTATCTCGTTAAAGCTCAGCTCCCGTGAAACGGATGGGTGGGTAGAAATTCTAGGGGCGCACCCTGTTATTTAACTTTAACTTTTTTTACAAAATGTTTCGATTATTCAAAAAACTCAGTGCTTGGCTTTCCTGTGATATAGGGATTGACTTGGGCACGGCCAATACCCTCATCTATATCAAGAATGAGGGTATCGTGCTCCGAGAGTCTTCTGTTG
>CAZRZE010000099.1:0-6265 GCA_964604535.1 uncultured Akkermansia sp.
CGACAAAGCTAATATCACAGCCGCTGCTACTCCAACAGCAAAAAGCAGCAGCTCTTCCCCTGCTCCAAAAACAGTTGCAGAGCCGCCAGCCAATGTGATCGTCATCCCTGCGGATGTCAATAATGACCACGCTCCCTACACCATACCTGCGGGCTCTACTAACATCCTTGCCAGCGACGCCAGAGCGTCCCAGAGTGGCTACAACAAAAGCTACCCTGCTCAACGTGCTATTGACGGCTCTCTAGCCAACGATGACCAAATGGCCATTGCCAACTACTCCAACAACAACCCCGCTTGGTGGCAAGCCGACCTTTCAGGGACAAGTGCCGTCTCCACCATAGTCGTCTACGGTGGCGGTTCTGCCAGCTCTGGCGGCAAGCTAGTAGGAGGCTTTCGTGTTGATATAGAAAGCGCAGATGGTCAAAGAATCAGCCGCAGCTTCAACGAAATGGGATTTGCATTGGAAGGTTATGAGGCGTGGAAGCTAGACCAACCCATCGTCATCAGCAATATACGCATCACCTCCCTCAATCCATCCAGTAGTCTTGTTCTCCGCGAAGTCCAAGCCCTGACTGCCGCGCCTTAAACGGAACAGGCGCAGCTCACTGGGAACTTCTAAATTCTCGTCATTCAAAATCTCGCCTCGCGAGAAATTAGAAATCCCCACTCTGTAATTTTATGAATACCCCCTCCTCCATCAGCATGACATCACAGGGACTCTCTGTCCCCTCGCATCCCATCATTCCCTTTATCATTGGTGACGGCTCTGGCCCTGACATCTGGGCAGCCGCCTCCCGCGTTGTTGACAGCGCGGTCAAAGCAGCCTATGGAGACAGCCGCGCCATCGTTTGGAAAGAAGTCCTCGCTGGTCAAAAGGCCTTTGATGAGCTGGGCACATGGCTGCCCGATGAGACAGTAGAAGCCTTCCGCAACCATCTAGTGGGCATCAAGGGCCCGCTCACCACACCCGTTGGTGGTGGCATACGCTCCCTCAATGTCGCCCTGCGTCAGGGATTGGATCTCTACTGCTGCGTGCGCCCTGTCTGCTACTTTGACGGCATCGAGACCCCTGTAAAGCATCCCGAGAAGGTGGACATGGTCATTTTCCGCGAAAACACAGAGGACATCTACGCGGGTATTGAGTTTGAAAGCATGGGCGAAGAAGCCGCAGAGTTCTACAACTGGCTGCAAAGCACCCACCCCGACAGGGCAAAGAAGGTGCGCTTCCCCGACAGCTGCGCCTACGGCATCAAGCCCGTCTCCCGCGAGGGCACAGAACGCCTCGTGCGCTCTGCCATCCAATACGCCATTGACAACAAGCGACCCTTCCTCACCCTTGTCCACAAGGGTAATATCATGAAGTTCACCGAAGGCGGCTTCCGCGACTGGGGTTACGAGCTGGCAGACAAGGAATTTGGCGCCAAGCCCATAGGTAATGGTCCTTGGAGAGAGCTTCCCTGCGGTCTCATCATCAAAGACTGCATCTGCGATGCCTTCTTGCAAGAAATCCTCCTCCATCCTGAAGAGCACTCCGTCGTCGCCACCCTCAACCTCAATGGCGACTACTGCTCTGACGCACTCGCAGCACAGGTGGGCGGCATAGGCATAGCCCCCGGTGGCAACATCAACTACAGCAGCGGACATGCCGTCTTTGAAGCCACACACGGCACAGCCCCCAACCTCGCAGGAAAGAACATCGCTAACCCCTCCTCCGTCATCCTCTCTTCGGAAATGATGCTACGCTACATGGGATGGGTAGAAGCAGCTGACAGCATCTTGCGCGCGCTGGCCGCCGTCATCACCAAGAAGACAGTCACCGCCGACCTCGCCGAGATGATAAGCAATAGCCATTGCCTCTCCACCTCGGAATTTGGCGATGCCCTCGTGGCAGAGCTGCAATAAAAAAGTCCCACCACCAAGCCCTCATGCAAGACCCCGCCTTTGTCCACAGCGCGTTTAGCTCCATTGCAGCGCGTTACGTCACCGCCAACCATCTCCTCTCCTTGGGGATAGACATCAGCTGGCGTTCCCGTGTCGTGGACATCGTCGCGGAGTGGAAGGCATCAAACCTGCTCGACCTTGCGACAGGCACAGGCGATCTTGCCTTGGCACTGGGCAAGGCCTTGCCAGAGCTGGACATACTAGGCAGCGACTTCTGCCGCCCCATGCTAGAAATAGCCAAGCAAAGGGGACTACGCAACATTCTCGAGGCAGATGCCATGAACCTCCCCTTGGAGGATGAAAGTTACGATGTCATTACCGTCGCCTTTGGGCTGCGCAACATGGCAGATTATGCGGGCGCGTTAAAGGAATTCCGCCGTGTGCTCAAGACAGGTGGGCATCTGCTTATCCTCGACTTCAGCCTTCCTAGTCTCCCTTTTATTGCGCGACCCTATGATTTTTACCTACACCATGTGGTGCCCATGATTGGGGGCTTCGTCACACGTAGGCGCGAAGCATACAGCTATCTGGGTGAGAGCATACGCCAATTCCCACAGGGAGAGGCGATGAAAAACCTCATCAGCAGCTGCGGCTATGGGATGGTGACAGCCAAGCCGCTAAGCATGGGAATAGCTAGCATCTACACAGCGGAGAAAATATAGGCATACTATCAACGCTCTTTCCTCCATGGGAAAAGCGGCAAGTTGCCCTCCACGCTCACCAGATTGGGTTCTGCGTAGGTGCTGTAGTGGTAGCGTATTTCTGCTCCCTTTTGAGGAGATTCTGGCAGGTCAAGGAGTATAGCCTTGCCATCATCTGTCAATTTTCCTTGCAAGGGGATATGCTTCTTCTTGTCTGCAGAGACATAGACAAAGCCCCGCATTGACTGACCATCATTGCACTTGATAGCAGCACTGACGGAAAGGGTCGCTGACTTGTCACCCCACTGCACTCCTGTGATACGTGGCGACACGCCTCGCGCCATTCCCTCCTGCATTCCATAGCTATGGTAGAGAACCAATCCACAAAGACGCTCTCCAACGGGTCCTTTAGGCGAGGGATGGACATCGGCATTAGGCATACCCAAATCCAAGGCGCAGATGAGTTCCACACCCTCCATTCCATCCGCCACGGCTTGCTGCACTTCGCGGAACTGCGCCCAATAGGCGCGCATGGCCGTGTTGTCTTTTATACGTGGCAGCTGCACCATATAAAAGGGTAAGGATGGGTTATCATAAGCTTTGCGCCACGATAGAATAAGCTCTTTAAGTAAGAGGCTGTTCACCTCCTGACTGTTTACCTGCGCATTACTTTCTCCTTGATACCATATGACCCCCTTCACAGGGAAAGGCAGTAGAGGCTTTAGGGCATACTCGTAGAGAAAAGTTGGTCTGAAGGGGTGCTGGGCTTCTACCTTCCCTGCTGTTTGCAAAAGGCGCAGGTTTTGCTTTGCACGCTCACGCTTCCAAGCGGGATAGTACTGACTGCTCGATTTCATCCAATCATCCTTGCGTAGGTAGGCAAAGCGCTCATCGCTGTTAATCAGTTTTTTGGGTAACCATGTTTCCATCCCGACACCACCTAGGGCATTGCATATAACGCCAATGGGGACCTGCACCTCCTGCTGCAAGGCACGTCCAAAATAGGCCGCTACTGCAGAAAAATCCTTCACGGATTGAGGCTCACAGAGCATCCAACGTGCCTCGAAAAAACCACCCTTTTCAGCCTTTTCGTACTGCTCTATCTGGTAGGGTTTTGAATCCGTGGGCAGCAGGGAACGCATCTGCATGAAACGCAGTGAATCATTACCAAACTGAGAATAATCCTTTCGCCCATCGGTGAATTGATGCATAACCCACTCCATATTCGATTGACCACTAGCCAACCAGACATCACCTACAAGGATATTTGAGAGCACTGTAGTCGAACTCTCATCTTTGAGAGTCAGCGTAGAAGCAGTACTATTGGCTGGATTAGCTAAAAAATCAACACGCCACGCACCAGAGGCATCGGCTACGACCTTCTTTGTCTCTTCTTGCCAGCTAATAATCAATGCCTCGTGAGGTTTTGCCGTCCCCCATACGGGAAGAACTACATCGCGCTGCACCACCATATTATCTTGAAAGATGGGAGCAAAGCTGGCAGCAAATGCCACGCAAGAAGACAATAGGCAGAACAAAGCCAAACATTTTTTCATAAATCTCAGTATAACTACAATAGGTGCTGCTCTCAAACTGCTAATTCTCGCTCTTTTGCTGAAGCATTTTTTCCTGCTCCGCATCCAATTGCCTTCTTGCGTCCTCTCGAGCAGATGCGGCATCTTCTAAACGCTGGAGTTTTTCTTTTTCGGGGGAAATTTCAGCTTGTTTTGCTGGCTTCGCAGGTTTTGAAGGCTTTGCAGCTTCGGGTGCTTTCGGCGCTTTCGGAGCAACTTTCTCAGGGACTTTCTCTACAGGCTTTGGCTGCGGTACCTGGACTGCTTTCTTCGCAGCAAGGCGGCGTTTATGCGCCGCAACAGTCTCAAAGTACTTCATCTCTATAGTCCACATCTTGTTACCATTATCACGTATCATCCCCCAATCTCCATTGATAGAACCCACGTAAATGAGAGAACCCTCTGCAATTTTCTTCTGTCGGCGACTTTGATCATAGCGGTAAGCAACCGTATCTTCCTTGGCATAATATTGCCCCCCTCCCCTATACTGCGCCATAACAGGACTCGGCATCACAGCCAGTAAGCCCGTGACGAGCAAAAAGAGAGTACACACACTAGTTATCACTTGTTTCATACCAAAAAAATACCCAGATGAAGAGTAGTCAATATCATAAAACATTTTTCCCAACAGGTCAACTCAACACTTTGTCTTACGAAAATTGACTTGCCATTCTTTCCGCATCTAATAAGCTAAGCATACATCCACAAAAATACCGTGATGATAGACTATAGAAGATATCAGCAATCACTTCAACACCTCTCTTCGCAGGTAGAAAATCGACGCGTGCTAGATGCCAAACTGCCACTCTTTATTCAAGTGGCTGTAGCTGAATCAGTCATTCAACGATTCGAAGTTTGTTATGACTGCCTTTGGAAGCTACTTAAACGCTTTTTAAGTGAAGAACTCGGTTTTCCCGAAGCCCCTAATAGCCCCAAGCCCATCTTTCGTCTAGCACATGAGAATGACTTGCTGCCTTCAAGCATAGAACAATTCCTCCTTTATGCGGATTTACGAAATGGTGTATCTCATGACTACAGCGGAAAAAAGGCTAAAGATGCCCTTGCTATCATGGAAGAGTTTGTTCGCGATGCCATTATGCTCTATCAACGCATGAGTGGATTAGAATGGGAAAACTTATGCTAAGCTCCCAAGACATAGATCTGAATGATGAACAACTTGAGAATATACGCGAGTTGCTAGCACAGCACATCCCTCATGTGGGAGTATGGGCTTATGGTTCTCGCGTCAAAGGAACATCAAACAAAAAATCAGACTTAGATCTTGTTGCTTTCATAAATAAAACTCAACGCCTAAAAATAGGAGAACTCAGAGATGCCTTTGACGAAAGCTCTCTACCCTTTCGGGTTGATTTGTTCATCTGGGAAGATATACCAAGCGAGTTTCAGGAACAGATAAAAATCTGCTATCAAGTAATACAGCAAAGCTAATCTCCACCCATCACTTGCGAGGCGAAAGGCAGCCCAGCCAGACCATCACGCGGGGTATGAGTCTTTTTAACAGGGCAGAAAGTGCCGCGAGAAGCACCATGATGATAGGTACTGTCCACCACGCATCGGTCTTGTAGCCAAAATAGGTGTCATCGACATACATGTGTACGCCATAGATGAGGGAGTGAAAGGCGTAGATGAACATCATATTAGTGCCGACCATGGCCAAGAGGCGCGCCAGCCATGGGACAAGCTTATCGATAACCACTGCTACCAACAAAAAGCCTATACATACGCCCATCTTTGCCAGCGGCAACTGGCCGAGGGAAAAATTACCTCCTATTTCCCAGCCATTCCACAGCTGCCCCCTATAGGAAAAGAGCTGGTAATCTATAAAGGGATAATGCCATATCTGCACACTAATTAGCGCAGCACATATCAAGGCAATCAACCAGCCATAACGCCAGAGGGAACGCTCCATGCTTTGCAAGGAAAGGCTAGACATTGCAACACCTAGTGACATCACTATCAGCCAATCAAAGCGCAATGTGATATGGTGCATCCCCTCCTTTGTAAAAGGCCACAGGCAGCAGCCTATAAAGAAAACCCACGCCCCCCATGGCAGAAGACGACAGAACAAGAGCAGCAAGAAGATAGCAT
>CAZRZE010000100.1:0-6245 GCA_964604535.1 uncultured Akkermansia sp.
TGGAAGGCGATGACCTCAAAGACTACTATAGCTATCTCTTAAAGAAAACAGGCAGACTTCCATTAGAAAAGGGAGACAAAAAATGGAATCGCATCAGCATCATCAACCGCGCTATTGTAGAGCAGATCAAAAGCAAGACATAAATCCCTCTTGCAGGGTGGAGGCAATTATGCTAGGCTAGAATATATATCATGAAAATCCAACATCTCATATTTTCCTGTTTGCTCTGCCTGCCTCTGATGGGGGAGGATTTTGTGCTCAAAGATGGTAGCATTTTGCGAGACGCGAAGGTGACGCGTAGTGGTCTGGACCATGTCATCGTCACGCATAGCTCTGGCGTGAAGCGCGTGGAGTATGATGAGCTCACCATAAAGCTACAAGAGCGCTTTGACATGCAGCCAGAGCAGGTGAAAGTTCGCGTTGATGATTACGAAAGCAAGCGCAAGGCAGAGGAGGAGAAAAAGCGCCAGGTGGATCAAGAGCATCGCCAGATGCTTCGTGACTCCAAGACGCTCCCGCGCTTTCTGACTGCTGCGGATGTGGTGCAGCTCTTTGTTTTTTATGGGAAGTTGACCCCACTCACCGCAGAGTATCTCGCCTCAGAATGGAATAGGCGCGAGGCCATACGCCTCAAGCTACCAGCAGAGGCCAAGCGTTACGCAGAACTCGCCCAGATGGTCAGAGATGACTATGAAAAGGAAAGGGAGCAGGAGATAGAGAAGGAAAAGCGTCGCCTAGCAGAGCTAAGGCGTTATCGCCAGATGGAGCTAGCTCTCACGGAGGCAAAGGCCGCAGAGTACGCCTTGCAGAAGGAGAATGAAAAACTCGAAGAGCGCATAGAGGAGGCAGAGGAGGAATACAAAGAGCTCTTTCGCGACTACCAGAGGGAGCGTGATGCAAACCGCTATCGCTACTATGGTCCACGACCCATCGTGCTACCCGGAACGCATGTGAGATGAGGCGTTTTTTAGCTCGGATAGGGCTCTAGCCAGCTTTCCCTGCGCAGCCAAGTGCGCTGTCGTTTCGCGTACTGGCGTGTGATGAGGGCTAGGGCTTTCACGCAGTCTGCCTCGCTGATTTCTCCTGCGAGGAGTTGTTCCACTAGGTGCAGCCCCAAAGTCTTTTCCGCTGTGGCAGAGAATTGCTCTCCACGCGCTGCCAGTTGCTCTCGCTGCTGGCGTACTTCGTCGGCGACTCCTGCTTCTACCATAGCTTGGGCTCTCAGGGCAATACGGGCATCAAGCTCCTCCACTGGCCATTCTATGACCCAGCCTTTGCCTATGGGGGCTTTTTCTTGCCCTGTAGCTGGGTCTATCCAGTTGCTTCGCCAGTGGCTGAGCGGCTTGCCGCTGAGGAGAACTATTTCTAGGTTGCGGACGAGGTAGCGTCTGTTCTGTATTGGGGTGAGGCGCAGTCCCTCTGGGTCAATTGCTCCAAGACGTGCGATGAGTTCGTCGCTGGGCTGCAGCTCTAGCTGGGCGCGCAGCTCCAAATCCGATGGCGGTGCTTCAGAGATACCATGGGAGATGAACTTGACGTAGAGTCCCGAACCACCTGTGACGATGGCGCGTTTCCCACGTGATTCTATGTCCCTGATGCAGTCCATGGCACGCTGGGCGTGGGTGGCGGCATCGTTGTTCCGCGTAAGTTCCAGACAACCAATGAGGTGATGGGGCACGCGGGAGAGATCCTCTGCACTGGGGGCTGCCGTCAATAGGGGCAGCCCACGATAGACCTGATAGGCATCCGCGCTGACGATTTCCGCGTCACCGAGTTGTTCTGCCAACTCTATAGCACGGCTACTCTTTCCCGAGCCAGTAGGGCCTAAGAGGAAGAGGGGGGAGCTCATTGAGCTGAATACTTGGGCGAAGGGCCGTACTTGTTTGTTTTGCGCTGACCATCTATCAAGCTGATGACAAAGCAGCCCAAAGAACAAATTGAGGGTATGATAAAGATGCCTAATGTGACAACACCTAGTGTGTACTCAATAGTTCCGGTGAAGAAGGGTTGCAGCTCCTCAAAAAGCACGCCCAATGCGTCCTCTGCTTCTGGTGTTGCTCCTGTTACGCCTATGCCTTCTGTGATGGTCACGAAGTCTGATACCCAGCGATCCCAGTCAAAGAGCTTTGTGAGGCGCATAAAAGTATCTACAACCTTCCACACTGCATAAGTGATGGTAATAACGGGCAGTATCTGTGAGAACAGAGCCCAAAAAGTGGAGATTCCCACATCATGGAAGCGACGCACCATGGCAGAAAAGGTCACCAGACAGAATGCGGCAAAAACAATAAGTTGGAGAAAATTCATCAACGGTCCTGATAAAGCTGCCCCTACGCCAAAGACGATGGAAAGCCCTATGCTCAAGAGAAAGTTAAAGAGTATGAGGCTCCAGAATTCCGCACGGGTGGCGCGACCTTTCCATATGAATATCTTTTTCCAAGAATAAATGGCATTGTCGATGAAGCCACTGGGTGGCACGGCTGCTGCAGCTCCTGCACCAGAGGTTGTAGCTGCATCGGCTGGGATAGCAGGTACATTAGGAGCGGTTGGGACTGTGCTCCCCCCTGCCCTATATGTACGGAAGGGACTCCATTGGTCGCCGCCCTCCATGGCTACAAGTGTGCCTTCAGTGATAGCTCCACTGTCGCACAATTCTTCCAGCTGCTGCATGCTATGAGGCCCCTGCAGTTGCTTTTTGTCGTTAAGGTAAAAATAGCGTTGATTCATCGTCTTGTTGAGTATAGCATGTTAAGCCTTGTGGGGTCAAGCCTCTACTGTTGGCTTGGCTGAGGGTTGGGTGCATCTAGCGCATCGACCTCTAGTTCTTCTAAGAGCTTTATTGCTTGTGGACTTCCATTGATGGCAGCACGGGACAGCAAATCCCATGACTTGATTTCATCTGCCTCCACAAGGTCTCCAATACGGTAGTGCAATGCAAGGAGGTACTGAGATTCAGCATCTCCACCATCGGCTGCCTTGATAAGCCAAGCAATAGCTTCTTTCAACTTCTTGCCTTGATACTTCTCATCTTTGTATGCGATATAAATGTTACGCATTGCTTCTAGATGACCTGCCTTTGCTGCACGCTCTGTCCAGTGAAGAAATTGCTCTTCATTGATTTCACAACCTTTTCCTGTTATATAGAGGAGTCCCAACTCTGCCATGGCCTTGACATGGCCTTGATCCGCGGCCTTTTTCATCCATTGGAAGGCTAGTTTTTCATCTTCTGGCACTCCCATACCAACGGCATAAACTGAGCCCAGGCTGTACTGTGCCTCTGCACTGCCGCGTTTCGCAGCCTCTTGCAACCAGAAAAGGGATTTTTCCAAGTCCTCTTCGCGGTACTCAAAAGCTAGCTTGAGCTGGGAGACAACATCCCCTGCCTTTGCTGCTCTTTCCAGCCACGTGTGGTACAACTGTCTATCCAGCATACTAATTTCCTTTTGCTCATAGTATTCAATAGCTGTATTCATGGCGGATATATTACCCCTAAGCGCAGCCCTTTCTGCCCAGAGCAACCCCTGCTTCTCATCTTGCGGCACACCATCTATTCCTTTGAGGTAAATAGCGGCTAAATTACCCATGCCAGTTACATCTCCTTTTTCGGCGGCGCGTTTTGTCCATGTGTAGTATTCCTTGACGTTTTCGACGCAGCCTTTGCCATTGAAGTAATAGACAGCGAGGTTGGTCATAGCCAAAGCAAGACCGCCTTCTGATGCTTTTTTCATCCAGATAAAGCACTGCTTATCATCCTTGGGCACACCAATGCCCTCGCCATAATGCAAGGCGAGTCTGTATTGGGCAAGGGGCATGCCCTTTTCGGCTAACTCTTTTACAAAGCTAACAAATTGCTCCACATCTCCTGCTTCATTATAAATATCATAAAGACGGTGAAGGGATATTTCATCGCCTCTTGATGCTGCTTGTTTGAGCCAATGGATGGCTTCTTGTATATTACGAACAACCAGATCGCCGCGGAAATACATGAAAGCGAGATTGCGTTGTGAGATAACATTACCTCTCTCTGCTGCTTGTTTGATCAAATTGAACGCCAAAAGACCATCCTCGGGCACGCCTACGCCATTGAGGTAATAAGCACCTAGATTGCCGAGCGCATCGAGATGCCCCATAGTTGCGGCCTGCTTTGTGATTTCAAAGGCTTTTTTAGGGTCTTTGGGCGCACCATTAGCGCCTTCGGCATAGTCTACGCCCAACAACATCATGGCGTCGGCGTTACCATTTTCTGCCGCCCTGAGCATCCACATATAACTTCTCTTGTCGCCCTGTTGCCTATAAAGCATGCCCAGTCGGAATTGGGAAATAGAATTACCTGCTTGGGCTGACTTGATACGCCATTCCATGCTCTTGGCAGGGTCGTGCATACCGTATTGCGGATCTTCATAAAAATTGGCAAGTGTATTCATCGCCTCACTATCCCCCATAGCAGCTGCACGTTCCAATAGCTCTATGCCCTTCTTGATATCTTTTTTGCCATCAATGCCTTCTATGCAAAAAATACCATGCAGACCAAGAGCACCTTCATAGCCTTGAGCCTCAGCCAAACGGACGTAGTGAAAAGCCTTTTTGCTATCTTTCACCACGCCATCTCCTTTGTAATAGTTGAGTGCGGTATTGAACTGACTTTGTGCGTCCCCCTGTTGGGCAGCTTTTTCAATCCAGTAATGTGATTTTGCCAAGTCACGTGGCACGATAATACCACTGTGGTAGAAATGTGCTAAGTCCTTTTGAGAAGCCGTATGCCCCTCTTCTGCAGCTTTCATCATCATCTCAAGAGCCTCCTTGTGCTGCTGAGTCTCAAATAATCCCCTGATGCGCTCAGTCAAGGCATCGGGTGGAGCGCTCTCAGCACTCTTTGCCTCCTCGGCAATGAGACTGGTGGAGCAAAGGGCTAAAAGGGCGAGTACGTTACGAATTGGCTTCATATTAAAAATCTTATTTTTGTGAATAGAATGTGGGCGAGGCTATATTTTTTCCTGCCGCTTGGAGGGATTTCATCTGGCTGAGTTTAAAGCTGGCAGCTGGGCTCGCAGCATCAGCCATCATGAAGGTGATGCGCACAGGGTGCAAGCCCTTTTCGAGGTGCAGAGGCAGTGCCTCACTGGCATTGATGCCATGAATTTTGATAAAACTTTGCGCGCCCTCAGCACCAGCATTTGCCGTCAGTTTGTAATAGCCATCAGCGGGTATGTCTATGTAGCCATGCAGCTCTGTGAGCGTCTGGGCGGGCAGCGCGACAGCGGATAGATTGGCAGGTTTTCCAGTTAGATCGCTAGCGCCCAGCACGCTATCAAAAGAAGGCACGTAGGGCAAGACCTGCGGCAGGGCTACTTGGCGTTGACTCAGGCTGGGTCGGAGTTTGGCAGCGTTTATCTTCAGCGCGGGGATGAGCAAATTATCATAAGGACGCTTGCCCGTACAGGCCGTGCGTTGCCCCTCTGCTGGATCATGCTTGTAGTGGTAGCTATGACGGTTGTGCAGGTATAGGGTGCGCAGCTCTTCCTGTGACTCCACATTTGATTTTTCTGCAAGATTTTTGACCTCCTTTGGATCACGCAGGGTGTCATATATCTGGAAGTTATCATCCAGTCCACCACCTTGTATATTGGTACGTATAGCCTTGAGCATACGACCCTTTCCATCACGAAAGTAAAGAGCCTGCTGCTCTCCGCGTGGCTTATTACGCTTGTTATCAGCAAAGTTAGCATTGTCGGGGAACTTACCTGGGTAGGCGTATTCTGAGTAGACGATATTGTCATCTAATCTCTTTTTCTTCCCTTGCAAGAGGGGAAGCAGCGACACACCCGTCGAGCGCGCAGGAGCACCAATACCAGCAATATCCGCGCAGGTTGATAACCAATCGTGAAACTGCGTTGGGTGAGAATTGACCAAACCCGATGCCACCTGCGAAGGCGCGTAAACAATACAGGGCACACGCAAGCCGCCATCCCAGAGATCGCGCTTGATACCATCATGCAGACCGTAGCTGCGGAAAAAGTGTGGATTTTGCGCTGGACAAGGATGCTCGTCGCTTATTTTCGGGACACCGCCAGCCTCATTATGAGCCCCATTATCACTGGTGAAGATGATGTAGGTATTATCATCTATTTTGAGATCGCGTAGCAGGTGGGCTAAATCGCCCATGGCTTCGTCAATGCGTGAAATCATCGTCGCATGTCTCTGTGCGGCAAGCGGCCATTTTTGCTTCTTGTAATCGGGATAGATGT
>CAZRZE010000101.1:0-6150 GCA_964604535.1 uncultured Akkermansia sp.
TCCGCTCTACCGCTGAGCTACGCCGGATTGTTTTTGCTCCCTTGTGGGTGCGGGGGAATTATATACTTTTTCGCTGATGATGGCAAGCATTTTTTTGCATTTTTTTCATTTTTGTTTAGATTTTCTTTTTTTTGTCATCAGGCTTGCTATAGAGTGTCTTTTGTTTTAAAGTGTTATTACATGAATGCATTAACTATCCGTTTTCAACTTTTTGGGATACCTGTCAGTATACATCCCTTTTCTTGGCTCTTTTTGGCACTACTTGGGGGAGCTTTGCGTATACAAACGGCCATGGATCTGTCCAATACCTTACTTTTTGTCGTGGCGGGGATGATTGCCTTGCTCTGCCATGAGTTTGGACACGCCATCGCTGCCCAAAAGCTAGCTGACGCGAGCCCCACAGTGAATATAGAAGGAATGGGGGGGCATGCAACACTGGATGGAGCGCGCTTCACACGCTGGACATATTTCACCAGTGTTCTCGCGGGCCCTCTAGGTGGCATGGTGCCTGCTGTGCTCATGCTGATTTTTCTCTGCGTCAAGACAGGGATGTTGTGGTTGCCCATCAAGTTATCTGTCCTGACGGCATTTTCCTTCCTGTTGCCTGACGGAGGGCAAGTCGCCCTTGCACAATTTGCCACACTCTTGATGGTTGAAGGCGGTATGAGTCTGACCATGTTTCTGTTTACAATGAGCATTTTCTTTGTCTGCTACGTGTGGACGTTGCTCAATCTACTGCCTATCTTCCCCCTCGATGGATCTAAGTTACTTGGCACCTTGCTGCGCAACGACCTGCTTGCCGCTCGCGTGGGAGTAGTTGTTTCTGTACTGCTGCTTTTCTGGGCAATTCAGACAAGGGAGTTTTTTATGATGATTATAGGTGGCTACCTCGCCTACCTGAACTATCAATACTATAAGGCACAAGTAGCAAGACGCTCCTAGTAAGGCTAAGAGCTAATAAAGTTGCTCTGACGTATTTGGCTGCCCCATTGGCGGAATTTTTGCTCCAGCTCATCAAGCTGCAGGGTTCTGTCGCCTGCTTTGCGCTTGAGAGCTACCCAGTTGGCACTTGCCTCTGCTAGTTGGGCTGCTTCCTTGTACTGATTCATCTCCAAATAATGGATGATGGCAGAACTGGCGCTGTAATAATAGATATACCATTCAGCACGTGTGAGGTGCTGTTCTTGCTGCAATTCGCTGATAAGCTCATTGAGGGTGTCTAGTGCCTCGTAGTGCTGCCCAAAGCGTCCACAAAGGTGCGCATGGTGCAAGCGAGCACGGTTGAGCCATGCTGGATCTAGCTCTGCAGAGCTGAGCATGGCTGCGCTATGCTGCAGCGCACGGGGTATGAGCTCTCTATCCTCTCTGGCATCGTGTGCCCAGGCATCTGCTAGGATGCTGTGAGCGAGGCTGAGGAGTTTTGGGTTGAGTTTAGAGTCTTCGAGAAGAGGGAGGAGCAGCTCGCGCGCCTTGTCTTCCTCACCTATACGCACATAGAGCTTGGCGCAGCGTATGAGGGCTTCTGCGCGGTGAATGCTGTTGATTTTGCTACTCTTCTGGTAGTATTCTATAGCCTGCTTGAGGGCATTGAGGCTGGGGCGTCTTTCGGAGCTCATACCTGCAAGGAGGTAGGCGCGCGCCTTGCCATCGTTGTCATCGCTCTTTTTGGCATGTCTGATGTAGAGAGCAATAGCTTCTGAAAAAAGCTTTTTGTCCATGAGCAGGTCACCGAGGAAAAGGGTGAGGAAGGCATCAATGGATGCGTCCTCGTTTTCATCTAGCATCTCCCTCACTGTGTCTATAGCATAGGGGGCGGGTTTTAGGCCTGCTCGCTCCAGTCGTTCTGCCGCAAGAGCGCGCAGGGCGAAGTAGCGTCTGTTTTGCTCTTGTGTCCACTTGTCATTGTGGATTTTACTTAGTTCTTTTAGACCTTCTTCTATTTCTGAGTACTTGCTTTCCTCTAGTGAGAGTTGGAGCAAGTCCATGCGCACGTCCTTAGCGGCAGCATCCTCTGGGTAGAGGTTGAGGAGTTCTAGGGCACTGCGGCGAGACTTTTGAGGATCGCGGTTGAGATAATGCGCGCTTTGAGCACGGAGAATGGCAGATTTTTCCTCTGTGCGCGTAGCTGTGGACTCTATACTATCGGCTATGAGGTATTGATTGCTACGCAGGGCAGAAAGGAAGGCATTGATGCGTGCCGCGTCACGCAGGACAGGAACAAAGCTTTTGCTTGCGCGCAAAAATAGATCTGTTGCGGCCTTGTAGTCTTCCTTGTCAAAGAGAATCTCTGCTTGAAAAAAGTCCTTGTAGGCGCTTTGCTCTGGCATGAGCTTGATGTACTGCTCAGCTTCGGGCAGTTGCTTGCGCTTCAAGAGACGGCGTGTTGCCTCGGTGAGCAGCTTTTTGCTACTGGGCTCATCAGGTGCTGCAGAAAGCGCCATGTTGACATAGCTGAGGTCTAGGCTGCCGTCTTCTTTGATCTTTTCATCCTCTATAAAAAAAAGTGTTTGCAGGGCGAGGGCACTGCGCTGACTGTTATGCAGCGCATCTGGTGCTATCCAGCTGAGGAGGCGGGATTTTACATGGGGATTGTCTCGCAGGGAGTGGTGCTCCGAGAGGAGAAGAAAGGCATCTTCCAGCAGAATGGAGTCAGGCTGCGCGGCGATGAACTGCAGAAGGGTTTCTTCAGCCTTGCCGCGTAGTTGTTCTCGCTCTGCTCCCTCGCTCTCTGCGGCTTGGGCGTAGTAGACCTCTGCGAGCAGTATGCGGATGCGCTGACGCAATGTGCTGTCGCGTAGTAACTCTTTATTGTTTTCTAGCTCCCTACCGTAGCTGAGAGCCTCATCAGCATTACCCCACTTGCTGAGCCATTCTAGGCGGTAGATTAGTAGTAGCTCTGAAAACTCATCCTGTAGCTTTTCTTCCTCCAAGGAGATGAGCAACTTCTGGGTTTCTTCTTTCAGCTCCTCATGGGGGATGGAATATTCTAGCAAACCGACACGTGCGAGGCGACGTGTTGCACTATCTGGGCTGAGGCAGAGCTCCTGCAGCTGTTTGAATAAGACTTTTTCTCCCAGCTGTGCTGCCGCGTAAAGTCTCATGCGCGAGGCCTGATGATAGTAGGGGCTGAAGCTAGAAAGTCGGCTGAGCAGGGCGATGGCTTCCTCATAACTCTGTCCCTCTATATTAGCGAGTCCCTGGCGAAAGTAATCTTCCTGCGTCAGCGCACTGCTAGCAGCAGGGTGAAGCAGGATGGCACAGAGCGCGAGTGGGAGCAAATGCGTTTTCAAGAGGGTGCGGGTAGGGGGGCTTATTATTTTGGCAACCAGAGAAAGAGATCAATATAGCGACGCCCACTGGCAGAGAATGCAGCGTTCTTGCTGGTGTGCATGATGCGCTTGACCGTCACATTCTGTTGCAGGGTGGGTGCTGGTTTGCACTTGATAATGGTAGGCTGCTTGACAGTCTCATCAGATGGGTAGACGGCGATGGGTAGTCCCCATCCTGTGAAGCTAATGTCAAAGGATTTTGGCAGTTTTCCTGCCATTGCATCCTCCATAGAACCCTTGTAAAGGAAGGGATGACGCTTTACAACATCAATCATTCCTCGTTGAGGGACACGCACGCGGTAGTGTTCCTTGAGTGTGGAAAAATACTTGCTGATGGAGACAGGCTTGCCACCTTTGCTGGCATGGAGTATGTCAGCTGGATCAAAGCCTACGAGGTTCAAACCATTAAAGCGATCATGTATATTGCTGGCTGGTGCAATCCTTTTGTAATGACTGTTAATCATGAGCGCAAGCTCCAAATGGAGATGGGCGCGACGCCTGTTAATACCTACTCCAGTGTAGCCTAATACACCAACAACGCTGTGAGAAGCAACCTCTTGACCAGGATTGACGGTGATGGACTTCATGTGTGCGTAGAGGGAGAAGATAATGCCCTCTGGAACGCGGTGAGCAATGACTAGGTAGCGACCATAGCTGCTACCACCAGCACTGTTGTTGACGTAGACAACAGTACCAGGTGCGATGGAGTAGACGAGGTCTAGTGGCTCTCCCTTGGCATCATGCTTTTGGGGGAGCACGTCTATTCCTTCGTGGAACTTGGCATACATAATTTCCTTGTCGCTATTGCGAAAGGCATTACGCACAAAGCCAAAAGTACCACCTGTCCAAGGACGTGAAGTCTCTCCCTCAAAAGTACGGTCCACATACATGTAGTACTTTTCGGGTTCCTTGCCGAATATCTCCTTGTTATCCGTAGGCAGGCTGTAGATGAGGTCTTTGGCCTCTGCTTCTGCAGCATGCAGGGGGAGTATGCTGATGAGGGTTATGAGGAGTAAGACTATCTGCTTCATGATGCGACGGTAGGAATCTGTGGAATAGGACGACCTTGTGGATCTTTTTGGATATTACCAGAGGGCTTGAAATCGAGTTTGGGTCGTGGATCTTCTTTGAGGTAGCGTTTTTCTTCCACCTTTTCATCCATAGGGGCGATTTCCTTGGATATACGGTAGAGGTCATAGCCATTGAGGCCTTTTCTGATATAGAGCTTGCCGCTGGTGACAGGGGCATTGATTAAGAGTGGCTCGCAGGCAGGTCCGCTGAAGACGGGGAGGACCAGCTTGCCCTTCTTGCCAGCTGTCGCTGTATAGAGACGCTGACCGTACATCTTGTTGAGGTAGAGAATAATGCCGTAGCTGCCATCTGCATTTTTTACAGATTTGAATCTCTGGAAGTGTTCTTGAGTCAGCAAGGGGAGCTTGTCGTAGTAATGCCCATCGTGCATGACAGTGAGCTTTGCGCCAGCATAGGCATTGTCTGTCTCTGTGAGGAACATGAATCTATAGGGCTCTTGGCTGCATGCTGTGAGGATAAAGCCTGCACAGGCAAGAAGCAGCATTCTAAGTGATGTTTTTTTCATGATTGAGTGATTGTGGACAGTATAGCAAAAAAGTTAGACCAGAGCGAGGACATTTTTAACGACCGGGCACCATCTCAAAGGTGAAGCCCTTGAGGTATTCTGTCTCTGGCAGGTTGAGCAGGACAGGGTGGTCGGGGCGTTGTCCATGATGAGACATGAGGCGCAGTGTGCAATGTCCGTCTACAGCTGCATCGCCAATGCTTTCTTTGAAGAGTGCAGAGCTGGCATGATGAGAGCAGCAAAAACTAGAGAGTATACCACCCAAAGGCAGCATCTGCATGGCTCGGAGGTGGATTTCCTTGTAACCACGCATCGCGCCTTGGAGGCTCTTTTTGTTGCGGGTGAAGCTAGGAGGGTCTAGGATGATAAGATCCCACTTGGGATCAGCGCCTTGGCGTACGAGGTCGCTTTCTCTCTTGAGGAAGTCAAAGGCGTTTTCTGTGACTGTTTCGATTTCCACGCCATTGATCTCCGCATTTTTGCGTACGGATTCCATAGCCTGTTCAGATATATCTACAGCGGTGACCTGTGCCGCACCAGCCTTGGCGCAGGCGAGGGCAAAGCCGCCTTGGTTACAGAAGCAGTCCAACACGCGACGCCCCTTGGCAAGGCGTGCAATATCGTGGTAGTTCTGTAGCTGGTCGAGATAAAGTCCTGTTTTTTGTCCTGTGGTCAGGTCAACAAGGAATTTCAACCCTTGGCTTTCTGCGACAAAGGGCGTGGGTTCTTCACCAAAAGCTACATAGGTCTGTGCTTCTATGCCCTCAGCAACAAGCATGGGGGAGTCATTGCGCACAATGAGGCTGCGTGGCTGGAGCAAGTCCACCAAAATATCGCGTATGAGCCCAATTCGTTGGTGCATGGCCAGTGTGAGGGTCTGGATGACGTAGACATCATTATACTGGTCAATAATGAGACCAGGGAGACCATCGCTTTCGCTCCATACGAGGCGGCGTAGCTTTTCATTGGGCAGATAGCGCTCTCTGACTAGCTTTGCCTGTGAAATGCGGCGAATGAAAAATTCTCTATCCAAATCTTGCTTGCGGCGTGAGAATCTACGTGCAATAATCTGAGAGTAGGGGTTGTACATCGCAGAACCAAGATACTTATCACGTTGATCCTTCAGAAGGACAACGTCCCCAGGTTGGGGGTTACCAAATACGGCACGAACTTCTGAGCCATAGACCCAGTCATGTCCGTGAAAAATGCGAGCTTTAGGAGCAA
>CAZRZE010000102.1:0-6030 GCA_964604535.1 uncultured Akkermansia sp.
CTGTGCTGCCATGGTGCTTTAACAAGCCGTCTTTGAGGGCGACGACGTAGTCTGCGTAGAAGGAGACAAAGTTGATGTCATGGATGACGATGTAGATGGTTTTTTTCTTTTCCTTGACCAGTGTTTTCAGCAGCTTCATCACGCGGGCGCAGCGGCTCATGTCAAGGTTATTGAGGGGCTCATCTAGCATGATGTACTTTGTGTCCTGTGCTATGGCCATGGCTATGTAGGCTATTTGTCGCTCACCGCCAGAGAGCTCATCTAGGTAGCGATGCTGCAAGTACTCTATACCTGTGTAGGCTATGGCATCCTTGACTATGGCGAGGTCGTCTTTGCTGAGATTACCTCCGCTGTGGGGGAAGCGCCCAAAGCGCACCAGCTCTTCCACGGTGAGGCGGGCTGGGGTGTGGAGGCTTTGCCCCAGTATGGTCAGGGTCTTGGCTAGCTCTTTGTTGTCCCATTGACTCAGTTGCTTGTCGTCTATGATGACTGCTCCTGCGCTGGCGGGTAGTAGGCGGCTGATGATATTGAGCACGGTACTCTTCCCCGCGCCATTGCTGCCTATAAAGGCGACAACTTGTTCTGTGGGTAGCTCTATGCTGAGGTCAGCAAGCACCACGGAGTCATGGTATTTTTTAGAAATATCTTGAAGACGAATCATATCTTTTTGGTTTTGAGTATCATCACAATAAAGATTAGTCCACCAGTCAGATTGATGATGACGCTGAGGGGGACTGTGAAGTTCATGATGCGTTCTGTCACTATCATGCCCAGCATGAGCAGGGTGACAGAGACCAGCACTGTACCGCTAATAATAGTACGGTGGCGGAAGGTAGAGAAAATCAATCGCGCAAGGCTGACAATGAGTATGCCCAAGAAGGTGATGGGTCCCACCATGACGGTTGATGCGGAGGTGAGCACGGAGATGGCCAAAAGCGATTTGAGCACCAGCCATTGGTAGTTCACACCCAGTGTGATGGCATTAGCACGCCCCAGTGTGAGTACGTCGTACTTTTTCAGGTCTTTCCATATCCACAGGGTGCAGAGCAAGACCAGTGCCGATGCGATGCCCAGTAGCTTGACATTGACACGGTTGAAGCTGGCGAACATGCGGCCTTCCAGCATAGCAAACTCATTGGGGTCAATAATCACCTGCATGAAGCTAGCAAGACCATCAAAGGCTATGCCAAAGACAATACCTATAAGCACCACATAGTAGATGCTATGACCTATCCCTTTGAACATGAGGAGGAATATACCTCCCGATGCCACAACCATGAGCCCCAATGTCCCCAAGAACTGCGCGGTGCTGTCCATGAGCACCAGCTCTGCCGCTCCCCAGTAGTAAATCACAATGGTTTGCAAGAAGATATAGAGGTGGTCAAGCCCCATGATGCTGGGCGTGAGTATATGGTTGGTGGTAATGGTCTGAAAGATGACGGAGGATAGCCCCACCGCCACGCTCACCATGACGATGGCGGCGATAATCTTGAGACGACGTGGGATATTGTAGTCCCATGTGTCCTCAGTAACTCCGCTGAAGAGGTAGTAAAGGGTGAAGCCCAAGGCGGCTAAACCCAGCAAGCAGAATATCAGCTTGATCGGACGTGATGATAGGGCATTAGGCATAGCTGCGTTTCTTGAAAAGCATTAAGAGGAAAATCACGCTACCCAATACAGAAAGGATAACACCAACAGGAATCTCATGCGGCTGTATAAGCAGACGCGCCAACAGGTCGCATATCAATACCAGCATCGCACCCAGCCATGCTGTGTCAAAGAGGGTGTTCTTTACAGAATCCCCGCGAATCATGCTCACGACGTTTGGCACGATGAGCCCAATAAAGGGTATATCACCCACACCCACGATGCTGATGGAGGTGATGACTGCCACGATGATGAGACCGATGGCGACGATTTTTCTATGACTCAACCCTAGCGTTACGGTAATACCGCGACCCATGCCCGCTATGGTAAAGCGGTCAGAGTAGAGGTAGGCAAGTATCATAAAGGGTACACTGATGTAGAGCAGCTCATAATCGCCCTCAATGATGAGGGCAAAGCTGCCCTGCAACCATGATGCCGCGTTCTGCACAAGGTCATGCTCATAGGCGATATAGGTCGCAATGGAGCTGACAAAAGCACCCAGCATAATGCCCACTAAGGGGACTAGAATAATGCTGCGCGACTGAATTCTATTGATGATAAAGAGGAAGATACTTGTCCCCACCAAGGAGACGGCAAAGGCCGCCCCTATGCGCACCATGAGGCTGGCATTGGGCAGGAAGAGTATGGCTATCATGATACCCAACTTGCTCCATTGCATGGTGCCAGCCGTTGTCGGCGACACAAAGCGGTTGCAGGTGATGCACTGCATAATGAGACCAGCAATAGCGAGACTACTGCCTGTAATCAGAATGCTACAGAGGCGGGGCACACGGCTAATGACCAGAATCTCTCTCAGGTCAGGCGGCAGTGCAAAGACCTCCCAAAAGGGAATATCTGCCACCCCGACAAAAAGGGAGAAAAATCCCAAGCCGAGAAGCAGTATCCACTGAAAGAGTCGTAGTAGTAGAAGTTTTACCATGCGTTTAGTCAGTTCTATTAGATGGCTTTGAGGAATTTTATCAAATCAGCGCGTTCCTTGGGCGAGAGGTGGCGGAATCGCTCGCGGGCGAATTCTGACTCACCAAAGTGCCAGAGGATGGCTTCTTCAAAGTCGCGGGCGCGCAGGTCATGGAACATGTCCGTGTGGTCAGCCGCCCTTTTCATGAGCCCGCGACCCCAAAGAGGAGGTGTGCGGTAGGTGCGGACTATGCCCCGATTTTCCTCGCCCATGTCATGCATGAGAAGGTCTGTATAAGGGCGAATGACTTGATTTTCATAAGCGGGCATGGGGGGATATTTCCCTGTCTTCCATTCTGGCTTGTGGCAGCTGGCGCAACCTATCTCATTGAATATAATCTGACCATTCTGCACATCGGGATCATCTAGATTTCTCGCAGCAGGTACGGCCAAGCCTCTGTGCCATATCATGAAGTCTTCGTAATCCTTCTTTGACATTTCAATGGGTTGTTCTTCCAGCAAGGGGGTGACATCAATGCCGTGCTCGCGCTGCTTCTCAATCCATTCTGGGGTCATGTAGAGACCGCGCCTGTCATGGCGATTGATGCCCTGCGTGTTCCAAAGACCATTGGAGCCAGGGCCATTCTCTAGGGTGGCGCGTGTGCAGTGCCATGTGAAGCGACCGAGGCGTTTTTCGCCGCCTAGGTGCGCTTCTTCTATCCATTTACCATGTTGACCTTTGACAGGACCCGACATGGATTGCTGACGTTTATATTCTTCGAGAATGGCGGAATCGGGAATGGCATCCAAAAGCCCCGTGCCATAAATACCAATCGTGGATTCAATAGACACGCGGTAATCCTCTGGCAGGGGAATAAGTGGATCAACGACATCGGCCGTGGGGTAAATCAGGCTACCCTCTGTTTTTTTGCCCTTGTTATAGGGTGTGCCATCAGGATAACGGTTATCATACTTATCCTTAAACTCATGCCACGTAATCTCTACAGCACCAACATAGGGTTTGTATGGGGCAATAGCTTTGGTTTGCAGCATGGGCGTGTAGCCCTTCACTGGTGTTCCATCGGGGTGGTGGATGAAGGCAATATAGCCGTTACCGTATTCTACATCAAACTTTTCTGTACGACGGCCTCGTCCATAACCAGGGTGACAGGCAACGCAAGACGACTTCATGTAGGTGGGTCCTAGACCGCCAAAGGGTACTTCTCTATCAACAACGAAAACGCCTTCAAAAATACCTTCTCCTAGCAAGAATCTATCCTCCAAGCCAGCATCAATAATGGCTGGGGTGGGTTGCTCAAAGGCTTTTGTGGTGCGGATAAAACTCGTCCCCGTCTGACCGCCTGCATAGTAGGCAGGCCCTGGTTTTCCATCCTCTGTTTTCAGAGCAGAAGGGGTGAGATCCATGTCATTGTTGACGTGGCAGGTGATGCAATTTGCGGTGATAAACTCTGGCTTGATTTCGTCAAAGCTCAGCTTATCCATGCTGATATTGGGGTCTTTAAGCGCATCTACGCTGATAAGTGGATGGGGTTCTCCATCCTTAGGGTAGTTGGCAGGGGTAAATAATGCGCCTTGCGATTTCTTGTCTTGCAAGGCAGGCTGGGCTGCATTTTCTGCATGGGATTGGTAGACAATCACCCCTGCTCCAGTCACGAGAGCTCCAGCAATGATGAAGCTGATTATTTTCATATTCTGAGTTTTATATGGGGGGTTCTAATTTCTCGCGAGGCTAGATTTTGAGATGATTTTCGAGATGGATTTTTCACGAATTGATGGCTCAGAGTGTCCTCTGAGACGAAAATTCGGGGCAAATCCAGCTGAAAAGCACTCTAAAGATGCCTCGCGAAGTGATTTTGTTGATTTGCTTATTTTGAATGACGAGAATTTAGAAGTCCCCATATGCGCTATCTGATTTAAAGTGGAGTCTGCAAGGCTAAGAAAAAGCCTTGCAGACACCCTGATTTTTGTGCTCTAAGTCTAACTGAGAGCAATATTTTTTTCTCAAAAGAGATTAGTTGTCAAGAAGGAGTGTCTTAACCTTTTCGAGGTTTTCAGCGAGTTCTTCACAGGCTGCGACGATGTTCTTGAATTTGGTCTTTTCACCAAGGCTCTTTGCGAGAGGAGCCTTGAAGGCGTCCATGCAGCTTTCAACCTTTGTGAAGGATGCCTTAACAGCCTTGTCAAGAGCCTTGTCCTTTGCGGCAACGAGGCCAGAGATGCTAGCAGAACCAGACTTTGCACCTTCGTATGCAAGCTTTACGCTCTTCACGTTAAGCTTAGCATCTGCAAGGGATGTGTGGCTGTACCAGGATTCAAATAGCTTGGCATCTTGAGCTTCGACAGGCTCACCAAACTTGGGACCTGCGAGTTCTACAACGATGTCTGTGCAGCCTGTAAGGATTTCTTCAATGGCGTCAGCTTGGGAGTCATAGCGGCTACCTTCTGTGCCTGCGCCCTTGATTTCTGCGGCGAAAGCACCGTCCTTTTCGATTTCAGCGGCTTCAAGTACGGCCTTCTTCTCATCGCTAAGGGATTCTGCACCTGCCCAGAGAGCTTCGAGCTGAATGCTGTCTTCTGCAAGAACGCGGCAAACGGCGACAAGGTAGTTGATTTCTGCCTTGGTCATGCTCTTTGCTGTGCGTGCCTTACCGTCGCGGAACAGGAGGTACTCAGCTGCGTGGAAACCACGAAGAGCAGCACCCAAGTAATCGCGAACATAGCCAGCGTCTACAGTGATTTTGCCATCTGCGGTCACGTCAAGAAGCGCGTCGAGCTGCACTTGGTCAAGTGGCCAGGAGTCCAACTTGGGGTCAAGGTTAGCGTATTCCGCAGGGCCAAAGAGGAAGGACTCACTGCTTTCCCAAGGATTACGTGCTTGGAAGTAAGCATCAATAACCTTTTTGACATTAGCGTCAGAGGGCTTTGCTGCAAGGGCTTCAGAAGCCTTGATCAGCGCAAGACCACCGTCTGCCATTGCCTTGTATGTTGGTACGACAAAGTCGTCCGCATAAGAAGTGAGGACGGCTGTTACTTTGGGATCGTTGTCAGCAGCAGCTGTTCCGCCAAGGAGCAGAGTGCTGGCAATTGTTATTATTGTTGTGTTTTTCATAAAATTGTTGTTTGACTTAAATCAAGCTTTTAAGTGGATTGAGGATAGTTAGCTTCAACTAACCAAAATACACAAAAAAAGTGCTTCATGTTAGCTCAAGCAAACTTTACGTCATCATACGTCTTATGACAAGAAAAAAATAATAAAAATTTATCCAACAAGCAAAAAGCCCTTCACAACAAAAGCTTATGTGTGTTACAAATCAGCGGGTCGTAAATGATAGCGTTTACGATCAATTGGGACAGTATAATTAACACCACCAGTCTTTGTATGTATCCAGACATCGTATTGCTTTTTATCCCAAAGACTTTTTTCGTATTCCGTGGCCAGCATGC
>CAZRZE010000103.1:0-5936 GCA_964604535.1 uncultured Akkermansia sp.
TTTTAGCGGCATTACGAAAGCGATATAAGGAAGGCGAAATTACACTCTACCACAATCCACCCGCCCGAGGCAAGGAAAAAATCTGCTGCAAAAAAGGGCAGTATGCGCAACTACGCTGCTTGGCGACGACGACGCAGCAAGCAAGCAGGAGTGAGCATCAGCACGAGTACAGCCGTACTAGGCTCTGGTGCGATATTAAAGCCCATGGAGTTAAATACACCTATGTCTACAGAGGTAAGCTCTCGGATGACCTGTCCGCTTGAAAAGGCACGCTGCATCAAGGCATCTTTATAGCTGTCTGCAAGGTGAGTAATGCTTGAGCCAGAGCCTTCCGAGGGATTAAAGATGGCAGGTCCATCCGTGCCTAATGTTATCGTGTCACCGAGTACGAATGACTCTCCATTAAGGGATTCTGTTATCAAGGTGTCGTAGGGCAAAACAAAATTATCCTCTTGCTGCAATTGCTTATCTGAGTCAATTGTGTATTGGCGACTAACAAAACCCATGCCATGAGTCAACTCATGCAGCAATACCGTATGAAAATCGTAGCCCACCGCAGCCGCGGGGTCTTCGTCAAAGTAAAAAGTGTATTGATTATTTACCTTGATTTGAATATCCGTTTCACTGGTACCATATTTGTATAAGAGCTTTGCTTGAGCGCCTGTAGCAATATTAAATTGCTGACCATTGCTTTCTAGCGTTCTATTACCAACGCCTAAGAGATGGGGCTGCGCATAAGCTACAGTCGTGTTATTCATTACCATAAATTCAAGCGATACGGTAATTTTATTCCCTTCTATAAAAGTATCATTATTTACCAAGAGATTAGCCCAGTAATCTATTGATTGTTTAGTGATTCTTCTAATTTCTTGCACTGTTTGCTCATCTCTACCCCATGAACTCTCATTGAGCAAATCAACCTTGAAAAAGCGATTTTCAATGGTCTGCGCAATTGCCGTCTGAGTGAACAGCGCGGATAATGCAGTCAGTATTGAAAGGGAAAGGAGTTTCATTGGTGGAAATATCTAACATAAATATAGTCTCATGTAAAGAGAAAAGTTAGATTTATTCAAAAAAACGACCTATGCAGCGCATTGAGCGGTATTTTTATCAAATGTCAATTTTGAGCCCTTTAAAATAAAACTCCTTGTCTGTCTCGTTTATTTCTCTAAGGACTCGGCAGGGGTTACCAACTGCGATGACATTGTCAGGAATATCCTTTGTCACGACAGATCCTGCCCCGATGATGGAGTTTTCGCCAATAGTGACACCCGGCATCACGCAGACATTGGCCCCTATCCATGCATTGTCTTTGATGGTGATAGGTGCGTTAAATTGTGCAGCCTTTCTTCGCAGATCGGGATCATTGGGGTGACTGCCTGTTGCCAGTACCACATTGGGGCCAAACATGACAGAGTCACCCACGTAGACGTGCGTGTCATCTACAATGGTCAAATTGAAGTTAGCATAGACATTTTTGCCAAAATGGACGTTCATGCCCGCCCAGTTGGAGTGAAAGGGACTTTCGATATAGCAACCCTCACCAATTTCTGCAAACATGCGCTTGAGAAGTGCCTGCTTTTCTTTTTGCATACTGGGTTTGAGATTGTTGTACTCGAATAGCAAATCAAGCTTTTCTAGCTGTAGCTGGACAAGTTCTTCGGAGCTGCAAATATAGAGCTGCTGGTTGTGGGCTCTTTTGATGGTTTCTTCTAAGTTCATGGATGCTGGGAAGGGGGAGGGTGAAAGAATCTAAACATATATAGACAGGTTTTGCAAGAAGTAGTCACAAAAATTTTCGCCTTAGAAGAATGCGGAATATGTTTTTTGCTGAAAATATAGTATATGGTAAAGAGTGCTGGTTTTTACAAGTGTTGAAGTAAAGCTTGCCATTGTCGCGGATGCTATCCGTGGTGATATTCCGGCTGCACAAGCTGCGCTCAAGAACAGCAGCATTACTATTAACGCAGGGACAACTGCAACTGGATAGCGACTCCGGCATCATCACGAGCACGCTGGGTACAGCTGGCGCATCTAGCACCATCAGTGGGCATGACTACTCTGGCAAGGTGCTAGACAAGAGCAAGCACAATGGGAGGTCTCTTCATCCTCATCCCTGAGCCCAACACAGCGACGCTGAGTCTCCTTGCCGCCTCGCAGGTCTACTCGCACGCAGAAGGCGCACAGCTGTGTAAAAGGAGAATTGCTCAATTAGTCTTTCTGACGAAAACGAAAAAGCTGGTAACATGCGTTACCAGTTTTTTTTGTGAAGAGAATCTCTTTCTAAAAAATTAGAAGCTGATGCTTTCGCTAACATTCCTTTGGAAAATGTTGAAAATTGCAGATCTTTCACATTCTCTGACATCAATAATTTGTAACGACTCAGAGCCTCCATGAAATAGTAATCGGCGTAGGAAATAGGCGCGTCAATCTCCGCGTTGTGGGGGATAGAGCCTACGCTGTGTTTGAGGATATAGTTGCCATTAGTGTTCACATCGGCTAGATACTCGGGGCTACAGAGACGGCGTATTTGCTTCTCTGCCATATCGACATAGCTCTTAGCAAGTGTTTTGTCTGTGGTGTAGAGGCTTAGCTCCAGCAGGGCAGAAGCCATGATGGCGGCAGAAGAGGCATCGCGCAATTCTGGGTGCTTTCCGTCGGCCTTCAAATCCCACAGAGGGATGCCGTCAGCTGGCATATTGGGGTGATGGATGAGGAAGTTAGCAATCTTTTGAGCCTGTACTAAATATTTGCTCTCTTTTGTAAAGCGATACATGACAGTAAAGCCGTAGAGACCCCATGTCTGACCACGTGACCAGACGGACTCATCACCTGCGCCCTGCCAATTTTGCTTGTGATGTGGCAACTGTGTTTCTGGGTCATAAGAAACGACATGATAGCAGCTGCCGTCTGGGCGGTAATGGTGTTCCAAGGTCTTGTCTGCATGGCTAATAGCGGCTTGGCGCATTGATTCATCGTCAGATAGCTGAGCCGCCCAGAGGAGAAGCTCCAAATTCATCATATTATCAATAATGACTGGGTACTTCCACTTGCCACTATTCGTGTTATCCCAAGACTTGATGAGCCCAACTCGCGGGGCGTATCGCTTCATAGCACTGCGCGCGGCTGTGAGCAAGATTTCTTCATCCTGCGCCTCTGGTGCGAGGCGCATAGCCTGACCATAGCTACTGCCCATCATAAAGCCAATATCGTGGTGCCCCGTAAAATGGCGTATGGGGTACATGCGATTCGTGAACTGGCGTGCCCATTTTTTGATATCTTCATCACCCGTACACTCGTAGCAATACCACAATGTCCCCGGAAAAAAGCCAGAAGTCCAACCCTGCAAGGAGGTCTTGTGCAATTTCCCATTAGCATGAAGGCTATGCGGCATGAGTCTTTTCTCATTTTCTAATGCCTTTGCCATATTAAGGCTATGAGCAACAGCTTTTTTTTCTGCTTTTTGAATAAGCTGCAATGTCGTCTCCTCTGCCACGCAGGCAGCAGAGATTAGAGCGTAGGCGACAGTTGGAGTAATAATAGCTGATGATAGATTTCGTTGCATTATTTATATATAATAGCATAAAATAAGCCAGAATACAATCTATAAATCTGAACAAGATTAAATAGTTAACGGATACATAGGCTTAATATTTCTTCTACTGTAGTTCGGAGTATGAATGTTTTGATATCTTGAAAATATCGCTTAGATTGTTGCACCTGCTCGAACCTCTAAAGATCATGATGGGGCGACGTGGAGTAAAACGAGTATAGTTAAGCTCAACGTGCCCCCGTGACTGATTACCCTCACTGTGAGCTAATAAAATCGCCTGCTCGTTTACCAAAAACGAGAATTTCTGTAATCGCATTTCCGCCTAGGCGATTGGTGCCATGCGTGCCACCCACAATTTCGCCCGCGGCGTAGAGCCCCTTAATAATGTTGTTGTCAGCATCAAGAACTTGGCTCTTCTCATTAATCACCACGCCCCCCATCGTATGATGAACGGATGGAGCGACAACTTGGATATAAAAGGGAGGGTGCGCGATAGAAATTAAAGAACCGCGACGATGGAATTGCTCGTCTTTGCCCTGTGCGACATAGTTATTATACTGCTGAACAGTTTTTTGCAAGCTGTCAACGCAAATCCCCATCCCTTGGGCACATTCTTCCAAGGTATCAGCTTTTACGAAGAGTCCATCGCGCTGCAAACGCACGACCTCTGCTTCATTTTGCATAGTAGGGTGGTTCACTTCTTCAATTTCTTTTGACCAGAGCAGGTAGGCAATATTTCCTTCCTGGGCAAGAATGCCCTCCGATACAATATCACGTCGCCCCAGCTCCTCCACAAAGCGCTCCCCCTGCTTGTTCACGAGAATAGCGCCGTCAAATCGAGAACCACCCACATGCGAAAGCTCTCCCGTCAATGGGTTTGCGATGGGGAATGTCTGGATGTAGTTCATATGCTTAAACTGCGCGTGGAGCCTTTCGGCCATGAGATGGCCTTCGCCGAGAATGCCGCTCACATTAGTCGTTTTATAGCGGGCATCCAGACTACTGTCGTACTTCATACGCATCTCTTGGTTGCCGCTAAAACCACCCGTTGCGAGCACAACTCCCATCGTAGCCTTGATAGTAGCGTTCCCTGTGATGACTCCTTGTACGCGCGCGTCTTCATAGATCAAGTCCTCCACAGAGACGCCACAGGCGATTTTGACGCCCAAATCCTCGGCCTTTTGACGTAGTTTTCCAATCAATTCAATAGCATATTTTCCTTGAAAGACAGTGGCGCGTGGCACACTATGCCCGCCGAAGTGGATTAAAGATTTTTCTTTAAACTCAACGCCTATTTCCTCCTTCAACCACTGGTAGGTAGGATGGGCATTCTCAACAAGAATATGCACCTGAGACAGGACATTTTCGTGATCTCCGCCTGTGATAATATCGTTATAGTACAGTTCTTTACTATCAGAAATATCACTGGCAAATTGGGCATCACTCTGAGGGATGTTCACCCCACCCATGGAGACCAAGGTATTGCCACCTACTGCATTTCTCTTCTCAAGAACCAGCACGTTGACACCATTCATTCTAGCAGAAATGGCAGCGGTCAAGCCCGCCCCGCCACTACCTATCACGATCACATCGTAGCTAGACTTGAAGCGATGCTTTTTTCCGCTGGAAATTTTTTCCAAGGTTTGGGAATCTTCGATGAGACTATTGAGACGAGTTGCCGGCATACCAGCCTTTTGGAGAGCATCAGCGGCAGCACGCTTTAATGCCATAGAGCTGATGGAACAGCCTGCGACATTAGGAACACAAACGCTATTTTGCTCTACCATTGCAGCAATCACGTACTCAAATGCAGGATCCGATATCCCCTTTGTCTCAGAATGCCTCACTACACGTATCGCTTTGATTGTTGTATTTTCGACAGTGACTTCTAGTTCTATTTCGCCACCATACCCATGTGCCACACCTATAAATTGATTCTTCTCCATATCTGTTTCTAACAAAAACAGTATACTACAGCGCGTCCGTGTTCGCAACAATAAGTTTTTGCTTGAGCAAAAGCGTACCGACCAGTATCACCTGTCAAGAGGCGCTGCAAAACGAATAGTTTTTAGGTGCATACTCTAGAAATGAAAGAAACTCGTAATTTCTGTTACCAGCCTTTTTAGGGAGTGGAGGTTGAGGTGGTTGAAAATAGGCGATTTTTCCTTCGTTCCCACGCCTTGCACTCCTGCTTTGTGCCTAATATTAGGCTGGGTGAAAGCGTGTTTCAGACTCATGCGAAGCTGGGGTTGTGATGATGCGTTGAGTTGGGGTTGCATTGATATTTCGTGCTCACGAAAATTGTAAGTATGCAATGTGATAAAAAGCAAGCCTCGCTCTTGTTTTCAAGAGCGAGGCTTGGATGATTGTTTGAGGCGTTTTT
>CAZRZE010000104.1:0-5897 GCA_964604535.1 uncultured Akkermansia sp.
GCGGGCTAGCGCGCATGCTCATGGAAATGGGGCATCAGGTCAGCGGTTGCGACCGCGTCACCAGTACAGAGACAGAAAATCTGCAACTCGCTGGACTCCAATTTTCCTGTCCCCATAGTGAAAGCTGCGTCGCGGATGCCGAAGTGGTCATCTACTCCAGCGCCATCCGCGAAGACAACGTAGCCCTGTCCGCTGCACGCGACTTGGGCTGCATTTGCCTACGCCGCGCTGACTGCCTCGCAGCCATTCTCAACAATAAAAAAGGCATCATTGTTGCGGGCACGCATGGCAAGACAACCACTTCTTCTCTCGCCACCCACCTACTGCGCGAAAGCCGCCTACGCCCATGCCACTACGTCGGGGCAGAAATCCCCGTATTGGGTGCTAATGCCCACTGGAACGAAGAAAGCGAATACCTTGTCGCAGAGGGCGATGAAAGCGATGGCACGCTGGTCAACTACAAGCCAGAACATAGCATTATCCTCAATATTGAGGCGGAGCACCTTGACCACTACCGCGACCTCGACCACATCAAAGAGGTATTCCACACGCTCTGCAAAAAGACACGCGGAAAGATTTTTTACTGCGCCAGCGATGAAGGCGCTCATAGCGTCTGCTCCACCTACGACAACAGTGTTTCTTATGGCTGGGAAAATGCAGATTACACCATATCCGAGATGACAGTAAAGCGCGGTCGCACGCACTTTAACATACTTTACAAGGGTGAGTCACTGGGGCGTGTGGAGCTGGGCGTACCGGGTAAGCACAATGTACTCAACGCACTCGCTGCAGTGGCTGTTTCTCTGGAAATGGGGGCTGACTTTGCGGCCATGGCCAAGGGGTTAACCAGTTTTGCTGGGGCAAAGCGTCGCTTTGAGACCAAGTACCTCTCCCGTAACTACCGTCTGGTTGATGACTACGGTCACCACCCCACGGAGTTGGCTGCAACTTTGCAAACAGCGCGTAGCCTTGATCCAAAACGTCTTATTGTCCTCTTCCAACCTCACCGCTACACGCGCACGCAGCTCCTGCGTGATGACTTTGGACACTGCCTGCAAAACCTCGATCGCCTCGTTGTCACAGACATCTACCCCGCTAGCGAAATCCCCATACCCGGTGGCACTGGTCAGTGCATCGTTGATGCAGTGAAGGAACAGGGCAAGGTGAAGGCAAAGTTCATCCCCTCTGTGCGCAATGCTCAGCTGGAGGCTGGTAATAGGCTCAAGTCTGGTGACCTTGTCATCACTCTAGGTGCTGGCAATATTCATGAGGCTGGCACACGCATGGCGCAGGATTTGCGCATCATGACAGAGATGGAGCAGGAGCTGGACACGGATGACATCAGCTGGAAGCTCTATGAGCCCATGCACAAGCACACAACCCTACGCGTAGGCGGTGCTGCCCAATTCTGGGTAGAGCCACGCAGCGTAGCTGCCCTACAGGGTGCTATCAACTTCTTCAAAGACCGTGGCATACCTGTCTACATCATAGGACGTGGCAGCAATATCCTTGTCCGCGACGGCGGCATACGCGGTGCGGTCATTCGCCCTTGTGGGGATGATTTTGAGCAGCTTTGCTACCATGAAAACCAAATCATCGCAGGCTGCGCTGTCCCTCTGAAAAAAATAGCTCGCTTTGCTGAAAAGCATAATATCGTGGGCTTTGAGTGGATGAGCGGCATCCCTGGTAATGTTGGCGGCAGTCTCCGCCAGAATGCAGGTGCTATGGGCAGCGATATGTGGGAGCTCTTTGAATCAGCCCTCTGCCTCGATGAGAATGGTGAGACCATCACCCTGCGCAAGGGAGAAATGCAGGAAGCGCAGTACAGACGCATTCCCGAGTTCAGCCGCAATGTCGTGCTTGAAGCACGCTTTAGCGCACGTGAAGGCAGTAGCGAGGAAATCCAAGCGCGCATCGAAAGCTGCAAGCAACGCCGCCTCAGCTCCCAACCCAGTGAGCCAAGCGCAGGCTGTACCTTTGTCAACCCCACAGACAGTGAGGGCAAGTCCTTGCCTGCTGGCAAGCTCATTGATGATCTGGGACTCAAAGGCACCAGCATTGGCGATGCCATGATATCTCCTGTACACGCTAACTTTATTGTTAACAAAGGAGAGGCATCTGCGACGGATGTCACATCCCTCATCGACCAAATCATCGCACAGGTCAAGGAAAAGCATCAGATTTCCCTGCGCACAGAGATACAGATTCTCGGCGAAAGAGAAGCAGAATTTTAATCCCAAAGCAATCTCATCATGAACAAAAACACCCGCATCACTGTCCTCATGGGAGGACCCGGTTCAGAACACGACGTATCCCTCAGCTCCGGCGAAGGAGTGATAGCTGCTCTGCGTGACGCGGGCTTTTGTTCTGTAAGCCCCCTCATCGTCACCGATAGACAGCCAGCCATCCCCGAAGGGACAGAATTATGCTACAACATGATTCATGGCACTTTTGGAGAGGATGGAGAGCTGCAATCCTACTTGGAGCAAAGCGGCATTCCCTACACGGGGGCGGGCTCTGCATGCAGCGAGCGATGCTTTGACAAGGTGCTGACAAAGCGCGCTATGCAAGCTGCCTCTGTCCCCTGCCCACAGGATGAGGTGCTGACTCGTGAGGCTGTCTTGGCAGGTGCACGCCCCAGCATCCCCCTGCCCTGCGTGGTCAAGCCCCCCAAGGAGGGCTCTTCTGTAGGTGTGCACATTGTCCACAAGGAAGAAGAATTGCAGAATGCCCTCAATGATGTTGCCAAGTACGGTGACGAAATCCTCGTTGAGCAGTATATAGCAGGTAGAGAGCTCACGGTTGCCATTCTTGATGGAGAAGTCTTTCCCGTGGTGCAGATTTGCCCACGCTCTGGCTTTTATGATATGAAGAACAAGTACCCCTCTATTTATTCAGGTGGTGCTGGTAGTGATTATATCTGCCCTGCAGAGCTATCTGAGGAAGAAAGGCAAGCGGTGCAGACCGCTGCCCTCGCCGCTTACCGCGCATTGGGCGTGGAGGTGTACGGACGCGTTGATGTTCTACTCACAGCAGAGGGAGAGCCCTTTGTTTTGGAAATCAACACCATTCCTGGTATGACCAGCAGCTCGCTCTTCCCCAAGGCAGCAGCGGCGCATGGTATCAGTTATGTGGAGCTCTGCGAGCGCATTGCCGACATATCCATCTCACTCCCACGAGGCTAAATAGCCATGGCAAAGCAGAACAGCTACCGCACGCAGGCTGGCAAGAAAAGCGAGCTCAAGCAGCTAGGAAGGGGGAAATTTTGGGGCGATAAGTTCCGAAGATTCAGAAAGAATTACCGCCTACACCTTTCGCGAGGCATCAGAAAAGCCCTCATTATCATCCCGCTTGTCGCGGGGCTTGGCTTTGGTGGCTATTATGCCGTGCAAACGATACGAGAGCAAGCCGCCACGCTGAACATCTCCAACATCCACATTGAATCAGAAGGCTACATGGACAAGCAAGAGATACTCAATATGCTTGACCTACAAGATGGCACGCATTTTATCTCTATAGACACCAAGGAGCTGAAAAAAAAGCTAGAGGACTCTCCTCTCATTCACGAAGCTAATGTCACAGCCAACTTTCCCGATACGCTAAACATTCAGGTACAGGAACGATTCCCCATCGCCATCATTGAAAAAGAGGATGGTGTCCTCACGGGGCAACGCGAACGCTATTTTATCTGCCAAGAGGGTGACATTCTACCCATTGTAAAGGATAGCTTTCACCAACAGTTCCTCCACTGCCCCATCTGGTACGTCAGACCCGCTGATTACGATCAATTTGACACAGAAGGAAGCATCAACCAGCAGAGCTTGGATAGCATTGTGGAGCTCATCACAGCTATCAATCAATACCAGCTTAACGCCCTCCCTGCAGTCACAGAAATCCATCGTCCCAAGGAATGGAAAATCCTCCTCTCGCTAGAAACAGGCACTGAGGTTGTGATGCGCACCAGTGACATCAAGGGGCAGATGAATAGACTCATCAATATTTTGCAACATGCGCGGGATAACAATAGACTCGTGCGCAGCGTCAATGTTATCCCAGAGCTCAATCCAGCGGTTATCTACGCTGACTAAGGCCTCCTACGACGGCTCAGTAAACCTGCCAGTGCTAGCAAGCTGAGTGTTGCTGTACTTGGCTCTGGTATTAAGTCTTTTAAGGTTCTTATATTAAAGGTATCTGCATCATACGTCACTTGAAAGGATCCAGAGGTGATACTATATGTTGCATAGCTATTGAAGCCGTCTGACATATTAAAACTCCAGAGCATGGCACTGTCCCCACTAGACAGATCTATCCCATAAATATTGACCACCGTATTACTATCCAAGCCCACAATGAGTCCACTAATCAAGTCTATATCGAATGGATCCGAAAGCAATAAATCTTTACTGAGGTAAAGGTTAACATTTTCTGCACCATCAAGGGTGAGAGTACCACCATTATTAAGCTTTATGCTAGAATAAGATCCAGCCCCATCTCCCTGCACGTAAAAGTCGATATCAGTTGCGCCATCAACATCCAATGATTGTTCAAGCGTCAGACTTGCATGCGTCATCAGCTGCTCTGCTATATCTATGCTACCCAGAGTGATACTACTAAGCTCAAAAACTGCAGAGTTCATTATGTAGTTACCCTGCTCAAATATTACATCCTGAGCCAAACGCGTTGTACCAGAAGTGTACTGAGCACGCAGGTTGCCGACAAGGGTCACGGTATCCGTACTATTTTCTGTAGATAATTCTAAAGCCAGCTCATTACCTGCAGCAACATAGTTGATAGCATCACCTAGATTTTTTTCCGTCTCGCCAGAGAGGACGTATTGCGCAGAAACAGTCGCACCGTCACCAAACACAACACGCCCATCGGTGTCTTCATCAAAGTTAGCAGGATCTTGTATAATCTGTATACCTATGACTGGAGGATTCACAGAGCTAGCCAAAACATCAGGGTTGAGCACCACGTCAATATCAATATTACCAGTAAACACCCCCGAGAGAGCACCTGTCACATCATTATCCGTTCCCTCACCATCGACAAAAATCCCCACAGCGGCATCCACTGCCTTGTCCACATCGCTGGTGATGTTAATCTGTGCGTCATTGTAGCCTATTTCTGGCTGTTGAGAACCTGTGTTAAAGTCACCAATACCCTTTAGCTGTATACCAACTGCCTGCACAACATTATGCATGCTAATCGTGCCCGTTATGCCGCCCCCCTGTATCATATTACCACTAGAATCAATGCCAACGCGTGTGCCATTGTTGAACTGGTAACCCACCGCTGAACTACTATCGGAGATGTTCACTGTGGTGGAAAGATTTTCCACACTAAAATACGCACCCAGTTCCACACCATAGACCACAGCCTGTGTGCTTTCTGCGGGCGTACCATCCCCTGCGGCTAGTCCAATATAATCAGTCACTGTTACAGAGCCATCCACCTGCTTGATAATATTATACCCCTCGCCTCCAGCATTAAAATAGTGTAAGATAATACCGTAAGTAGTATCAGAATACAGATCAGCATTACCCGTGGGGTTGGCGGCAGAAGTAATAGTCATATCCACATCAAAAACCCAGTCATAAACCACATCATCACTCGGTGCATAATCAAGGCGTAACAGTTCCCAAGAATTCCATGCCACAGCATCAGAAGAAGGACCAACAGTGGCGTTGATTATCCCTGTGATGGAGGTGAGTTCCTCTGTACCCTCCAGCATCAAATCATAGCCCCAATGCGTTGTTATCAAGCTATCATCTACGGTAAGCGTACCTAAGTCAAAAATCGTCCCTGTAGAAGAGGAAGGATCATAGCTAATAGGAATATCATTCTCACCATAAGTAACTGCCCCTTGTGCTGACAAAGAAGTAGAGACTGCTACA
>CAZRZE010000105.1:0-5837 GCA_964604535.1 uncultured Akkermansia sp.
GGAGAACTCTATAGAGAGCCCCAGCAGGAAGCTCACTTTGAAGAGAGATTTTTGAATCGCTTTCATGAGAGAGTCGTGCAGAGTGCAGTATGTCGCCCAACACGTCATCGCCTCTGGGAGAATATCTGCCAGTTCCTCACGCATATGACCATGACCAAGTTTGCTGTAAGCACTTGCGCTGTCATGGTTTTTTTTGCTATAGGTCTCATGGTGACAGAGAATATGGGAGGATCTAGCAGCAAGGCCATTGCCCGCACGGGTGGAGAGCTTTCCCAGCTGCGTGCCTCTATCAATGATTTACTGGGCTCTGACACGGCAAAGCCCGCTAATGCGCTAAGTCGATCTCAGGGGGAAATGCCTTCCCACCTCGATGTGCGTCTCGCACCAGAAAATGCAGAGCCTCAGACTTTCACAGGTTGCGCAATTCATAGAAGAGCCCATCGTCCCAGCCTCACCATACAGCAGGGAGGATCTATCTACGTCAAGCAGCCCGGTGATAGAATACTCAATATTAAGCTCATTGCTTCTGATTAATTTTTCCTAACAAGTAATATTGTTGCAAACCTAGCGTGTTTTCACGCTGGGTTTTTTTGTGAATTATTATCTTGCTTCTATATTCATTTGTGTTATAGTTGATTGCGTATTATGAAAACCATGCTCTCTACGCTGCTTTTGCTATCGCTAGCACCCTTCACGCACGCGAATACCCCAGCCCCTAATGCCATCAGTCAGGAGCAGCTGGAAGCTAATAAAAAAGCTCTCGAACACTTTATGGTATCCGCCAGTAATGGTGATGCTGAGGCGCAATGCCGCGTAGGTTATTTTTATTGGTCAGGCAAGGTGGGCGCACCTGATGCTGCCATGGCGGTGAAGTGGTATAAGAAAGCTGCAGACCAAGGGAATCTAAGCGCTCAAGTCTTTGTTGGTCTCCGTTATTTTAATGGTGAAGGGGTCAAGCAAGACTATGCTCAGGCCTTGAAATACCTCAAAGCTCCTGCTGAGGCGGGCATTGCTGGAGCTGCTTTTCATGTAGGTCGTTGTTACACAGAAGGACTCGGTGTCCCTGTTGATAAGGAAGAGGGCAAAAAGTGGATTCAAAAAGCCGCAGATCGCGGTTACTCCAAAGCGAAGGCTTATTTCGAGAAAAAGAGCTAGAGTGCCTGCGAGCAGCGTTCAATAGATTCCCAAGAGCACTGCTCTTGGGAAATGCTGAAGCGCGAAGCAAGAGAGACGTGCTCTACTAATCGAAGCCTTAGAGCTTGAGCCTAGTCCCGTCCCAGCCTATGGCGATGAACTCATCTGCTTGCTCGCTAACAGGTACGGATAAATGCTCACCCTCTGCCATGTCCACCGTGGCTAGTCCAACGAGCTCTTCTCCCTGATACGCCTCAATGGCGACGATGCCTTCCATTCCAGTGAGAGCAACGATGTAACAATCGCTCTCTTCTTCAATGTCCACATCCGCTGGGCGGTATGGGGCTGCTTTCTCCTTGAATAACTTGATGCAACCCTTGGTGATGTAGTACAGCACGGGGCTATCAGGCTCTGGGAAGCGCTTTGCGTAGTGCTTGACCTCGTCAATCATCTTCTCGGTGACGCTGATGCTGCCTTCATCAAGGGGGCGGAGCATGCCTGCCTTGTCAAAGTACTCACCTAGGTCTAGCTTGCTTGCTGTGCAAAGGCATTTGAGCAGGGCGCATTGGCGTTCTCCCTGTGTGAGATTATCCCATTCTATGGCGCTCATATGCTCCATAAGGCGGGGTAGAAAGAGTTTGTCATCCATGACCTCCTTGCTATAGAGCTGCAAGCTCCAGAGGGGGATAAGGGCGTCTTCTCTGGCACTTTTGGCATCGCTATCTTGTTCGAGCATCCAAGCCTTTTTTGCTAGAAGGTAGTCAGCATGGTACTGCTGATAATGCGCTGTGTTGAGTTCAATTTGCTCTGCACTGGGATGGTTTTCTTTTTGCTGGTAGCGTAGTCCCTGCTTTTCTGCACAGATGATCTGCCTGATGAGGGCACTGAGTATTTCTCGCACCTGCTCGGGCAGATTGTCCTTGGGGATGAGGCAGTCCATCGCAATATGATGGGGGATTAGCCAAGGGGTGATGATTTCTTCCGGAGCATCGCCCAGTAGCTGCTGCTTAATGAAGTCCAAGGCAATGCCATTCTTGTCTATCTTGATGCCATTAATGGCTTGATGGCTTATTACCAGCGGGGGCAAGTTATCGGGCTGCATGCTGCCTATGCCTACTGCCTTCTTGGAGAGGGAAAGTAGGTCATCAAAGTAGCGCAGTACGGCATCGCCATCGCTGATTTTTTCCTCGCGCAGCATGTCAGCAGGTAAGATGAGGTGAACATGATCCGAAAGCAGTTCTACAAAGCCGCTTTTGGCGACACGTAGGGCAAAGCTCCATGCCTTTTCGCCATCTCCTAGGTGGTAGATGCCGCTGATTTGCCCACCCTTGATGCTGAGCTTGAGATCAGGGGCCGTGCTAGCCTGCTCTGCTCTATAGTCTATGTAGAGCAGCCCTGTTTCTGGGGCGGTGATGCTGTTGTCACCCTGCTGGAGTGGGAGGCTACTGACTTGCCCCTGCTTTGCATGGTCGCGTATGAGGAGGGAGACACCCTCCTCTGGCGCATTCTCAAGGGATAGCTCCAGCTTGTCACCCTTTTTGACATAGATGCCCAGTGCCGTGCTCGCATCGCGGAGTTGGTTGCTCTCTGCGTGATGCGCTGGGATGAGCCTATTTCTATAGTGCGCGGAAGTACCTATCGTCTCGTTGAGCTCATGCGCTTGCTTGAAATCCTGCTGGGCAGAGGCACTAGAAAGCAGCATGGAGCTGAGGATTAGGAGAGAGAGGCACTTCATCGCGTGGGGATGGGGGCTAGGGGAAAATTATTAGCGGGAGAAAAAGTCCTTGAGACCTGCGAGGTCAGTCTCACCCACCTCATCGGCGCGTGCGATAGCGGACTTTTGTGCAAGGACAACATCATTGACGCCCTTGCCAGCCAAGGCGACCATGGCGGCCATTTCCTCGGGTGTGAAGACAGCTTCTTCGCCAGAACCTTGAATCTCGACAAACTCTCCAGCCTCTGTCATGACCACATTCATGTCAACTTCTGCGTCTCTGTCCTCTAGGTAGCAGAGATCGAGTAGGGGGGTACCAGCTACCTTGCCAACGGAGACGGCAGCAATGAGTTTTTTGAGAGGGCTTTTTGCAAGCTGCCCCTTTGCAACAAGGCGGTTGAGGGCAATGGCAAGAGCCACGCTTGCCCCTGTGATACTAGCGGTGCGCGTGCCACCATCAGCTTGGAGTACATCACAGTCAATCCATATGGTGCGAGCACCGAGAGCTTCCAGATCCACAGCTGCGCGGAGGCTGCGACCAATGAGTCGCTGAATCTCTGTAGAGCGACCATCCACCTTTCCAGCCGTGCTATCGCGGCGTTTTCTATCAAGGGTGGAGTAGGGCAGCATGGAGTACTCTGCAGTGAGCCAACCACCCTCGACACGTTGAGCCTTCATCCAACGAGGGACATCTTCCTCAATCATGACGGAGCAGATGACGCGTGTCTTGCCAAAGCAACTGAGCACAGAGGCCGTGGCGTGGGGTGCAACATCAAGGACAAACTCCAGAGGGCGCATCTGGTCAACTTCGCGATTATCATGTCTAGTCATCGTAGATGATTATAGCAGAAATACGCAGCGAAGTTCAACCCTATTTGTTGCCAAATACTGCTATATTTGCTGGCACGTTGAGCTGCGCAGCAGATGAAGAAAAGAGGCTTTTCTGTCTAGCCCTTTTGAGGCTTGGGAGGATTGATGCGCAGATCTTCCTCTAGGGCTGCGAGCACAGACTCCTCGGGGCGGAAATTGGCATCGTGGTGGGAACTGCGAATCAAAGGACCGCTCGCCACATGAGTAAAGCCCTTGCTTAGAGCAATCTCGCGTAACTCATCAAAGATCTCGGGGCGCAGGTAATCAATCACGGGTAAGTGACGTGGACTGGGGCGTAGGTACTGACCCATCGTCAGCACCGTCACCTCGTGCGCGCGCAGATCATCCATGGATTGGAGTAACTCCTCACGACTCTCGCCTAGACCAAGCATGATACCACTCTTGGTCACAATACGTTTGGGTGCTAATTGCTTTGCGAGGCGAAGCATGTGGAGAGAACGCTGGTAATGTGCGTGAAAGCGCACAATGGGGGTGAGACGTTCCACCGTCTCCAGATTATGATTAAAAATATGAGGGCGTGCCGCTATCACCGCTGCGAGAGCATCCTCATTACCCCGGAAGTCGGAGGTAAGCACCTCGATGATAGTCTCGGGGCTCAGTGCTCGAATTTGCTCTATCGTCTCGGCGACGTGGGAGGCTGCGCCATCCTTGAGATCGTCGCGAGTAACCATCGTGACCACCGTGTGTTTGAGCTGCATGCGAGCGACAGCTTCGGCAACCTTGAGAGGTTCTTCTGGGTCAAGGGCCTTGGGTTTGGCAGTTCGAGTGGCGCAGAAACCGCAGGCGCGGGTGCAGACCTCACCGCCTATCATGAAGGTGGCAGTGCCGTGGCTCCAGCATTCACCGCGGTTGGGGCAGAGAGCCTCTTCGCAGACAGTGGTGAGAGCGTTGCCTTTGACGAGTTTTTTGATCTCGTTGAAGGTAGAGCCCTTAGGTAATTTTACCTTGAGCCAGGAGGGTTTTCGTTCTGGAGTTGCACTCATGACGCGGGGATGATAGCAGAATGAGAGAGCCTTTGCAAGACCGAACCCGCTAGGGGTTCTGCCCCTAGACCCTGGTCAGGGACTTTTCTCATCACCTTCGCTACGCGCAGGCTCACGGCATCCTTGCACAAAAAAAGCTCCCTCACCATGTGCAGCGAGAGAGCTTTGATTTAAGCTTTGCTTCTTGCGACTTCCCTTAGGAAAGCGTGGTGATGTAGTAACCAGCAACAACTGCTGTACCAATAACACCCGCTACGTTGGGTCCCATGGCGTGCATGAGGAGGAAGTTCGTGCGGTCTGCTTCCTGTCCCACGTTGTGGGAAACACGAGCTGCCATTGGCACTGCCGATACCCCAGCCGATCCAATCAGCGGGTTAATCGGGTTCTTCTTCCAACCGGGTACGAGGTTCATCAGCTGTGCACAGACAAGACCTGCGCAGGTTGCCACGATGAAGGCGATAACACCCAATACGATGATGAGCAGTGTTTCAAATTGGAGGAAGCGGTTGCCCTGCATGGTCAGACCCACTGCCAGTCCCAAGAAGATGGTGGTGACGTTGAGTAGCTCATTCTGCGCGCAGCTCACAAGACGATCTGTGACCTTGCTTTCGCGGATGAAGTTACCAAACATGAGCATGCCAAGTAGAGGTGCCGCATCAGGGCAGATGAGGATGGTGACGATGGTCACGGTGAAGGCAAAGAATAGCTTCTCTCCCTTGGAGACCTGTCGCAGGCTCTTCATCTTGATCTTGCGCTGTGCCTCTGTCGTCAGCAGCTTCATAAAGGGCGGCTGGATCAGAGGCACGAGTGCCATGTAGGTGTATGCTGCCACGGCGATTGCGCCCAGTAGTTCTGGTGCCATCTTGGAGGCGAGGAGAATAGATGTTGGTCCATCCGCACCACCAATAATGCCGATTGCAGAAGCCTGTTCACGTGTGAAGCCCAATGCCATTGCGGAAAGGAAGGTGAAGGCAACGCCACCCTGTGCGGCTGCTCCAAGAAGCAGTGCCTTGGGTGATGCAAGAAGGGGACCGAAGTCCGTCAACGCGCCCACACCCAAGAAGATGATGGGGGGGAAGAGTTCCATCTTGATGCCCAATCCAATGGAGTCAAAG
>CAZRZE010000106.1:0-5801 GCA_964604535.1 uncultured Akkermansia sp.
GTATTGTGTCATAAATATAGTCAGTCATAGCTAGAATTCTGTGTATACTACCAAATACTATAGCCTAAGGCGAGCAAAAAATGCCGCCCTGCTGTGATTATTTCAGAACGCTGAAGTTTCCTTCGTTGAGAATGATAGCTTAGCTTGTTATTGTTTTATTATTAATTATATATTAAATTTGCTCTTTTGGAAGGATTGAAAACTTTATTTTATGCTTCTCATCATGAACGATTTTTGATAGAGTGTTAGAAAAATATTTTCCTATGGTTTTAAGAATTTCTCTCCAATTACGTCGTTTGTTATTAGTTGCTCTTTCCGCTGTTAGCTTTTCCTCAGTGAGTCACGCTGGCTTGATGCTGGAGAAGGTTGGCTATCAGACATACCGCAATCTTGCTGAGAATCGTTATCATTATAAAGCTGGTGCAACGGATGTTCCTATATACGGTAAAGACGGTGCATATCTGGGGACAGCGGAGGTTATTCCTGATTTTTCTGCCGTTATGTCTGCTGCAGGCGGGGCCGCCTTGGCAGGCGGACAGTCATGGATGGTAGACTGTGCTCATGCTAGTGGTGCTTTTAAAAATATCTCTTTTGGCGCAGCTCGTGTTCCAACAACATCTCCTATCTTTGAATCATACAGTGCAATAAAATCCATTGATCATTACGGTGGTAATGATTATGATCTCGGCGTGCTTCGTCTGAGCAAGGTGGTGACAGATGCTGTCCACTGGGAAGTAGCGACAGATGAAAGATACGTGCTAGATAATGACTTTATTGATGATAAGAATGTTTGGCGTATTGGGGCAGGTGGACAGGATGTCTTTCAAGAAGATGGTACTCTCATCGGGAGCTATGGAGCCTATTCTAGCCATACCGCAGGGACTGTTTCCTATAATGGAGATGGCATGATTGAGGAATCTTTTTATGGTGTCACCGATGGCCGTGGAAATAGCATGGACGCAGCTCTTGTCATACGTTCCGTAACGATGCTGTCTAATGATATGCGCGATGCTGATGACATAGCCTCTATTACTGGTACATCGGGGGACAGTGGTAGCCCCTACATTGTGTTTAACGAAGATACTCAGAGTTTTCAATTTATCGGGGTGAATGTCAGCGGTACGCCGCCTTTTAACACAACCAGTGTTGCCATAACCCACCATTCACCAGAGTTTTATGATTTCGTGATAGAAGGCTCAATATATGATTTTCAAGATGTTGCCTCTGTAACTCTCGGGGCAGCTGACGCAGTGGGTGATGTTAAGGTAACATACAGTGAGACAGTTAGCGAAAATGTGCGCGCTCTTGCCGCGGGGAAACGCGGAGATACAAGCACTGTTGGTATTAGTGCGTCGGATGAAGAGATGTGGGATGCCCTAGATTGGCGTTTTTCTCACAATCAGATGACTATTAATATTGATGGTGATATCAACACAGGCGCAGGTTCTATTCAATTTAACCGCAGCGATGTGGGGGATGGTACAGCAGAATACAGGCTTGATTATAGCAAAAATGGTGTATTTAACTTTATCACGGCAGGTTATATTATTCAGGAGAAGGTGAATGTTATTTCCACTATCACCGGACAATTAGGTGATGAGTGGCGACTCGTCGGCGAGAATGCACGTCTGGATGCAAACAGAAAATATGAAATCTATGGCGGGACTTTCCACCTCCAAGGCTCTGGCAATAATGACGTTGATCTCAATATTGGTGTAGGCTTGACAGTTTATCTAGAGCGATTGAATGGTTATGCTGCTCGTAATGTGCAAATCAACACGGGCTCTACCCTCGTCTTGAGCAATGCCGATCAGGTGTCTGGTACCATACTTTTTGGTGCGCAGGGAGGTAGCTTGGATTTAAATGGTAACGACTACTCTCGCAATAGCAGTAATCTCTACACATTAGATGAGGATGGCACTATAGGTAACTTTGCAGAAAACACAGCCGTCAACTTCAACTACACGGTCACAGGGGCAGACCCACTTACCCTTCATACGGCCTTTATTGATACCGCGAGTCTCAGCTCTGCTGGTACATCCAGTCTCTCTCTAGCCATTAATTCTGAATCTGGTAGTGCTAGAGCTGTTACGCTCAACAACACCATCAGCATTGCAGGTGGGTTGACTATTTCGGATGCGACTCATGTCACCCTAGCAGGTCGCCAAGTTGAGATAGCTGATATCACAGAACAATCTGCTAATAAGAATTATACCCCTGCCTTCCTTCCTGATGAATGGTATCGCGTCTACATGAATATGAATCATTTGCAGCTTAATGATAGCAGCAAATTGACATTAGGGTCGCAAGTTACGCTCATCACCAATGACTTGACCCTAGGGGCAGCTACTAGCTTTAACATGCAGAACATGGCGCAGTTTGAGGGGACGATGAGACTTAATGGCACCGCTATCGTAGAGTATGGGGCTAGTATAAAGGGATCTGTCTACGTGAATAACGGAGCCAGCCTCTCCATGCAAGGCTACGATGGCGTGCAAGACCTCAATCTCAGCATCGCCAGCGGAGCTAACGCTACCCTCAGTGGAAGCAATAGCGTGAAAGGCGTTATCTCCAACAAGGGCACACTCCACATTGAAGGTATGCTTGGGGTTTCGCAAGCTATCGACAACGACGGTACACTCAGCTTTGCTGAAAATGCGCTATTGGATGTCAGTATGCTAACGGCTGCAAATACCTACACGGTCTTTGAAGGCATGTCCAGCGAAAGTTTCGGGGCGCTGAACAGTAACAACATCAGAGGTAATGGTAGCGAAAAGCTAGTCTGGTCCTTCAATGCTGATGGTACAATTAGCGAGGTGGCTATTACTAATGCACTGCAACTCAGCGCTAGCTCTACCAATTTAGCAGAGAACGCGGGGGGCTTTGTCTCGGGCAGCTACAGCGATGGCGCATCTATCACCACCACGGGTAACAGCAGTATTCGCCTGACAGAGGCGCATCTCTCTGCCCAGCGACTTTATGTTGAGTCGGGGGAGTTGGAAATCATCGCCAATGGTCATCAACTAAGTGTGGATAGGCTCTTGCTGGGATCAGGAGCAAATCTCAAACTTCAAGGCGATGCCTTGGACGCAGCCACTTACCTTATTCAAGAAAATGAGGCAGTAAGTAACCATGTTACCCTCGATTTATTGGGAGGGAATTATGTGGAAGAGAACCAGAAACTCCTGACCTTCTACACGGGTGATCTAAGCGTTGAAAATGGTACTTTTGAACTAGAGGGAGGGAATTTTCACTACAACTCACTCTACTTGAATGCGGATGCTAAGCTGAATGTGCATCATGCTTCAGAAATAGCCGCCAAGGTAATTGGTGCAGGTACTATAGATACAGGATCAGCTAGCTATGTCAACTTCCATGATCTAAGTCAATTTAGCGGTAAAATCACAAGTAGCGCAAGCGAGGTTCGCTTTGCCACAGCAACGTCAGCCAACATGAATGTGGCATCAGGTAGCAGCCTTTATTTAGACGGAGACGGTAGCTACTCTGGTGCTTTCACTGGTAGCGGTAGCATTGTTGTTGATGCTGAGAAGACGGTAGAGCTTTCTCAACTAGCGGGCTTTAGTGGTAATCTGGATATTAGTGCGAACGGTCACCTTACAATTGCAGAAAATGCCGCTGTTGACGACATTCTTTTTAAATTATACGCTACCTTGGAATTGGCGGATGGTGTGCAGCTAAGCACCAGCTCCACTGACAATAACTCCATCTTGCAAGGCAATATTATCTTGGGCACGGGCTCGACTCTGAGCATGGAATCTCAGCAATGGTTTATCCGTAACGCTGAGAGCAGCATTAGCGGTGATGGTAACATGCGCGTCCATGGACTTAGCCTGACATCAACCTTGAAGGTAGATTCTGGTGCGACCCTGCATGTCCTAGGAACGAAAAATGGATACGGCGTATACGAGTCAAACCAAGGCTCTTTCCAGCTGGCTGCTGGTGGAAGCCGCGGTGAGTTAGATATTTATGGAACAGTTATTTCCGAAGCTGGTATATCAAGCATGATTGGCGGTTTCGAAATAGAAATTTTCTCAGGCGGCAATCTGGAACTGCGACAAGGGCCAGTGATTCAATATTACAGCCAAAGTCAGAATAATCACATAGTTGTGAACTCTGGTGCCACCCTCACGTTGGGGAATCAAGCAGATGGGGCAGATTATGGTGGTATCTATAATGAGAAGCGACTCGCTGTTCGCCTATCAGATGGGGCGAAGCTAGCCGCGTATGGAGAGGGTACAGTAATCATACGACATTCTATGGAGCTATCTGCAGATAGTAGCTTGCATATTGTGACTAAAGAAAATCAAATTATTAACACTGTTAATAGCTTGTATTATCGGGCTGGAGCTGGGACGGGCTCTTATCTTGCGCCTGCTAATAAAAATGTCAAGGGACATGTTTCGGGCAATGGTCAATGGACCATGTCGCGCAGCTATCCCTTTGATGAGCTTCATATTACAGATGCGCCTCATGTTCATTTTGGAGAAGGATCATTGCAATTTGATAAGATTGTGAGCTCGGGGCAAGCAATACTAACAGGCGGTAACTATATGATAGTGGGTGAAATAGCCCTCAATCATGCCGATGCTCAATTGGCGTTCAACTCCAGCAGCGTGGATAGGCTTATCGTGGGTGTGACTGGTAATAACTTTACCTTGAACAATGTGGGGAATATGACAATTGCTGCTCATAACAGCCAGTCAACAGTGAGCATGACGCGCGATAGCATACAGAATGTGCATATATCCCATGTCCGTATTGCTGACCAAAGCCAAGGCATCACCCTCAATGGCGCACGCCTGAGTGATGCAGAGCTGACAAACAGCAGCATAAGCCTAGCAGGAGAGCGCAGTGTCCTCGCGAAAAACACTCAGCTCATGGAGGGACTGCGCCTCAACATGACCGCAGGGGCTGCCCTGCTCTTGGATGAGGCACACATTGCGAGCTACAGCGCGGACACCTTTACTGCGGATCTAGGTGTTAATATCAAAGAAATGCTCACTATACGCAACAGCAGCATGGATGTTGCCGTAACGCAGGAAAGTAGTGTCCTGCCTAGCGAGGGGGGAGATATAACACTCTACCGCGTGGCAGACATAGGAAATCTCCTAGCAGAATCCACACTAGAAGGCTATCTCTATCTCGATATGAATGATCCCAGCATCATGATGACGCGAAGCCTCGATACGCTCTATGGCTTCATCCTAGATGGAGTGACCAGCAATGCGGAGATTAATCATATCGTCCTTCGAGTCAATGGTCAGCAATTCGATTACCAGACCACGATGAACTATAATGGCAACATGCTGCTTACCAACTTCAGCGTACCAGAGCCAACGACAGCGAGTCTTTCTCTACTTGGGTTGACTGCACTACTCCTCCGCCGTCGTAGAAGAGAGAAAGAAAATGCATGAATAAAAAAGCTCCTCCGAAGGAGGAGCTTTTTTGATGACTTTATTTTGCTGCTTGGTAGATGAGCTTGTAGGGCTGCGCTGTCTGTAGGGGGATGGCGTAGACCTTGGAACTGCTGTTCCATTTGATGCCCGAGATGTCAAATTGTGGGCGGTCATAGTAGCCTACTACCTTGCCGTCTGTTTTGACGCAGAAGGCAGCGGCGTTTTCGCCATTCGTGACCTTGATGAGATTGCCCTCCTTGCTGGCTTTGACCTTTGGAGATAACTGGGCGTTGTCTCTGAACTTGGTCCAGTAGCCGTTAAGCTCACTACCCTTCATGCGCTTGCCCCATAGCTCTATATCCTTGCCATGTTGGTGGATGAAGG
>CAZRZE010000107.1:0-5783 GCA_964604535.1 uncultured Akkermansia sp.
GCATTGGGGGTTTGCACGCCAATCATCACGTTCATACCAATAATGGTGGTGACAACGTCTACACCGGGTACTTGCATGAGCTTTTGTTCCAGCATCTTTGCCTGCACGGTTGTACGTTGCAAGGATGTACCAGGGTCCATGATAAGACCGCCGAGCAGGTAGCCTTGGTCTTCATTAGGAAGGAAGGCACCCGGTACATGCTTGGAAACAGGGATGATAAGAGCTGTCAGACCAGCAAGGCATGCCATACTAATCCACAGATGTTTGCAAAGGAAGCGTGTCGCAGCTGCAAAGCCATCTGCCACCCAGTCATAGCACTTGTTAAAGAGATTGTAGAGGGGGGAAAGCAGAGACTTTTGACCATGTTTGGGCTTGAGCATCAGCGCGCAAAGAGCCGGCGAAAGCGATAGCGCGTTGAAAGCCGATATCAACATGGAAATAGCAATAGTCACCGCAAATTGCTGGAAGAGCGTACCCGTAATACCAGGGAGAAGAACGGAAGGTAAGAACACAGCCGCCAAAATCAAAGCAATAGCAACAACGGGTCCGCTCACTTCCTTCATAGCAGCAAAGGTCGCTTGACGCGGTGTGAGTCCCTCTTCCATATGCGATTCGACTGCTTCCACCACAACGATAGCATCATCAACCACCAGACCGATGGCAACAACCATACCCAACAAACAAATAGTGTTGAGGGAGAAGCCAAGTATGGGGAAGAAGCAGAATGTTGTCACCAGCGATACTGGTACAGCAATGAGGGGGATGAGTGTGGCGCGCCAGCCCTGCAAGAAGATGAACACCACGAGAGCAACCAAAACCAGAGCCTCAATAAGGGTGTGTATAATCTCTTCAATGGATTCATCAATGGGCTTAGTGGTGTCAAGGGAGATGTAGCCATTCATACCGGGTGGCATGTTTTCTACCGTCTTGCCGAGAACCTCGCGCAAGTCTTCCATGATTTGGAGGGCATTAGCATTAGCCGCCTGATAGACACCGAGCACGGTCGCTTGGCGTCCAGAAACGCGGCTGGCAACAGAGTAGGATTCTGAACCCAGCTCCACCTTAGCAATATCACGCAGGCGTACAGCCTTGGTGCCTTCTTGACGCACGATAATGTCATTAAACTCTGCCACAGAACTGAGACGACCCTTGTTACGAATGGTGTAGGTAAACTCCTGACCATCTGGCATGGGTTCTGCACCCACAGAGCCACCGGGGTTAATGTTATTCTGCTCACTAACGGCCTTGTAGACCTCATTGACGCTGATGTCTTTTTGCGCCATCTTGGTGGTGTCTAGCCAAATACGTACAGCGTAACGACCAGAGAACACCTGCACATTACCCACGCCTTTCACACGCTTGATAGGGTCAACGACCTGTGTGTTGGCATAGCCAGTCAACTCTGTACGAGAATAGGCGTTATCGGGTGACTCAATGGTAAAGAGCATGAGAGGCAGACCAGTGGACTGCTGCACCTTGATACCCATCTGAGCCACCGCTGCGGGCAGCTGAGACGTCGCCTGAGAGTAGCGCATGTTGGTGAGCTGCTGCGCCGTGTTCGCATCTGTACCTGGGGAGAATACCACCGAAATAGTACATGTACCATTGTTGGAGGAGGTGGACTGGATATAGTCCATGTCTTCAACACCGTTCACCTGATTTTCAATGGGTGTTGCCACCGCATCTGCTACTTCCTGAGCATTAGCTCCGGGGTAAACAGCACTAAGCTGGATGGTAACTGGCGCAATATCGGGATAGAGCGAGATGGGCAAACCACGCAGGCATATAATACCCAGCAAGGTTGTCAGAATAGCTAAAACACCTGCGATGATGGGGTGCTTGATAAAGAAAGAAGCCATAATATATTAAAATTGTGTTAAAGTGAGTCTGTGTATTGGATTATTTCTGTGTCTCGTTGCTGCTTTCCTTTGTTGATTGAGGAGCAGGTGATGCCACATGGCTCTTCTTAGCCGTGACGGATGATTCCACCGTTTGAGGGTTCGTGTAAGCGTAGGGCTTGGTAACTATTTTGTTGATTACACCGCCAGCTGCCTCATTCGCGCCAAAGGCACGTAGGGCGTTAATACCGCCTTCTACGATGATTTCTGCTTGGGTAGGATCAGTGATACCCTCCTTTTTGAGAATCATGGTAAGCGCATCGGGTTCACCCGCGCCCTTTGCCATGAAGTCGAGGTCATCACTTGCGCCAGCCTGCTTGAGGATAAACTCATGGTAATCTTTCACACCATTTTGCTTGAAGAAGAACTCATCCCAGTTTTCTGCACCTATGGATGCGGGTGTATCGTCAGGCAGAGCCTTGCCAGCCTGCTTTTCTATCAGAGCACGTACATCGGCAACCCCTGCTTTCTTGAGGAAAAGCTCCTTCCAGCTCTTCACCTCGGCAGGGCCAAAGATAAGAGCCTCTACAGAGGGCGCACCAGTCTCTTCTAGCAACTTGGGCAAAATAGCCACACTATTGACATACACTGTCTGCATGGGTTGAAGCACTTCCTTGCCTGAGGCATCCTTTTCCATGATATTAACCAGAGGTCCCTTAGATATAGGAAGGGGAAGTAGCTTTCCATCACCGAGGACGAACATCAACAAATCAAGCCCCTGTGCATTGACAGGTGCATGGGCGGGGACAAGGTAAGCTCCCTCCAAGGTTTTGTTCTTCACCTCCACACGCACTGGAACACCAGAGCGCAAGTGACCTTGCTCATTGGCAACGCGACCTACTATGGAGAGCGTACCAGTCGTTCTGCTAACAGCATTATCTACTGAGACAATATAGCCCTTCTGGGAATAGGTCGAGCCATCTTCCAAAATAATATCAAAGGGGAATGCCTTGGGGTCAATCTCTTTTATATCCGTGTTAGTGTAGCCCTGCAAGGCATCCTCACCGCTGACATTGAAGTCCACACGCATTGGATTAACAGAGGAAAGGGAGACAAGTGCCTCGGGGGAGTCTGGCCCAACCAAATCACCAATGGAGGGATTGGAAATACCAATATGACCGTCAAATGGAGCTGTCACCTTGGTGTAGCCTAGATTGATTTCCGCTTGATTAAGAGCAGCCTTGGCTAGCTCTATATTAGCCTGATACTTGAGCAGGTCTGCCTTGTTGCGGATAACGGCTGTTTCTGTGTCTGTGATAGTCTTATCAGTAACAGCACCGGGGGATTCTGCATTGAGCTTTTTGTAACGGATGAGGTTTTCCTCATTCATAGTGAGGGTGACTTGACCCTGCTCCGCTGCGGCTTCTGCGATGAGAAGATTTGCCTTAGCTTCATCAACGATGGCTTGATAAGGTGCGGGATCAATGAGGAAGAGAACATCGCCCTCCTTCACGCGGTCACCGTCTGTAAAGTTCTGCTGAACAACAAAACCGCTAACCTGCGCACGCAGCTCAGTTTCATTCACACCTCGCAGGGAGCCAAACCACTCGCTAGAAAGATTCACATCCTGACGGCGTAGCTTTGTGGTGTAGACAAGAAAGGGAGGGAAGGAAGGCTTGGCATTGGGGTCAAGCTTCTTTTCTTTCTTCTCCTTCTTTGCTGTCACAAGATTGGGTTCGAAGCTCAAGAGTGTTGTCTTGATGCTTTGGGTGTTTTTTTTATCATCACCAACAAGGCGGCTATTCGCGCCTGTCAAGCGAACGACATAAAGCTGATTGGCCTTATCACAAACAACAGGGGTGTCTGTGACCTTGTCGTAACCGAGTTTTTTAAACTCCTCTGCAAGGGGAGCATTCTGACCTGTGATAGCAACCATAGTTTGGGTGCTCTCAAAGCCGCTCTTTTCTGTAACAACGATTTCGTAGGTACTACCCTCCTTGACTGGCACCATGGTTGGCACACCTTGGGGAGTGGGGACAATGATGTAGCGTGTGCGCAAGACGCTTTGGATAGCATCCTTGGGTACGAGAGTAGCCTCACGATGATCAATAGCAATGCGAACACGCACAGGCATACCGGGTCGCAGGTAATTCTGAGGATTAGCAATTTGACCCGTGACTTCTAAGAGACCGTTTTCATTAACACGGCTGTCAAAGGCGGTGAGCTTGCCCTTTGCAGGATAAGTTGATCCATCTTCAAGCAAAAGCTCGAAAGAAGGGAACTCTGCATCATAGCCATGGCGGTTGATGTACTCCTTGAGGCGCTCTGCGGTGACAGCAAAGTCAACACGTATGGGATTGATAGCCTCTATACTAGTCAGCGTCGTAGCTGGTGAGACCAACTGACCCTTGGAAATGAGAGCTGTACCAACAACGCCGTCAAAGGGAGCGCGCACCGTGGTGTAATCTAGCTCAATCTGCGCGCGCTTGACGGCGGCTTGCATCTGTTCAATATTAGCAATTTGCAGTTTCACCTGCGCCTCAGCACCCAGCTTCATCTGACGGGCATCTTGCACTTCCTTTTCAGAGATAGCGCCAGTGCCTCTATTATAAAGAGACTCGTAACGTTGCAAGTCCATCTCTGCCTGCTGAAGACCGGCTTCAGCTGCTGCGCGTGATGCGCGGGAGGCTACGAGGTTGGCTTTTGCTTGCTCCAGGCGAGCAATGAAAAGTTTTTGATCGATAACGAAGAGTACGTCATCCTTCTTAACACGCGCGCCATTGCTATAATTCTGCGATTGGACAAAGCCCGTCACACGTGGATTGATACTGGTACTCTCTGTACCGCGCAGGTAGGCAAACCATTCTCCGTACTCCGCCACCTCCTGCTGAACAACAGGAAATACTTTAATACTTATATTAGAATCAGCGCTTTGCTTCTGGGTTTCTTCTTTGGGTTTGCAAGAACTACTGAGCAAGCCCAGCGTACAAACACCTATAGTGAGGGTGATGAGTGCAGATTTAGTCATAAAAAAGGGACTTCGATGAAGTGCTGAATACTACATACTTTTCCCCTGAAAGTCAATACTATTTTCGCGTAATAAATAACAGCGCGGCTATCTACTAGTAGATAGCCGCGCTGTGGTCAAAAATTAACCTTAAATAATATTTTATCGCATGTCCATGACAGGGACGAGCAAGGGCTCATCAGGACCGACATAACGGGAGAGAGGACGGAACAAAGTATTATCCTCCAACTGCTCCAAAATCTGAGCCACCCAGCCCGATGTTCTCGCAATCGCAAAGATGGCAGTGAACATATTGGTGGGGATACCGAGGCTGTAGTACACCGTTGCGGAGTAGAAGTCCACGTTAGCGTTGAGATTCTTGCGCGCACGCAACATCTTTGCAATCATATCACTCATACGAATCCATTTAGGCTCACCAATGGTCTGAGTCAAGCGGATAGCAATACGGCGCAGCTGAGGCGCACGTGGGTCAATAGTGCGGTAAACGCGGTGCCCCATGCCGAAGATTTTTTCCTTGCGGGCTAGCTTCTCATTGATGTAGTCTTCCACATTGGATTCTTCACCAATTTCCTTAAGCATCTCGATAACCACCTCATTAGCACCACCATGGAGAGGGCCTTTCAGCGTACCAATGGCAGATGTGATGCAGGAGTAAATATCAGAGAGCGTAGAAGCCGTCACACGGGAAGAGAACGTCGAAGCGTTCATCCCATGGTCAGCATGCAAAATGTAAGCCACATCAAGAATATGCGCCTCTTTTTCATCAGGCTCTGTGCCCTTGAGCAACCAGAGGAAGTGCGCCGCCTCATCCAAATCCGTACGGATAGGGGGTAGATCAAGTCCTTGGCAAATACGATAATAATAAGCCGCCATGACAGGTATCTTGGCAATAAGGCTAAGCCCTATTTCCTTTACCT
>CAZRZE010000108.1:0-5738 GCA_964604535.1 uncultured Akkermansia sp.
TCAGTGGTTACTGTAACGGGGTATTTCTTCTCATTGTTGAGAACAATGTCACCATTGCGGTAGAGTTGCTTGAACTCATCCAAGCTTACAGTCTTGCCACTGGATGCTATAGAACCATTAAAATTGAAGGCGATGAAAAGAATGCTACCGATGACGGTGAGAAGGATGATGAGTCCCCAGTTGGTGGGCTTGCCTGGTTGTGGGTTAGAAGGGCCTTGGGGTCTTTTAGGGGGAGGGGATGATTGTGACATGTATTAAGTGACGTAATAGAATGAATTTAATTTAGCAAAAAAGTCTTGATGGTGCAAGATTTCCTTGCGACATGCAGCGTATTACTATTAGAAGAGCTATTAGAGCGTGTGACCCATGCGTTCCTTTTTGGTATTAAGGTAGTGGATATTTTGCTCGTGCGGGCAGGAGGCTATGCTGATTTGCTCTGCTACATCTATGCCTCCGCTCTCTAGTCCCTGCACCTTGGCGGGGTTGTTGGTGAGCAGGCGCACGGATTTTACCCCTATTTCTTGGAGCATGTGGGCAGCTGCTGTGTAGTCGCGCAGGTCGGCTGCAAAGCCGAGGTGCAGGTTGGCATCCACTGTGTCGAGACCTTCTTCTTGTAGCTTGTAGGCATGCAGTTTTGCGCCTAATCCTATGCCGCGTCCTTCTTGGCGCAGGTAGAGTACAACGCCACCTTCTTCTGCGATTTGACGCATGGCCATATCCAGTTGGCTGCCGCAGTCGCAACGACGACTTCCAAAGACATCGCCCGTGAGGCATTCGCTATGCAGGCGGCAAAGAACAGGTTTTGTTGGGTCAATATCTCCATGAACGAGGGCAAGGTGTGTCTGACCATCAGCTGTGCTGTGGAAAGAGTGGCAGCGGAAATCACCGTAGCGTGTGGGCAGATTAATCTCCTGCTCTTTGATGACCAGTTGTGTGTCTGCCTCAATTTGTTCCGTCTTGATACGGTAATCAATGATTTGATCTATGGAGCAGGCCTTGAGACCATGCTTTTTTTGGAAGCTACCTAGGTCATTGAGTCGTGCCATCGTGCCGTCATCCTTCATGATTTCGCAGCATACGCCTACTGGTTGTAGTTCGCAAATACGCATGAGGTCAACTGTAGCCTCCGTGTGTCCCGCGCGGCGCAGAACGCCACCAGCAAGGGCGCGTAGGGGGAAGCTATGACCGGGCTGGACAAAGTCAGCCTTGGTGGCGTTGGGATCAGCCAGCTTCATCGTGGTGATGGATCGCTCAAAAGCGCTGATGCCTGTGGTGATGCCTTCCTTTGCGTCAACACTGACAGTGAAAGCTGTGTGGTGCTTCTCTGTATTATGAGCGGTCTGCATGGGGATGGAAAGATGGGCAACGCGCTCATCAGACATGGGCACGCAGATGAGACCACGTGCATGGATGGCCATGAAGTTGATGTTTTCTGGTGTGGCAAATTCTCCTGCGCAGACGAGGTCAGCCTCATTTTCACGGGCTGGGTCATCGGTGACAAGAACCATGCGCCCTGCCTTGATATCTTCCAGTACCTCGCTGAGAGGGGAATAGATGACTGGATCGATGCCATCCGCCACGGGGACAAGCTCCTGCGTGGGGGTAGGGCTTGCATCGGGGGTGGACAGGGGCACGCCGCTAACAGCAGCATCGCATTCATTGATGAAGCGGTTCATATCAAATGATCCGCCTGTGCTTTGAAATTCAAAAGTTTTGCTCATGTGGGATATTTCTTATTTCTTTTTAGCCCAAGAATCACGCAGTCCTACGGAGCGATTGAATACGGGCTTTTCCGCGCTATGGTCGCGGCGGTCTGCAATAAAGTAACCTGTGCGCTCGAACTGGCAGAGATATTCTGCAGGAACAGTTGCAAGTGCGGGCTCGATTTTTGCATTGCTAATGGTGGTGAGAGAGTCTACATTCAACGAGGCGAGGAAGCCATCTGGATGCGCATCGGGTGCTTCATCCACAAAGAGACGGTCGTAGAGGCGTATCTCTGCGTCCACACCGTAGCTGGCAGATACCCAGTGGATAGCTCCCTTGCACTTGATGCCCTCTGGGGGAGGCTGACCAATGGTGTCAGGCAGGATTTCTGCGTGCACTTCAATGACCTGACCTTCATCATCAGTCTTGTAATCTGTGGCAACGATGCAGTAGGCACCACGGAGGCGCACACAGGCACCGGGGCTGAGACGCTTGTACTTTTTGGGAGCTTCAATCATGAAGTCTTCCTGCTCTATGTACACCTCGTGTGTTAGCTTGACTGTGCGCTTGCCTAGCTCTGGCTGCTCGGGATTGATGACTAGCTCAATATCCTGCTCAAAATCGGCAGGGGTGTTGGTGAGTACCAGCTTTAGCGGGGCGAGCACGGCCATGTGGCGTGGCGCGGTGGCGTTGAGTTCTGAACGCACGGCATTTTCCAAGCGTGCGATGTCAGTATTGCCGTTAAACTTGGTGATACCAACGCCTTCGCAGAAGGAAACAATGGCTGGCGCGGGATAACCGCGACGGCGCATGCCGCAGAGCGTTGGCATGCGTGGGTCATCCCAGCTGCTGACATATCCTTGTTCGACAAGTTCACGCAGCTTGCGCTTGCTCATTACCGTGTAGGTGATATTGAGACGAGAAAATTCGCGCTGCTTAGGTATGGCGGGTACGGGGCAGTTTTCTATGGCCCAGTCATAAAGAGGGCGGTGGTTTTCAAACTCCAACGTGCAAAGGGAGTGTGTGATGTGCTCATAGGCATCCTCTAGTGGGTGAGCAAAGTCATACATGGGGTAGATGCACCAAGCATCACCTGTATTGTGGTGAGAGTCGTAGGAAATGCGGTAAATGACAGGGTCGCGCATGTTCATGTTGCTGCTAGCCATGTCAATTTTGGCACGTAGGACGGCTTCGCCTTCCTTGAACTTGCCCTCCTTCATAGCGATGAAGAGCTCCATGTTTTTCGCTGCATCCGTGTCACGGTAGGGAGAATGTGTACCAGGTGTGGTCAGATCACCGCGCTGAGCACGAATGGTCTCTCTATCCTGCAAGTCCACGTAGGCCAGTCCCTTTTCAATGAGGTGCATGGCGCAGTCGTAGTAGAAGGAAAAAATGTCTGAGGCAAAGAAGAGCTTGTCCTTCCAGTCAAAGCCCAACCACTTGATGTCTTCTTGGATAGAACGGACAAACTCCACATCCTCTTTGCAGGGGTTTGTATCGTCAAAGCGCAGGTGGCAGCGTGCTCCCAAGTGGGCGTATTCTTGTGCGAGTCCAAAGTTGAGGCAAACGGCTTTAGCATGTCCAATATGTAGATAACCATTGGGTTCTGGTGGAAAGCGTGTGATTGGTACCTTGCAGTATCCTTCTGCAAGGTCGTGGCTAATCATTTCTCTTATAAAGTCGCGCTTGGTGGTCGTTGTGCTCACTGGCTCATTATTCATGCGCGCGATTCTACGCCCATGCGTTAAGAAATGCAAGCATTTTATGGATGCCGTGGCGTAGTTTTTCTTTTATGCGCAATCTTCACCGCTGAGTTCCTCCAGTAGCTCTGCTGCCTTGACGTGACCCAGATCCGCTGCCTTTTGCAGGTAGAACTTTGCATCATGCTCCTCGTTCTCTTTCTTTGAAATGAGGTGCAGACCTATGGCGTAGTAGGCTTCATCAAAGCCCAGGGCGGCAGATTTTTTTAGCCAGAAAAGGGCTTGTGAATCATCCTGCGCCACACCGCGTCCTTCCTGATAGCAGCAGGCAAGGGCGTATTGCGCATCAGCGTCGCCTTCCTCTGCGGCAAGTCGAAAGTACTTGGTTGCTGAGTCATCGTCTTGTATGACGCCAAAACCTTGCTTGTAGCACATCCCCAGCGCATAGCGAGCGGGATTGTGTGCCTGTTCAGCGGCTTTTTTGTACCACTTTGCGGCTTCTTTGTCATCGCGCTTCATGCCGAATGCCATTTCGCAAAATGCGCCCATGAGGAACTGCGCATCGGGCGAACCCTGCTCTGCAGCGCGGCGAAACCAGCGTACCGATTTGGTATCACTTTGCTCTATGTAGCCACCATCACCATGATAATACCATCCCCCTAATTCAAGCTGAGCAACCACATTGCCTCCCTCTGCTGCTTGAATTAATGAAGTGATATCATGATTATAGTCAATTTTTGCTGCGCTCATTAGAAATGTTTCTATGTAGTCAACCTTATTTGATGGGGATTCAATCTTTGATTATAAAGAGTAATTAAAAGTTTTCTACGGAAGTTATCGTATAACTTTATATGTATTTTGTCAAGTTTATTTTTTGCCGACTTAGCTGAAAATTTATTGTATTTATCCTTGTAGGGTGAGGGTAGATGGATTATGATGCCCAGAGATGAGAATACTTTCTGTTTTTTCCCTGTTTTTGACCTCAATAACGCCTCTTTTTGCGCATCATCCCTTTTCAGGTACGTATGACAATATTTATCTCTATGAAAAGAAAGATGAGAAAGAGGAAGGGTTTTTGCGATATATTAAGCTTAATGGAATTGTACAGTATCAAATGGCAGTAGTACAGCCTAATGGTAGCAATTCTCTGCATTTAAAAAATGGAGCTAGTCCCTACAACGATGAGATGCGTCGCGTCTGGGCAATACTGAGTGCTGGTTTTTCTACTGATACAACCTTCAGTATGGTGTGGAAGTTTGGTGGCATGCCTAGCATGGATACATACGCCAATGGACGTAGCGAAGATAACTATACATACGGCGGATTATTCTCCCTGCAATTGACACAAAAGCTGCCTGTGGAGGGGCTCACTCTCAGTGCGGGCAAGTTGAAGGTTCTTTTCTTGGATGAGTATCTGCCATCTAATATATCCATCCCTACCATAGAGCGATCCATACTCTACAATCAATACAGTCATGAAGCTAACTGGGGCATGCAAATGCACTATGAGAAGGAAAAAGGCACCTGCCTCTACTTGCAACTCCTCGGCAATGACCGTGCTTCTGGCGCTCGTTCCATGTCCCACTCTGACCGCTATGAAAGCGGCGATGGGCTCAAGGGGGAGTTTGGATATGAGGACAAGATGTTTGCGGTGCTGGGTGCTTCTTGGAGAGAGGCTGGGGTGAGTGAGGATTATTACCATCAATTCTCCTTCCAGTACACGCATGACTTTAACAATGTCTACGATGGACGTCGCAGTGGAGGTGCTAACAACTATGGCATGGGGGTGAAGGATGCAATCTCTCTCGGTTATCACTGGGCAGAGGGTGACTTCCAGCTCTCCTTGGCCGCTCTGGCTAACTTTGAACTACAAAAAGCCGATGAAAGCCGTGGTTCTGAAAATAATCTGGGCTTTAGCTTCATGCCCCGCTACCTCATTGATCCTCAGATTGAGGTAGTGGGACGATACGCTGTCTCCATGGGCAAGGGTGCTGTTTCTCTGTATGGGGAACGCTACATAGCGCGACAGACTACAGCTGAGTTGATGGTAGATAGTGCGCATACCTTCTACCTTGGGGTGAATTTTTATGCTGATGCAAGCGATCCAGAGATGGCAAAGCTGATGCTGGGCGCAGAGTATATCACTGCAAGAAAAGATTCTGAGACGGACTACAATGGCTGGACATTCAGTGCTGCTGTTCGCTTTTATTTTTAAAGAGTTTTTTTCCTTGCTTTTTGACGTGCAGAAATGCTAGTGTTCTGTAGCGTTCAACAAACGTATTTATTTTTATGAGTACCCCATACCGTATTGCAATAGGCTCTGACCATAAAGGT
>CAZRZE010000109.1:0-5658 GCA_964604535.1 uncultured Akkermansia sp.
ACATGCAGTTTTCCTTTGATGCTGAACCATCAGTCATCCGCGAAGTCCGTGAGACACTCGCAATTGACGAACGCGTTCACTATCAATACTATCGCGTGAAGTAATACACTTCGCATAACGTGGTTTTGCAAATGGCTTCTCCTACAAGGGAGAAGCCATTTGCGCGTTGACATATTTGCTTGCAATGTGATAGATTCGAATCATGAACCCACTCTACCAGACTATCACCCCCCTTACCTGCCTCATAGCCAGCGCAAGCTGCGCTTTAGCCCTAGACGAACACATCACAGGCGCAGACTGCTACAAGGAACTGCAACTCATGCCCAGCAAGGTCAAGCAGTACTATCTCAAATCTAGCAAATTACAATATATATCTTTAAAAGAAAATATTGAGTACCCGCCTGCTGATATCCCCTCATTACTCAAGCGATGGGAAAAGCTAGCACTAGCACTACTCGATGCTGCGCAACAACTTCCAGAACCATACAAATCAACCCAAGTCAAAATCACCAACATCGCCCTAGAGCTATACCGCGATCAATCTGAGATAGACAGCATTGCTCCGTTATATCAAATCCATGATCAGATGTTAGAAAAGCAACAAGCCTACATAGACACCCTTCCCGAGAAATTGAGACACACACTGAATTGCATGGCCTACATCAACGAAAGCCTCATGTTTTGGAATACGCTGGAGTCTTATAAACAAAACAAACATGAAACCCTTGACCCCACGCAACTATGCCTCTGGCAGATCAACTGGATGGAGGAACAGAGTCAACTCATCTTTAACGCAGCAAAACCGCCTCAATTCCTCCTCGATTGGAAAATGAGCTGGGGAGAGCTCAAAGAAGCAATGAAGAGCGTGAGAGAGAGCAACAGACTATTAGTACTGTGCATCCCCTACGAAGAAATTCCATACGAAGAATCCAGTGGATTCTTTGCACTGAGAGTAGCAGCAGCCCAATGCCGACACCTAGCCCTTCTCGGAAGGGGAGAAGAGGCAGCAATCACCCACATTTTTGAGAGCGTAGATATAAGCGACTGCAACTCTGCGTTACGTACTGAATGGAAGAACTTCCTAGAGCGTGCACGAGCTGGGCAGAGAGAAGACTACCTCAGAGAAGAAAGCCGCAGCAAAGAAAAGCGACTCATCATCTACGCAATCAATGAATTAACAGAAATTGCGATTAAGAATATTCCCGATCTAGAGAAAAAACTAGCACTCTTCTTGGAAGGGTTTCTAAAGAAAACACCCAATACAGGGGAATGGGATGCAGAAAAAATCCACAGGGAAAGCCAAAGACTCTACCTATTAGGAATAGCGCAGGAGCTCGACAAAATGGGGAAAGCTACGAGCAAGAGAGTGAAGCCTTGAAAAAGGGCTTCGGAGGGCTTCTTAGAAGCCCTCCCCCACTCCTCACGCGAAGTCTACCCGCCCATCTCTCATATCCGCGCGTATCGTACTCCCCTCCGCAAAGCGACCTTCCAAGATAGCCAGACTCAGCGGATCAAGCATGATATTCTGTATAGCGCGCTTCAGCGGACGCGCACCATAGATAGGGTCATAGCCATGCTGCGCAATCAGATCCACCACCGCCTCGCTCAGCTGCAACTTCAGCCCCCTATCCGAGAGGCGTTTCTCCACCCTTCTTAGCTGAATGGGGATGATAGCCGCAATATCCTCGCGACTCAGTTGCTCAAAGATGATGATGTCATCAATGCGGTTGAGGAACTCTGGGCGGAAGTGACCACGCAAGGCCTGCATGGCTTTCTGCTGGCGTTGTTCTGCATCTGCTTCTTTCAAGATATGGCTGCTGCCTATATTGCTAGTCATGATGAGCACCGTATTGGTAAAGTCCACCGTACGTCCCTGCCCATCAGTGATGCGACCATCATCCAGCACCTGCAAGAGAACATTAAAGACATCGCTGTGCGCCTTCTCTATCTCATCAAAGAGCACCACACTGTAGGGACGACGACGCACCGCCTCGGTGAGTTGACCGCCCTCATCATAGCCCACATAACCTGGGGGCGCCCCAATGAGGCGCGAGACACTATGCTTTTCCATGTACTCGGACATGTCGATGCGCACCATGGCGGATTCTTCATCAAAGAGGAATTCTGCCAAGGCCTTGGCTAGCTCCGTCTTCCCCACGCCCGTAGGACCGAGGAAGATGAAGGAACCCAGCGGCCTGTTCTCATCCTGCAATCCCGCGCGGGAGCGGCGCACCGCATCACTGACAGACTTGACAGCCTGCCTTTGTCCGATGAGTCTCGCGGCAAGACGCTCTTCCATGTGGAGGAGCTTTTCGCGCTCCGCCTCTGCAAGGCGTGCAGCGGGAATACCAGTCCACGTGGAGACCACCTTGGCAATATCGCTTTCTGTCACCTCCTCTTTCAAGAGGCTCTCACCATTTTGCTGAAGAGCAGCATGCGCCTCGCGGGCTGATTTTGCAGCCTCCTCCGCAGAAGGAATCTCCCCGTAGAGAATCTCCGAAGCGCGCCCCAAGTCGCCCGCACGCTGAGCGCGGTCGGCCTCGGTGCGCAGTTCATCAATGCGTTTTTGCGCCTCGCTGGCGCGGAGAACAACGTCCTTTTCGCTCTTCCAGCGTGCGAGTAGAGCATCCACCAGCTCCTTGTTATCAGCAAGCTCTTGGGTGATTTTTTCTAGTCGTTGCTGGGAATCACTGTCTTTTTCCTTGGCAAGGGCTTGGCGTTCCATCTCCAGCTGCATGCCGAGTCGGTTGAGCTCATCAATCTCACTGGGCATGGAGTCCAACTCTATCTTGAGACGCGCAGCGGCCTCATCCACGAGATCCACAGCCTTGTCTGGCAGAAATCTGTCCGTAATATAACGATTACTCAGCACAGAGGCCGCCACCAAGGCACTGTCGGTGATGTGTACACCGTGGTGCGCTTCATAGCGTTCTTTAAGACCACGCAAAATAGCAATAGTGTCCTCCACGCTGGGTTCTGCAACCAGCACGGGCTGAAAGCGGCGTTCCAAGGCGGCATCTTTTTCTATGTACTTGCGGTACTCATCTAGGGTGGTGGCCCCAATGGTACGCAGCTCACCACGCGCCAAGGCGGGTTTGAGCAGGTTAGCGGCATCCATTGCTCCATCTCCACCTGCCCCAGCACCAACGAGGGTGTGCAGTTCATCAATGAAGAGGATGATTTCTCCATCAGAATCGCTCACCTCCTTGATGAAGGCCTTGAGGCGTTCTTCAAACTCTCCGCGGAACTTCGCGCCCGCCAGCATTGAACCAATGTTGAGGGAAACGAGCCTCTTTCCCTTCATGCTTTCAGGCACATCACCGTCCACAATGCGGCGTGCGAGCCCCTCGGCAATGGCTGTTTTGCCCACACCGGGCTCACCAATGAGTACGGGATTATTTTTTGTGCGACGAGAAAGTATTTGCAGAACACGACGTATCTCTGTATCGCGTCCTATGACGGGATCTATTTTTCCCTGTCGTGCGCGGGCGGTTAGGTCCGTGCCATATTTTTCCAATGTCTGGTATTTTTCCTCAGGGTCGGGGTCGGTGACGCGTTGATTACCTCTCACCTGCTTGAGGGCGTGGAGGTAATTTTGCTCTGTGAGACCGCATCCTTCTAGCAAGACTCGTATGCTGCCCTTGCTGCGTAGCATGCCGAGGATGACATGCTCTACACTGAGGTAGTCATCACCCATAGCCTGACGCTGTGCGTTGGCCTCATTGAGATCCGCTTGGAGTTGAGGGGAAAGGCTGGGGGCCTGCGCACTGCCGCCCGTCTGGCGGGCTTCTTGGGAAAGATGCTCGCTGAGCTTTGCTTCGAGGCTGGGCAGAGAGATGCCTGTTTGCTGCAATATGGGGGTGAGTATACCTCCCTCCTGACGCAGCAGGGCAAGCAAGAGCTCCGCAGCGTGGATGCTAGCGCGCCCCTCCTGTTGGGCAGACTGCTGCGCTTCCTGCAGAGCCTGCATGAGTTTACTTGTTAATTTTTCATTCATATTACAACAATAGACACCATTTGGGAAAATTTGTTCAACTCACAAAATTTCATCCTAGTTTCTTGCTTTACTTGGCGGCGCGGAGATGCTAATCTCTTGCATCTTGTCCATGAACATCATTTCTCATCTTGCCCTTGTTGCCTGCCTGTCACAAAGTCTTCTAGCCTTTGATTATTCAGACGTATCGCCTTCGCTGGCGCGTTCTCAAGCGGATTTTGCGCTGTCAAAAGATTACAAATTCGTTATTCTGGAGGACGATACGGTGCGCCGTATTTGGCAAACGGATAAGGGGCAGTTGTCACTGGACTTCGACCCCAGAGCGGATAGGCTCATCAGTGTACAGCTGAGTTACAAAAGCCCTGTCTCCCTGAAAGAAGCAGGACGTGACGCACGTGAATTAGCGGATGTAACGGACATCAAGTGGAGACGCGCAGTCGCCAGTAAGGTGAAGCATCTGGGCTTCAAAAAGGCTCTTTATTCAAAGTTGAGCAATGGTTGCTTCATCTTTGCAGACTACAATTCCTCCGAAAAAATCACCCACTTGACCATTTTCAGCAAATCTCCCAAAAAGGGCAGACGCGACCTGAAGCAGGGCGACCCCGGTGGGCATGCAACAGCTTTGGGTGTGTCTATGGGTAATGAGCGATACAATTCCCTCTTCCAAGATGAAGAACGCCGTCTTGCCATGCCTCGCGGCAACAAGAGACCCAAACCCTCGAGACCTTCCCTTGCCGTGCAAGATTCCGATAATGACTCAGAGGTTGACTTCGGAGATGAGGTAGTAACCGTCACCGATAAGAAGGAAGAGCAGGCTACAGGTGCTGCCATTATGGCAAAGCTTGATGAGTATTGGAGGCAAATCAAGGTCTACGCTCAGAGTATGTCCCAGACGGATTGGATGATTGCTGGCGGTGCCTTCTTGGTCTTTATCATCCTGATGAAGTTGATCTTCTTCCGCAAGAAGAAGCAACCCACCCTCCAGAAAAAGGAGGAAGTGGAGAAGAAGGAGGACTAAAAGTCATCCAGCATATCGAACATATCCATTTGCAGGATATCATCGGCTTCGTGTAGCTTGGGCATGGCTTTCTTTCGCGTCTGGCGTGGAGTGCTTTGTGTGTGCTGTCTCGCTTCACGCTTTGCCGAGCTGAGTTCAAGGTGGGTAAGGATTTCCTTTGCTCTTTCTATGATCTCATGGGGTAGTCCCGCAAGGCGTGCTACCTGTATGCCGTATGATTTGTCCGCTGGACCGGGGAGGACCTTGCGTAGGAAGACTATTTCGTCTTTCCATTCTCGGACTTCGACATGCCAGTTGCTCACGGCACTGTGAGTGTGCTCTAGGTCCACTAGTTCATGGTAATGTGTGGCAAAGAGGGTGCGAGCCCCTGTGACATCATGGAGGTGCTCTGCCACTGACCATGCGATGGAGAGTCCGTCAAAGGTTGCTGTGCCTCGCCCTATCTCGTCTAGGATGACTAGGGAGCGGTCTGTGGCGTTGTTGAGGATGAGGGCAGTTTCGCTCATCTCCACCATAAATGTGGATTGCCCACGGGCGATGTCGTCGCTAGCACCCACACGGCAGAAAATGCGGTCTACTAATCCTATTCTCGCGGCACTGGCGGGGACGTAAGAGCCCATCTGCGCCATGAGGGTGATGAGGGCAA
>CAZRZE010000110.1:0-5591 GCA_964604535.1 uncultured Akkermansia sp.
TCCTCGCAGTTGTCATTTTGGGCTGCAATCAGGCAACGGGTATTAACTCCGTGCTGAACTACTCCGTCATTATCTTCCAACAAGCTGGTCTCGAAGGTGAGGCTGCTAACTTGGCTGACTTTGCCATCAAGGTCGTCAACATGGTCATGACCGTTGTTGCTGTTTCTCTGGTGGACAAAAAGGGACGCAAGTTCCTCCTCAAGATGGGTACAGCAGGTATCATTGCTGGCTTGGTCGGTGTAGGCTTCATGTTCAAAACGCTGGAATCAAAGCGTGTTGATGTTACAGAAATCCTCCAAGGCAAAATCAAGGACAATGCCTACCTGAAGGTATCTATTGACGACATTGTCGAGGAAGCAAAGCTTGAAGACTTCATCGCAGACGGCAAGGTCAAGGAAGGCACACAGCTCATCATTTCCTACGAACAGGGCGGCAATTTCAAGCAAGAAATGAGCAAGCACTTTGATCGTGAGAAGGAAATGAAGACAGTTGTCGATGCTGGTGTTGCTTATAACGACGACTCCATGGCAGATGTCAACCTTGCAGAATTCACCGCAACTGAAAGCAAGCGTATCCTCGAGGATAAACCCAAGGACAAGGGCAAAGCCTCTCTTTCCGCCAAGCTGAGATTGAAGGACGAATCCGTCACCTTTGCTGGCAGCGACGAAGAGCGTACCAAGGTCGTTACCGCCCTTCAAGTATTGGAAAGCAACAAGGACCGCTTCATCATCAACCCAGCGCTCTTTGAAAAGCCAGGTTTGATAGACAATGTCATGTTCTGGGCAGAAAAGCCAGAGCCAGCCACACTGCAAGAGCTGAAGATTGTTAAGGCCGAAATCGGTGAAACCCCATCACCCTTTACAGGCTGGATGGTCACCGTATTCTTCGTTGTCTTCATCGCCTTCTACGCTGCAGGTCCTGGTGTCTGCGTCTGGTTGGCACTCTCCGAGCTCATGCCAACACGCATTCGCGCCAACGGTATGGCTATTGCGCTCTTGATTAACCAAGGTGTTTCCACCACCATCGCAGGTGTCTTCCTGCCATGGGTAGGACATTCTGGATACGCCATGGTCTTCTTCGTCTTGGCAGGCTTCACCGTGATCTACTTCATCACAGCAGCCTTCTTCTTGCCAGAGACCAAGGGACGCACACTGGAAGAAATTGAAAAATACTTCACAACAGGCAAAATGCCAAAGCCTCTCAATGAGAAGGAATAAGCATCTAGCATTATAACGTTTAACCACAAAAAAGCTCCTCGTAATGAGGGGCTTTTTTGTGTCCAAAATTGCAAGGCTGCGTATAATGAAAAAGTCTTGACTACCATTCTATTCTTTGTTAAGCTTCCCGCCTTATGGCAAAAGTCCCCGTTATTCAACTCCGCAAGGGTCATGCAGTCAGCTACAATGGCGATGTCTGCGTAGTTCGCGAAACCCAGCTCAAAACTCCTCCCCGCATGGCATCCTATGTACAGATGACCATCCGCAGCATTGCTAGCAAAAAAGACTACAATTTGCGCCTCACCTCCAATGACTTCTTGGAAGGCGTGATGCTCACCCGTAACGAGATGGAGTTCTCCTACGTTGACGGTATGGGCTATCACTTCCTTGATACAGAAAGCTACGAAGACGTTTGCGTCTCCGAGGACATCATTGAACCCGTGAAGGAATACCTCATCGAAGGCTCCAACTACATCGTCCTCTTCACTGACGATACCGTTTGCTCCATCGAGCTCCCTGCTGCCATCACCATGGAAGTTGCAGATGCCCCCGAAGGCGTCAAGGGCAACAGCGCAAACAACGTCTACAAGAGCGCAACCATGTCCACAGGTTTGGTCGTTCAAGTACCCCTCTTCATCACCGCAGGTCAGCGCATCTCTGTCAAGACAGAAGACGGCAGCTACCTCGGCCGCGTGAACAACTAAGACACGCACTGAAAAGAACACTTTTTATCAAGTCACCCCCGCAGCGTAGCGCGAGGGTGGCTTTTTCACCCACAGAACACGGCATATGATAGCCTTTATCAGAGGAAAAATTGTAGAATCCCGCCCCCAAGCCCTCATCATCGACGTCAACGGAGTGGGCTATGAGATCATTATCCCTCATTCCACCTTTGACCAGCTCAACCCCGTTGAAGGGATGGAAGTCACGCTACGCACACATTTTCACATACGCGAGAACGCGCAGATACTCTATGGATTTGCCAGCGATGCAGAGCGCGACATCTTCCGCCTGCTCATTGACCGCGTCAGTGGCATAGGCCCCGCGACAGCCATCTCCATACTCAGTGGACTCAACGTGGAAAACTTCAAGGCAGCCGTTGTCTCTGCGGATGCTGCGGCTATTTCGCGTGCCAAGGGAGTGGGCAAGAAGACAGCAGAACGCATCGTTTTGGAACTCAAAGATAAAGTTGGACTTGCCGCCACATGGCAAGCGCAGCAGCAGGGCACAACAACAGAAGCCGCAGCGGATGCGGAATTAGCGCTCATCGCCTTGGGTTTCAAGCAGGCAGAGGCGAGAAAGGCACTAGCAGCGCAGCTTAAGGAAGATCCTAGTGCAAGCACGGACGAGCTGATACGAGCCGCCCTGCGCCGCATAGGATAAAATAGCAGTCATCCTGCGCGATAGCGTAGAAGGGGATTGCCCCCGCGAGTGCACCCCCTCACGCCAACAAGCAAACACCCTAGACATCCATGATGCCTAGGGTGAATACCATTCAACTTATCCTTTAATTGTTATATGTTAATTTGTATCTCCTTAGTGTGTTTTACTCTGCACATTTAATCTGCACAAAGGCTTCCTCCTGCAAGCGGCATGCGCCACAGGCAAACTTTGCTCTGATTTGCAATGCCTCATCCAAGTCGTCTCGAACAGATACCTTTACCTTGAAGTCATCCCAAATGCCAAACTGAGCCTTACTCTTCACCCACGCAAGGCAGGATCGCACACCACCAGCTGCAATAGGCAGTTGCTCTGTGCGGATGATGCGGAAACCAAGGAAGGTGTCCACCTTGCCCTCCGCAAGGGCGCGTACTGTGTTGTAGTCGTAGCTAGAGACTTCTGGCTCTTGCAGCAGGGCGTTGATCTGGCTGCTGGAGCAGGCGAGTACCAGCTCATCCCCATAGGCGCGGCGTTCTTCACTCCATGCTTCTGCCTTTTGCAGCATGGTGAGGGCTTCGCGTAGCTTGGCAACGGTTAGATTGCTGTCAGCGGCCGTGCCCGTGTCCACGTAGTCCTCTGCGATAATCTGTGATTGGGGAAGGCTGACTGCCGTCGTACCGTTCTCGCCCGTGTAGTTGGTACCCATGAATCCAGAGAGCATGACGGCATCCATGCTACGCGCAGCGGCAGAGCGGAGGCTTTCTATGGTCTTTGCCACGGCAATTTCATTGGCGGTGGAGAGTTTTTTGGGGTCAAACTCATCAAAGCCAACGGCCTTGGTGTAGATTTTGGGGTGCATGACGCGGCGCGTGGTGGGGGCTTCGTTGAGGACGGTGCTCGCCATGCGCGTTGTTTTTTCTTCGAAGGTGAGAAGACCAAATTGGTCAAAGGCTACCATCTTTCCAGAGAGACCTGATTCCACTGTGACAAACTTGTCCAAGCGGGAGATTTCTTGCTGGAGGTAGGAACCCCACTTCTCACTATACTTTACCTGATAATTCTGAATTATATCAGCCATGTTATCTTATCTTTTCTATATTATATGATGTGTTGTGTTAACAAAGGTGGCAAATCGGCAGAGATGATTGCCCACGTCGGGGTCATGCCGCATGTCAGCAGGGGCTGGTTCGCTGCTTGTGAGAGAATTGCTAGTCCCTGTGCTCTTGCCAGTAGCTATAAAAGCATCATTTCTCCCAGAGGTCACTATTCTTCAGAGGTGGAGCAGTTGCTTAATCATCGCTGCTATTTCAAAATTATTGTTATTTTCCTTGCCTTCCTCTTCCTGTATGTGATATTATTTATTTACTATCATTATGCAAATACATCTTCCGCTATTTTTAAAAAAGGCTTTGCTTGCCAGCGTAGTCGCACATGCTGCTAGTTTTACGGCACTCGCTGATGGGGAAATCTACGATAATCAGATCTTCCCCGAGGGCTCTGACTTTTCAACGGCTTCCTATAACAACTCCTCATGGATTAACGCTAGCGTGATTGGGGGGCTTTTCTATTATTCAGAACTGAAGGGCGCTAACTTCACTGGTGCGGACCTGACAAATGCTGATTTTGAGGGCGCCGATCTCTATAACGCAAAGCTGGATGAAGCTACTATCAAGGGGGCAAACTTCGCTAAAATTATTGGTAATTCAGGCGGGACGTTTTCTGTGACGCATGATATGATTAAGAGTACGAAAAGCTATTCTACCGATAAGGATCTATCAGGTGTTTCGTTTTCTACGGGCGATCTCAGTGCCTTCAATTTTAATAATATCAATTTAAATTCGACACGCTTTTTTGCTACAGAATTAGAGGGCGCGACTTTCATTAATGCTGACTTGCAAGATGCAGATCTATCTCTTGCTCTGATGGAGAGCGTTGATCTACGAGCAGCTAATATGAGCGGGGTGAAAGGCTTTAGCCCAGAAGGGCATTGGAACCTCATTCACACGGATGGAAAAATCTATGATATCATCCTGTCGGATGAGCGTAAATTTCTTCGTATCGCTGGTGGTAGCTATATTGATAGGCAGACCGGTCAAGAGACGCTCTTGTCTGCTGCCTACTTGGATGGTGTCTCGACTAGTATTAGAGGGGGGACGCTTAGCCTTGTTTCTAATGGTATGCTGGAGTTGAGAAAAGGATCGGGATTGGTGCTTACCTCGACAGGTAATTTGCATATTGAATTTGATCAGCTGACTCTACCCAATGGGGGAGCGAATATCATGATAGAGGATGGGAGTAGCTTGATTATCGAGACGGATGTATTTATGGAGATAATGATTGCCGATTTGTCAGAGCTAACCCACTTTGAGGCAACATTGCTATCATGGGAAAATGATGCATCCATTGATGTGCTGCTCCCTCGCCTTGAGAATGACACGGCCTTTCGCATCAATGGAAAAAGTCTCGCAGACCTAGGCTTTACTGCCACCTTTGACAGGGTGAATAAGACGTATAGTATCTCTTACTTTATCCCAGAGCCCAGCACGGTCACACTCAGTCTTCTGGCACTTACTGTTCTTCTCTCGCGCCGCCGCCGAGGAGTTCAGTGTTAGACGTGAGTCCAAGCCACCCACCCCAATGGCACATGAGTGGATTAATCGCATTCCTGCGTCTTTTCTTATTCATAAACATCAACTTATGATTGTGGTTTAATCCCCCCTTTGAGCAAGGTCGCAAAAAGCCTCCTGACTGCGAACGGGGGGCTATTTTAAAAATCCCTTTTCCTTGCATAATACACTGACTCTATCTGCCCCTTTTCTCATTTGAAATAGGGGCAGGTGCGCGTGCTATTCGCAAAGAGAGATCGCTCTAGGGGGATTTTCGTAAAATAATTGAGCTATTTTTCCATGCTAAAAAACAATGAAACAGGCAACTAAAGTGCCGCTATTTTGCCTTATTTTACCGATGGCTAATTTGTTATCTTGTAATACAAAC
>CAZRZE010000111.1:0-5544 GCA_964604535.1 uncultured Akkermansia sp.
TGACGCGTGCCTTGGCCGCGTCTGCCATTTCCTTGGTGAGCTTGTAGTGGTAGTCGCCGTACTGGTGCTTTTTGACATCAATGGGGACAAACCAGTTGAAGATTTCAAAGTCCTCTGTGAAGTCGGTTTTGCTCTCATGGCAGATACGCTCATACCAGTTGAGGTGGCAGCGTGCGGGATCGCTCCATTCTGCATTGATAGGTGTCTTGCGCAGGGATTCAAAGAGGTCGGGGTAGAACTCTGGGTTGATGCCCAACTTGTGGAAGTAGAGGTAGAAGGAGTACTGCGCAAAGCCCCACTGAGCCCAGCCGTTCATGTCATGGAAGGGTACACCCTTCACGCCCTGTTCTAGCAGGTACTTGCAGGGGTTTTCCATGTCGGTGGCGGTGGGATTGCCCTCGGGGGAGTAGAGGCACTGGTCGAGGATGAGTTGGGCAAAGAAGTTGTTGGAGCTCTCTGTCATGCTCGGCCAGTTGATGACGGCTTGATGGCTGTGCCCTACCTCATGACCAAAGCCCCAGACGCGCTTTCCTTGCTTGATACTGGGGGCGATGACCTCATTTTTCAGGTTGTAGCCATTGCCGCCATTGCTGTAGCCGCAGCCATATTCTGTTGAGAACATGTGCGCGCCGCCCTCCGTGGAAAAGCCCAACATGCGGTTATTAACTTGTGTGGGGTACTTGTAGAATCCCATAATCTCGCGAATGGCGTGTGTGGCATCATCCCAAATATTGACAGACTCCGTGATGGTATCGGGGCTGTATTGCTTGAGGTACTTGGTGGTGAGTATCATCATGCTCTCCTTGCCAACTATGTCAAAGACATCAAAGTTGGCAGAGGAGATGAGTTTTTTCCAATCGCTGTCTGTGTGCTTGGCGATATCAAAGTAGCCATTGATTTTTCCACTTCCTTGGGGGATATGGACGGTGATGGGGGCACTGGCCTTGCCGCTGTCGTTGTGGTAGGCAATGTAGAGCAGACCGCGTGTGTTGATTTTCACCTTGTTGATGCCTTCTTCTAGGGGATAAGAGCTGTTTTGCAGGCTGAAGGGCTTGTTGGATATGAGGTCGATATTATGCCCATGTGTAGGACCGACAAAGACGAGTATCTCATCACCCTGTTCGGCGTAGATGCCAGTTGGGTTGTCAAAGGGGGAGAGGGCATTGATTTTTTGCTCGCTGCGTGCCAGTTCTGGACTGGAGAAAGACTTGTAGGAGGCGATGCGGTATTCTGCATCGGGGTAGTCGCCCGATTGGATAGCCTTGGCGATGTCCTGTAGTGTCTGGGGTAGGGCGGCTATGTCCTTTGCGCTGATATTTGGCTTGAGGGCGGAGCAACTGCCGTCGGTGAAGACCTTTTCCATGGCTGCGGCAAAGGGGACTTTTGCTTTTTGGTAAAACTCTATTTCACGCAGGGCAAAGAAGATATTCTTGTCGCTTTCGGGGTCGCCGATGCGTATTTTGACAGCTTCTACGTTTTTCAAGGCCTGCTTGAATCGGATGACACCCGCGCTGGAGAGTTGCACGTCGCCCAGTTTTTGCCACTTGCCGGATATTTTTACATTCAGTTTGACGCGGTTGAAGCTGGGATTGACAAAGCGTATGCCGTCTAGGGTGACAGGGCTGGCAAAGCGGAACTCTCCATCCATCTTTTTCACACTGCCATGATGCCAATTAGCACTTTCTATTGAGCCGTCGATGACTTGCTTGATGCTGTGACTGGGACTGTAGCTGGGGTCAGTGGAGAGGGCTTCGCTGACCTTGTGTATACGAGGACCAGGCATATCAAGGGCGGAGAGTGCTGTGACACTCACGAGGGAGCAGAGGATGATTGATTTCATATGTGTTTTATTTGTAAAAAAAATTATTCTTTAGGTGTGGCGCTAAAGGCTCTCCACCATTTCCAGTTCACATAAAGAAGGATAAGCATAAAGATGGCAGCTAGCCAAAGATGTAGGAGGAAAAATACCATGCTTAGCAGAATAGCGGCGTAGATACTAATCCCGTGGGCTAATCGCATTTCTGTGGGCTTGATTAAACCGCAGACAATCTGTCCACCATCGAGGGGGTAGATGGGTAGCAGGTTGATGAAGAACCACCAAAAGTTCACCACGATGAGGGCTTTTAGTATGCTGGCCACCCCCATGGGGAGAAAGCCCACAGCCTTCGTGACCTCTGCGCCACCTATATATCTGCTGCAAAGTGACCAAGTAGCATCAGGATTATGACCAAGGGCTAAATAAAAGATGCCCACGGCGACCAGTCCCAGTAAAAGGTTACTCAGCGGTCCTGCTGCTGTCATTAAAATGCCTTGACTGCGTGTGATGCGTATATTTTGATTACAGCATTCTCCGCCCAACCCAGAAAGCAGAATACGTGGTTCTCCTCCACCCAGCCAACGTCCGACAAGGGCATGCCCTAGTTCATGCATCAGCAAGCTCAGCAGAGCTGCCACGATAAAATAAATCACATTAGAAAATGTCCACAGACACTCTATACTCAATACGCCGCCAAACAAAGCAGCCGTCAGCCAAAAGGACGGATGGATTAGAATGGGTATGCGGAAGAGGTTGAAGCGGAGCATCGCGAGCCATTATAATTGTTTTTCTACTTTCTGACAAGTGTTCATTGTGGCATGAGAATTTGTTAGCTTATTCTCCCATAAATTATTCATGTGAAATCTACTCAAAGTATGACAAAGGTAGTGTGTTGACTAGTGGGACTTATTTGATATATTGTTTGTTATGAATAAAACTTTGATTCTTTTGCCACTTTCGGCATTAGTTCTTTCATCCTGTGATATGATGATAGGAGTAGCTGGTTCAAGCGTGCTCTACTTTGACCGCCTTCTGTCATCAACGCCTTTTTTGTCTGCTGGTGATTTGGAGGACATGAGCGAGGAATCCAAGGTGAGTGCTTACGATGCCTTGGTCAAGGCTGTAGACTACGCCTTGAAAGAAAAGCCTAGCATGCTTTCTGGCGTCCATTTCTCAATTATTGACCACTGTTTGGGCTTTAAAGAAGGTCCATACAAGGATTATTACTTTTTCCCCAGCGCAAGACGCAGCAAGGCCGATGTGATTGCTGGTAAGTATCCTTTATCTGGTATCTATGTTCACTCCCAGACAGGAGAGCTAAGCTATATTGATCGTTCCGCTGAAAATCCAGAAATGGCGAAAGTGGACAAGGATGACTATGAGGATATCTATAACATGCGCGCAGTGGATGTGGTCTATGAAAAACGAGTTGATCTGGATGATATGCCAGACGCGCAGGCACATGAGGCAAGCCGCATGCTGCGCAGCTATCTAGCAAAGACCTACCCCAAGATCAAGAAAGGGGAGCTTAATGAGGTGATTTGCTATGTGAGGGGGAGCAAGTACTTTTTCCCCTTTGAAAACTACGGTAGGTCGGAGTTAGGTTTTTCTATTGATGTTAAAGAGTATACGGTTACTCTCGTCATCAGACCCCTGCATCATATTACTTGGTAACAAGTCAATCCTTGCTATTGGGCTCTTTTTTATGCTAGTGTAGGAGGAGATGAAATTCCCCCTTCCTAGCTTCTTTGTTTTGTCCTTGCCTGCTCTGGTTGCACCCCTCTGTGCTCAATCCCTTATTGGTCATGATGATGTAGCCCAAGCTGGACGGCGCATGCTGCCGCTGGATGTCCCCAAGGGAGAGGCGCGTACGCTGCTGGGCAGAGCTCCCGAGGGCGCGGGTGCTCCCTTTCGCGTGTTGCTAGGCGACCACATACTCTGGGAAGGTCAGGCAGGGGAAGACTTCAGCGTCACCATCCCGATTGACTACAGCAAAGTCTACCTCCTTGCCCAGAATGCCAATAATTTGGCGTGGCAGCAACTCGCTTGGCGCAAGGATGCGGGTACATCTGCCACCTATGAGTACCCCGCGGAGAAGAAAAAGGCGGATGCCAGCCATGACTTTTGCCGTCCGTTGCGAAGCTTGATTCAAGATGCGCGACAGCAGGGAGAGAAGCCAGTGCTCAAACTCCCCCGAGGTGTGTACCACTTTTACCCCGAGGGCGCGCAGCAGATGAGCTACTACACCTCCAACCACGACCAACAGGACATGCACCCCGTGGGTGTGCCCTTGGTCGATGTGCATGGACTGACGCTAGACGGGCAGGGGAGTAGCTTTATTTTTCACGGCAAGATGCAGCCCTTCCTTCTGCTGGATAGCAGTGATGTCACCATCAAAAACATCAATATAGCCTACGACACAGCCTACAGCACAGAGGCCGTCATTACGGAGATCAGCCCACAGCAAGTGCGCGTCCGCATCCCATCCAAGGGCAGCAGTTGGAAGGTGGAGAATAATCGCTTTTTCAACACAGGGCATCTCTGGCAAGATCCAGTGCAAGCCATAGCTGTGTTCAAGCCCGAAGGCCGCATGGCTGCCCTCTACCACGCGGGGGATATTGCTTGGTCGCCACGTGCAGAGCAGCTGAGTGACAATGAGGTGTTGTTCCACCAAGGTTTTGCTCCCCAGTCTGGGGTGGAGAAGGGCGATACCCTCATCCTGCGCAATTATGCCCGCCCCCATCCTGCCATGGTAATCTACCGTAGCAAGGGCGTAACCCTGCATGATGTGGTATTTCATGACGCACAGGGCATGGCTCTCCTCGCGCAGCGCAGCGAGAACATCACCATTCGCGGAGGCGGCTGCCTGCGCAGGGAAGGACGCATGCACACCACGGGTGCTGATGCCACGCACTTCTCCAATTGCCGCGGAAAAATTGATGTTCAAGGCGCAACATACGAAAGCATGATGGACGATGCCATTAACGTGCACTCCACCTGCCTATCTATTACAGAAGTAGTTAGTCCGCGCGAAATCATCTCGCGCTACATGCATCCGCAGGCGGTGGGCTTTGAAGTCGCCTTGGCTGGTGAGACGCTGCAATTCATCCACGGACCTAGTTTGCAAAATAACCCTCAGCTGGTGAAAGTCAAAGAAGTCATCCGCCTTGATGAGCGTCATGTACGCCTCATCCTAGAAGAAGACCTGCCAGAGGGCATAGGTGTGGGCGACGCATGGGAAAATGCCGATTGGTATCCCTCCGTCCATTTTGCAAAGAATCTCATCCGCTGGAACCGCGCGCGCGGCTCACTCTTCACCACGCCCAAGCCCGTCCTAGTAGAGGATAATGAGTTCTACTGGGGCAGCGGCTCTGCCATTCTCCTTGCAGGAGACGCGCAGGGTTGGTATGAAAGCGGTCGCTGTCTGGATGTCACCATTAGGAAGAACAAGTTCATCCAAAACCTCACCTCCGGCTACCAGTTCACAGAAGGTATCATCTCCATCTACCCCGAGGTGAAACAACCTCAGAATCAAACGGAGCCTTACCATCAAAACATCCTCATTGACGACAACTACTTCCTCACCCACCGCGTGCCCCTCATCTTTGCCATCTCTGCAAAGGGCATCACATTCCGCAATAACGAGGTCGTGGTGAATGACCAATACCCCGCACGACATGAGGGAAAAGCCTTTGTCCTAAAACACTGCCCACCTGACGCAATAAAGG
>CAZRZE010000112.1:0-5429 GCA_964604535.1 uncultured Akkermansia sp.
TGCGCGTTGCTTCCTTGGAAAAGAACGGTCGTCCAAAGCTCATCATCGCCAAAACCATCATCGCCAAGGGTGTACCCGGCTTTGAAGGCACCACAAAAGGACATGGCGAAGGTGGCGCAAAGCTCTGGAAAGAAGCCCATGCTAGCTGGGGACTGCCCGAAGAACTGTACTACGTCTCCGATGAGGTGCGCAGCTACATGGCAGAACTCAAGACACAGCGCGAGGCTGACTACGCCCTTTGGCTTGAAAACTTCTCCGCATGGGAAACCGCACACCCTGACAAGGCAGCAGAACTGCAAGCAGGCTGCGCCCTTTCAACAAAGGGTCTCACTGCTGATGTCAGTAACGCTATCATCCCCCAATTTGCAGCTGGTCAAAAGCTCGCAACACGCGCCGCAGGCTACGAGGTACAAAATGCCATCGCTGCTTCCTGCCCATCCCTGCTGAGCACCAGTGCTGACCTTTTCTCCAGCAACAAGAATTACATAGAGCAGGGCGGTGATTTCTCCCCCAGCAACTACGCAGGTCGCAACTTCTGGTTTGGCGTGCGTGAACATGCCATGGGTGCAATATGTAACGGCATAGCCTATGACGGTATCTTCCGCGTTAGCGCTGGCACATTCTGTGTCTTCGTTGACTACATGAGAGCCTCCATTCGCGTTGCAGCTCTGGCTCACCTTCCTGTCACTTACGTTCTCACGCATGACTCTGTAGCAGTAGGTGAAGACGGACCTACCCACCAACCCGTAGAGACCGTATCAGGTCTGCGCCTCATCCCCAACCTCGATGTTGTCCGTCCAGCCGACGAAGAAGAAACAGCAGGTGCATGGATGTGCGCTATGGAGCGTAACGATGGCCCAACAGCCCTCATATTCTCCCGCCAAAATGTCCCCAGCCTGTGCAGCGTAGAAGCAGAGCTGAGCGCAGAAACACGCCGCATGGGAACCATGAAGGGCGCCTACATCGCCCGCAAGGAAAGCACAGAAAGCCCAGAGCTTATCATCATCTCCTCTGGCTCAGAACTGATTCTTGCCCTCGAAGCTGCCAAGCAACTAGGCGCAGGCGTTCGCGTTGTCTCCATGCCCTCCATGTGGAGGTTCCAAGGTCAAGACGCAGCTTATCAGGAGTCCGTCCTACCCAGCGCATGCACGAAGCGCATCGCTATTGAGGCAGGACGTGCCGACCTCTGGTTCCGCTATGTATCTGACGCACGCGCCATCATTAGCATTGATGAGTTTGGCTTCTCCGCACCGGGGGAACAGGTCATCTCTGAAATGGGCATGAACGTCGATAACATCCTCCGCGTGGCTGCCCTTATACAGGGTTAATTTAAAAGCACATCGCATTTTTCAATTTCAAGCCCAGACACTCTTCGTGAGTATCTGGGCTTGAAATTTTGTTGCATTCCTGAGATTTTTTTGTAATATAGCAGGATGAAATACCCTTTAGCCACTTTCTCCTTTGCGCTGGCAGCTCTTCTATCATCATGCGGTGGTGGGGGCAGTGATTCTACGACTAGCGCGGGCAATGATTCCAGTACTATCCCAAGCGAAGCTGTAGCCCCTAGTCAGTTTGGCGCAGGTGATAGCCTGCAATCGACGGGACAGCCCATAGGTGAGCTTCAGGTGCTGGAGTTTCTCTTCGTTAATGAGGATTTAATCAAGGTACGCACCCCTGACGGCTGGCAGGAGACGCTAGAAGAGAATTTTGACGTACAGAAGTATACCAAAATTGACGACACACATGCGACTCTTGAACTATGGCGCACCGTGCAGAAACCAACGGAAGATTTAAATCTAATCGGAGCCATTGAGATAAGCTACGAACTCAATCTAGAATTCCAGCAAGGTGCAGTCATCATCACAGGTACAGAGACAAACAAGGACTTTACGCTCTTCCGAGATCCCTCCATCATCACGACCACTGAGGCTGTTAGCGAACGCTTTGAGTGGCAGATTTCGACAAATTAACCAATAAAAAATACGCGCAGTCTTTCTTTATGCTTTGCGGCGACGGCGTGCCATGAGGGCAGCCAGCGCGAGGAGGCTGAGGGTTTGCGGTGCTGGGCTCTGGTACTGTGAGCATTAAATCGCCATTAGAGTACGCGGTGTACGCATCAAATCCATTGAGTGTTCCTGAGAGGTCAAACACAAGGTTGTAAGTGTCTAGGTTGGAGAAAGGCACGATTTCATAGAAATCATTATCACCAAATAAGAAGTGTGTGCCCTCTGTCAGGCTGCTGCTTTCCTGCATGTTGATGTTTTCCGGATTGATGAGATTGAGGATAATGTGACGCTCTGAGTTATTCAATGATATGTCGTCAAATGCTTCACTATTTGATTTCAGGTAGATTGAGAAATGACTTGCCAAAGAATAAGAAAATGATATACTAAACTAATCCCTAGTACTTAAATATTCGTTAATGTTAAATCTATAAGCTTTATCTATGCCAGCCCTACTGCAACATTTGATCAGAATAATGAGTTTATCAGCTCTTTTTGTTTTGCAAAAAAAATATGTGCCTATTACTGATAATCTATTTTTGCAAGAATTTTTAGGCATTTTTCTCTTTTCTGCCCTTCTCTATGCTGTAGGCAGATGGCTATTAATTCGATCTTTCACGACCACTCCTAAATGGGAAAATACCTTGTGCTTTATGCCATTGTTGCTTGTAATCTGTAGCTATTACTCGACTCCTTGGATAAGTACATTGGCATATTTTGCATCATTGCCACTGTGTATTTTATTATACTTCTCTTTTCATTCACGCTACAAATCAATTAACATATATACTTTTTCAAAAATCGGTATCGTAGTGTTTTTATGGATGAATTTTATAACCTATCTTCTTCTTGGTACGCCATTTTATGATGTATGGCAATTATATGACTTGAGTCAACACTTAATCCAAAATCATTCTTATGAAACTAATTATATAAGAGCAGTTCAATATAATACTACTCAAGGTTATAGTTTTCCTTTTCTATACCCAGTTTTTCTTGCTATAACAGATTTCTTTACTGGGCTTGGGATTCGTTCTTTTATTTTGTTGAACTATGCTGCCTGCGCGTGCATTGTTTTGGCTATACGGGCAACTTGCAATATGCTAAGGCAAGGTCATAAATGGGGGCTAATTAGCTGGTGTTTATTTATAGTTTATAAGATGCCATCGGAGGTAAATGGTGGAGGCACAACACCCTTTACTCTCTTGGTACTTGTGTTACTGGTGTTGTTTTTATTGAATATTTCTATACGTAAAGAATTAATTACTGATAGCGCAAATAGCTACAAGGTTGCAATTTTATTTTCTTCACTATTGGGACTAGGCTGCGGTGTGCGTTTTGACTTCCTTCCAATCTCTCTCTTACTCTTGCTCGCGTGGAGTATTTATTTTCTATATAGGCGTAACGTAAAACTGGTATTGTACTCGGTTGGTATATTTATCTGCTGGCTGCTTCCTTGGAGTATCTATTCCTACGTTCACTTTGATCATTTTTATATTATGGATAACAGTCGCCGTATTTTCTTTATACCTGAGACTGATATATCAACATATCACGCAGATATATCTGCTGTTAAAACTATTTTTACTCATCCTTATGAATGGGCTTTGGTGAAGGGAACCCGTTTTCTTGAAATGGTAACTGAGTTTCTTCTATTCGTACTGATAACACCAGCATTTCTATTCTTGCCAGCTATTGCTCTCTATCAGTCTATCAAAAAGAAATCAGTTAAGATGCCTGATAAATTTACATTTTTGGTATTATTTTTATTAATCTTAACAAGTTTCTATCTCCCCATACTATTTTTAACAGGCTACCTTCATTGTGAGCGTTATTACTTACCTTTTACAGGGCTTGTTATTTTCGTTAGTTCTTTATATATTTCATTACCCGATTTTAAATTATCATATAAAACAAAAATATTCTTTTTCTCCTGCCTTGGTGCTGTTGTAGTATTGGCGAGTACTCTTTTGGTACTCAAAGTAATACGCATCCCTAAGCAGATGAATAAAATAGTAACTATATATCAAGATCTTAAGTTGCTAAAATCACACTCTATCGACCCCGTCAAGTTATCAGAGCACGAAGAGCAGATCAGAGATTATATCAATATGGAATCGGAAGACAATCGACGACTATTGGCACATAGAGTACCTTTCAAGCCTTTCTATTTGCCTCGTTTCTCTTTATCAACAGATATCATTTGCGTACCTGATTTGAGTCAACCCAACAGCTCAATTGAATTAATTCGTGATTTCGATGCGAGTTTTTTGTATTCTGATAATGAGTGGTATATAAACACCTTGAAGAAATTGGGAGCCAAGCAAGAAATTATGATTATAGAGACACCTATCCCTAACTTGTATAAAATTAATAAGTAAAGATAGTTGTGCGAAATAAAGAATATTTGCTAGCGTGGCTCTGTGGCAAACTTTAGCTCTGGGTATTCCTTCGCACTGATTCCTGCTTGGACGGGGGCGAAGGTGAACATCCAGCGTCGCATTCTGGGGTCACTGGGGCTTTTGATGAGTATCTGGTTCCAGCCTTTTTGTAGCTTTACCGTGGTGGGGGTGCGGAAGTGGTAATTCTCATCCACTAGGGGCTGGCTGAGGCTGGGTTGCAGATGTTGCCATTGAGGGGCTGCTATGGCTTTGCCATTCACATAAAAGCGTGGCTTGGTGTAGTGCCATTCATCCTTTATATTGACGGGACCACCTATTCTGTCAGAGGTCGCCCATGTCTGCGCGCCTATCCAGAAGGGGACACTCTGCTCCTTCGGGGAGTAGATGTACTGTAGCGCGTACCATGTGTGCTGCTGATGCTTAAAACCATTGCCACCGTTGAGTGGGGTGGCGTAGTTGGCGTAGTGCTTGATGATGATGCTATGACCGCTCTGTATGTCGTCGAGCCATGTGTAGCTCTTGCCTTCATAGTCATAGGAGGCGGCTGGCTTTTCGCCTTTTAGGAGGCTTTCTTCGACAGGGAAGACGGTGTCAAGCTTCCCCCCATGCGGGAAAGGGCCTATCATCTTCCACGGAATGTGGGCTTGCCTGACATAGGGGAAGGGGTGCTTTGCAAAAAACTTGTCACGTATGGCAAGGACGCGATTTTCATATGCCGCAAATTGGGCGAGCAGTGGGCTGCCTTGGGGTGGGAGGTTGGATTGGTAGATGAAGTGAGGGTCGGCGTTGATGTCGCCCATATGCTCCTCATGTATGCTATTCCACAGGGGCTCACTGGCAAAGGCGAGGGCGCTGAAAATGGGGCTTTGCAAGAGCTGGTTTTCGGGATTGTCTATGGGGAGGTCGGGCCAGGAGCAAAGAATAAAGCCCTTCCCATGCGCCCACTTGTATGGGCAGGGGCGGCGGAAGTAAAAGGTGCTAGCCAGCTCAAAGGGGTCAAGGTGGTTGAGGTAGGTCTCTTGGG